>CAYZMW010000073.1:0-40035 GCA_964479645.1 uncultured Melioribacter sp. | reverse complement strand
AGTCACTCGCGACGAAAAAATTCCGGAAAGAAAGCAAAACTATCCGTCATACAACGAGTTTATTCACGAAAAGGAAATTGAAATTTTTACTTGGGCTTTGGAGAAAGCGAAAGGCAACATTTCGAAAGCGGCGGAATTATTGGACTTGCCGCGCAGTACGTTTCGTAGCAAATTGGAAAAATTGCAATCGGGGAAGTGAAAAAACTTTTCTATTAAAAACTTAAAGGCGTTTTTCAGTGAATAGTGAACAGTTAACAGTGAACAATTTCTGCGCTGTATGTTTTTGCGAGGACGCGCCGACGAAATCGGCAAGGACGAAGTAATCTGTAGTATTATTGCGCCGCGCCAAATAAACACAGTCATTCCGAGTTCCCGCCTTTGGCGGGACGAAGGAATCTGTCAAATTACTGCGCTGAGTAGCCTTCCGTTAACAAACCAACAGATTACTTTCCCCGCCTTCGGCGGTGTTCGCAAAGAAAGAAGGTGTTCGGGGGGAAGACAAAGGCCAGCAACATCGGGAAACTGTTCACTATTCACTGTTAACTACTGAACGCTGTCCGCTCGACGCTAAACGCTATCAAACATTTAGAATTTGGAATTTAGAATTGTTCACTGTTCACCGCCGAACGTTGCCACTAAAATTAAATATCGACTTTGTTCAAGCCGTTAAGCGCCGCAACGCGATAAGATTCAGCCATTGTAGGATAATTGAAAGTGGTGTTGATAAAATACATCAAGCTGTTAGATTTACCGCTTTGCGAAATTACAGCCTGTCCGATGTGAATTATTTCGGATGCGCCGTGTCCGAAACAATGAATTCCGAGAACTTCAAGCGTTTGCGGATGGAACAGAATTTTCAGCATTCCCGTGGTATGCCCCGTAATTTGCGCGCGAGTAAGCGTTCTGAAAAACGCTCTTCCGCTTTCGTAAGGAATTTTTTTCTCGGTAAGTTCTCTTTCGTTCATACCGATTGAACTTATTTCGGGCAGAGTGTAAATTCCGATAGGCATGTGTTTCAGAAGCGTTTTGTTCGTTTCGTCATTTACGATATGCGACGCGGCAAATCGACCTTGATCGTACGAAGCGCTTGCAAGATTGGGAAAGCCGACAATATCGCCGACGGCGTAAATATTCGGCACGGCTGTTTGATGAAATTCATTAACGGGAATAGAGCCTTTCCCGTCCGGAACTATTCCGAGATTTTCCAATCCGAGCTTATCGGAATTGCCTGTTCTCCCCTGCGCCCAAAATAAATAATCCGTTCTGATTTTCTTATTACTTTTCAAAAAAACGGTTACGCCCTCGTCGTCCGCTTCCACTTTTTCGTATTCTTCATTATGACGAATGATAACACCGCTTTCGCGCAAATGGTAAGCAAGCGCATCGATAATTTCATCGTCGAGAAAATCGAGCAACTTCGAACGCGTGTTAATGAGATTAACTTTCGTCCGAAGACCTCTGAAAATCGACGCGTATTCGCAGCCGATTATGCCCGCTCCGTAAATAGTGAGCGAGCGCGGATGCTCTTTCAATTCAAGAATTTTATCGCTATCCAAAATTCTCGGATGAGAAAAATCGATGTCGCGAGGATGATACGGACGCGAACCGGTTGCAATTACGAAATAACGCGCGCGATAAATTTTTTTGACGCCGTCGGGTGATGTAACTTCAATCGTATTCGCATCCAAAAACTTTCCGTGCCCGTTGATTATATCGACCCAATTTTTTTCGTAAAACGAGCGACGCAATTTCATTTGTTTATCTATTACTTCGTAAGCCGTTTTAAGAAGTTCCGTATAATCGGTGGTTCTTAAAGTATCGCGTTCTTCAAGAATTTCGGTGGCGTGACGAAGCGATTTGCTCGGAATTGTTCCCTTGTGCGTGGAATGCCCGCCTATATTCGGGAAATAGTCGCAAGCCGCAACGGAAAAGCCCGACTTCGTTAATTTCATCGCCGCGCCTTCCCCGCCGGGACCCGTACCGAGCACTATTGCGTCGTAATCAAAACGAGACATCGCCAAAATCTTTCCTCGACAAATTAAGATAAAACTTTGTTAACGATTTCTTTGACTTTTTCGAAAATCTGATTGTCCACCGTAAAACCGAATTTTTTCGCTTTACTCATATAATCTTTTGCGGACTTCGATTTCCCGAGTTTCTCGTACGTTTTCGATGCGGCGGCGTAAGCCTCGGCAAATTTGCCGTCAGCGGCAATCGCCTTTTTATAATATTTTAACGCCTCGGAATAATCCTGAAAAACTTCGGACTGAAAATAGCCGACAACAAAATTCAAACCCGCGTCGTCGGGATTTTCTTTCAATTTATCTTCAAGCAAAACGTAAAGCGAATAATCGTCGTAAGAAAGTTTTTTGTAATATCCTTCTTTCAAATATTTAACCATCCCGTTGAATTTCGGAATATCGAGATAACCGGTAATAATCGTAATAAATTCGCCTTTCGGCGTAAAAAGTCCGGTGGAAGGATAACCCGTAACGCCCGCGGCTTGCGCAAATTGATTGTTCTGATATTCTTGTCCCATAAAATGCACCGTACCCGGTTTCTCGGGGTTCAATCTGACAGCCACAAAAAGATTTTTCATTGTTTTCTGCACGTTCGGGTCCGAATAGGTTTTTTCGTCCATAACCTTACACCATTTGCACCAATCGGTGTAAAAATCGACAAGTAAAAATTTGCCTTCATTTTTCGCTTTCGCCAAACCTTCGTCGAAAGAATGCCATTTAATTCCGCCCGAAGCAAATACGCTCGCGGCGTAGAAAAACAAAACAATCGTAAGTGCGAATATTCTTTTCATCAAATCTCCGTTTTTTTATTTTCATCAAATTGGATTTACGGTAAAACAAAACGACTTGTTTTCCGTTCTTTAATTCTAAAATATAAGACAATTCGTATAAATAAAAAAAGCGTCGGCAAAACAAAAAACGGGAAAAATTTGTGTTAAACAAAATCAATCTTTAATTTACAAAAACTAATAAAAAACGTCGTGATAAAATGAAAAGAAAAATCATCTTCATAACGATATTACTTGCCGCCGCTCTTTCCGCCCAAAGCGTTCATCAATATTTTTACGAAAAAGAAAGAACGCAAAAAGAATTGGCTATGAACAAGGCGAGACTTCCTCTTTCGTCCGAAAAAATAAAGAAAAAAAATCTTTCGAAAACGGTCTTCGGTTTTCTGCCCGATTGGGAATACGTAAGCGATACAAAAAATTATTTACGCTTCGATTTATTGACGCACATCGCCGTTTTCGGCTTTACCGCCGATACGCTCGGCGGACTGACCCTTCCCCTCGCCTGGCCCTGGAACGACCTAATCGAAGCCGCGCATGCGAATAACGTTAAAGTGGTAATGTCTGTGATTTCGTTCGATAATAATACAACTCACACGCTTTTGACAAGCGAAGAAGCGCGCGACGGTTTATTTGCGAATATTGCGTCGGTAATTTCGGAAAACAATCTCGACGGCGTTAATTTGGATTTCGAGGGGCTTTACGAAAGCGACCGCGGCGACCTACTAAACAATTTCGTATCCGAACTGAATTCGTATCTCGATGAAAATCTCGAAGTTTCTTTCGACGCTCCCGCGTGGAACTGGGGAGGCTGGAATTTCGAAGGTCTCGCCGCGGCATGCGATTATCTGTTCGTTATGGAATACGATTACTTCGGCGCTTGGAGCGAAACAAGCGGACCAAGCGCGCCGTTGACAGGTTCGGGCATCAACGTTACACGCTCGATTGACGAACAATTCGCCGCAGTGCCCTCCGAAAAAATCATTCTCGGCGTCCCCTATTACGGTATTCATTGGAAAACCGAAAACGATAATGAAAATTCGGAAACAACAAACTTTCTCGATTACTTGTCGTACAGAACCGTAAAATCGGGTTACGACTGGAACGAAAAACGCTGGTCACAAAACTATTCAGTGCCGTGGCTATCTTGGCGCGAAGACAGCACACATCAAATTTGGTACGACAATACCGAAAGCCTCGGAGCAAAATACGATTTCGCGGTTTCGCGAAACCTAAAAGGCGTCGGTATTTGGGCGCTCGGTTTCGACGGCAACCGCACGGAACTGTGGGATTTGATAAACAACAAATTCGGCGACGGGAACGAAATTCGTCCAGAACCGCCAGTCGCTTTTTCCGTGCGCGGCATCGAACAAAACGGCGAAATATTCGCCGAACTTAAATTTTCTTCCTCGCCGCGCGCAATCGGTTACATCGTTTACGAAAGTTCCGACGGAGTTATTTTCGACGATTCGACCACGGTAAACGACACGCTCGTCCTTCTTCCGAGAGAAGATTTGCAAGCAGGAATATTAAACACGCGTTATTACAAAGTAAAAGCGGTAAACTCCGGCGGAATTTCATCGGCGACAACAACGCTTGCGGTTAATTCTTATGACGGCAATCCCGCTACGGACAAAACTTTCCTCATCGTTGACGGTTTCGACCGATATTACGGCAACGGTAATAAATTCGATTACATTACGAAAACGGCTCCGCTTTTCGATGAGTACGGAATTCCGTTTTACTCGGCGAATAACGAAGCGATAATTAGAGGATTTGAGCCGCCTTCCCCGTTTCTTTACTGGTTGCTCGGAAACGAAAGCAGAAAAACCGAAACGTTGAATTACGCCGAACAACAATTCATTCGTACGGTTTTCGACAGCATCGATTGCTACGCGCGTTTGTTTATCAGCGGTTCGGAACTCGGATACGATTTGAGCGACGAAGATTTCTCGACATGGTTCGACGAAGAATTTTACTCCGAAATCTTGCACGCCGAATATGTTTCCGACGCTCCCGACAACATGCCTTACACTTATTACACGATTGAAAACGTCGCGGGAAGCGCAATCGATTATTCAGGCACGTTTTCTTTTGATAACGGCACTAACGGAACATTTAACGTCGGTTATCCCGATGCAATTAAGTCCGCCGTTGCGGATTCATCGAACGATTTGAAATATGTTAATGTTAATCCGAACGAAGGCTTTGCGGGAATTTCGTACGGCGACGAATACGAACGAACGGTTTATTTCGGTTTTCCGCTCGAAACGGTTTACGACGAAAATCGAAAAAAAGAACTTTTCGAAAAGGCGTTCGATTTTCTTCTCGACGGAATAACGGACGTCGAAAACGATTCAAGAAAAAATTTCAAATTCGAACTTGCGCAAAATTACCCGAATCCGTTTAACCCGACAACAACGATTTCATATTCTCTGCCCGTAACAAGCGGCGTTGAGGCATCCCGCTTTGGCGGAACTGTGGCTCTACATGTGTTTAATTCGCTGGGACAAAAAGTGGCGACGCTTGTGAACAAAAAACAAGCGCCTGGTGAATATTCGGTTCGTTTTGATGCAAGCGATTTGCCAAGCGGCGTTTATTTCTATACGCTACGCGCGGGAGAATTCGTCACGACAAAAAAAATGATTTTGCTCAAATAAATTTCGAACGTTTTTCTTAAATTCCGACTTGTAAAGATAAATTTATGAAATGTTTTTTCGATAATATAGTGATTAGCTATATATAAAATAAGGTTGAAATGCAAAATCCCGAAAGATTTACAATTGTGGTTGAACCGCATCAGCAACCCGAAGTGGTTTTTCGTCGTGTCAAAGCGCTTTTGAAAGAACTCGAACTCGACGAAACGCAATATCGGGTTTATATGGACGGAAATATCAAAACCGTAATAAACGTGATAATAGACGAACTTTTTTCCGAACAATTCATTCTCGAAGCCTTGAACAGACAGGTGAGATTCGTAGCGACCAATGAGAAAATCAGACGCATAATGGCGCTCGTTTCCAACGAATTCGACGAAGAAGTCTTGCGGGATATCGATTTCGCCAATAAAACGAACGGTTCGGAGAAAATTCACGAAATTGAAGAAGACATTAACGAAATCGTTCCCGTTGACGAAACGACGGTGAAATTCGCGGAAATGCTTCATTCCGAAGAGCCCGACAAAGTTGTGGACGAAGCCGAAGAGATGATACAGAAAGGCGAAGAAATAATAAATCGCGCGAAAACCGTTTTAATCACCACGGTGGAAAACGAAATAAAAAGAGCGGTGAAAAATACGATGAACAATCCTCGAAACATCAATAAATCGATGCAGGTTTTAAAAGATTTAATGAGCAATAAAACGCTCAACGACGGGGAGTTTCGGGACCTTTCGCAAAAAGCGGGTTTTAACGCCATTAAACTGGTGGAAAGACACAATAAATATTCCGACGAACTGATTGAAATAATGAAAAATTCGGATATTGACGATTACGTGCGAATTCGTTCGGCAATTGCGTTCGTGGAAAACATGAAGCGACAACATTATTCGTTTTCCGAAATACAATCGAAATTAGACAATCAATTGTTAAAGGAAATCTACAATCGGACGAAAAATTTATTGAAACCCGAAGAAATAAACATCATTCAACCATTGATTGCGGGATAGTATGAAATTCGATACAATTTCAATTGTAATTGACAATAAAAACGAAATCGACAGTGTACGCAAAGCTCTTAACGCTTTCAAAAAATCTCACCCCAATTCGAAACTCGGCAAGCCGAAATTCGGGGAATTAAGCGGAAAAATTTTAATTACGTTTAAGGTCGAATCCGAATATTCTTCCGATATCATTTTGTCCTTTGCGCAAAATTATGTGCACGTTCTCGCTACGACTGACAAGATAAAGAAGAAAATCGATATCGCCACGGCAAAATACGCGGAAATTCTTGCGCGCAATAGCAAGGGTTGGAGCGATATGAAAATCGAACAACCGGAAATGAGTATTTCCGAATTGGAAAGCTTTGCCGAAGAAGGTCGTTACGAAGAAATAATACGTATTTCGAACGATTTAATTCATTACGGGGAAAAAATAGTTTCGAAAGCGAAAAGCATAATAAACGAAAGTATTGAAAACGCGATTGAAAAGGCTTTCGAAAAAGGCTCGAAAAATTCTCAACTTGCGGAAGAAGCAATTTTCAAATTGATAAAAGTGGCGGGCGATTCCCGTTTACGCGTATTAAATAAAACCGATATGATGAAAAAAGCGGGCGAAAAAGCCATCGAATTAATTCTCAAATTCCCCGAATACTTGCTCGGCTTGGTTGACCTTGCCAACAATCCCGACGTCCACAATTACATCAATACTTTGGCTTTCATTAAGTTCGGCGAAAAAACAAGAGAAGACGAAAAGCACTACGAAAAAGATATCCAAGAAGCCGCAAGATTATTCAACTTGCGCTGGCTCGAAATAGCTTTCGACGTGGCGCAAAATCTTTTGTCCGAAGATGAAAAAAAGGCTTTTCACGACAATATGAATTATTTTCGTAACAAAAAAAGAAATGAGCAAAATTAATGAGCGTCAAACGGATTTTATTGCTTTCCGTTCTACTCGCCGGCTTTACGGGCGCGCAAAAACTTGCTTTTGAAAATTCATTCGGCTCTTTCGACGGCGCGTCTTCCTTCTCCTACGTCACCACGGGATTTTTCTACGTCGCTTGCGAAGGAAGCGAAACCGTCGTGAAAATCGACACGAACGGAAACGAAACCGCAAGCGTCGGCGGTTACGGTTGGGAACAATCGGCGTTCGACGACCCGGTGGACGTTTTCGCGACGCCTCTGAAAGTCTATGTGGCGGACAAAAACAACAACCGTATTCAAGTTTTCGACCGCTTTCTGAATTATCAATTCGAAATTAAAGACGAAGCCACAACGGTTTTCCCGCAAAGCGTCGCGGTTTCGGACCAAGGCGACGTTTTCATTCTCGATTCCGACAATCTGCGAATATTAAAATTCGATATGTTCGGCAATTTCATCGACGAAATCGGGACGATAACTTCGGGCAAATTCACTTTCGTCGAACCTAAAAAACTCGCCATTTCTCAAAACAACGATTTATTCGTTCTCGACAAAAAAAGAATTCTGATTTTCGATTTGTTCGGCAACGGCAAACAAATCTACACGCTCCCTTTCGAAGCCGAAAATATAAATATTTTCGGAAAAATCATCACGGTCAACGGTCTTTACGAAATCATTTCAATCGATTTGAGAACAGGGAAAACCAATTTGCTTAACAAGATTTCCAAACATCTCGGCGCCGATTTTATTGTCGATTCAGTTATCATTCGGAAAAAACTTTACGTTCTCACGCAATCGCAAATTTTGGTTTTTAAGATTTCAAGCGTAAAAAAACGTTCCGGGAAAAACGGATAAATTCACTCGCCGCCGAAAACGAACATCGCATCGCAACATATAAACAAATCTCCGTTAATTGCAATCCCCACTGCGTTAATTCCGTAAAGATTTGTGCGATTTTTATTATTTTTGCCAAAACAAAACTCGGAGAAAAAATGGCGGAAGAAAAAAAATATGTGCGTCCTTCGTGGGACGAATATTTTCTGAAAATGGCGATGTTGGTTTCCGAACGCGCCACCTGTCCGCGCATGCACGTCGGAGCGGTTCTCGTTAAAGATAAACGCATTCTCGCCACGGGCTACAACGGTTCGCTACCCGGACAACCCCACTGCTACGATGTCGGTTGCATGATTGAAGACGGGCATTGCATTCGCACGATTCACGCTGAAATGAACGCGATAATTCAGTGCGCAATTCACGGAATAAGCACGGAAGGCGCGACTTGCTACGTTACTAACATGCCTTGCACCAATTGCACGAAAGCGCTAATTGCCGCGGGAATAAAGGAAGTTGTGGTCTTTTCGGATTATCACGACACGAAAGCCGAAGAGTTTTTCGCCGCTTCGGGCGTAAAGATAAGACGACTGCGCATGCCCGATACGAAAATCAATTACGATTTGGACAGTTTCACATCGGCACGAAAAATAGAACACTACGACGAATAAGGTAAACGAAATGATTAGATTTTTAACAGCGGGCGAATCGCACGGCGAAGCGCTGACGGTGATAGCCGAAGGATTTCCTTCCAACATTCCGCTAACCGCCGAATTCATTAACCAAGAATTAAAACGCCGACAAGTAGGATACGGACGTGGCGGAAGAATGAAAATCGAAAGCGACGAAGTCCGCATTACGGCGGGCGTTCGCTTTTCGAAAACTCTCGGCACACCGATTTCATTAACGATTTTCAATCGCGATTGGAAGAATTGGGAAAAGAAAATGAGCGTCGCCGGGAAACGCCCTGCGGACGTTGAAAAAATCACCGTTCCCCGCCCCGGACACGCCGATTTGACGGGCGTTACCAAATACAACTTTGACGATATTCGCAATTCTATTGAACGTTCAAGCGCAAGGGAAACGGCGGCGCGCGTTGCGGCGGGAGCGATTGCAAAACGCTTTCTCGCGGAATTCGGAATTGCAATCGGAAGTTTCGTCGAAAGCATCGGCGGCGTTTATTCGAAAAAAAATCACTACGTACGCATTCTTAAAAATGCCGAATTCGACAAAACGGATTTGGGAAAAATTCTCGCTCGCGCCGAAAAGAGCGAAGTCCGCACGATTGAAAAATCTCACGAAAAAAGAATAATCGCGAAAATAGACGAAGCGAAAAAAACGGGAAATTCGCTCGGCGGGACTTGCGTAATAATCGCCACGGGCTTGCCGGCGGGGCTCGGCAGTTTCGTGCATTACGACAGACGGCTCGACACCGTGATTTCGAAAAACGTAATGTCGATTAACGCGGTAAAAGGCATCGAATTCGGATTGGGATTCAAGATTGCCGAAAAATTCGGTTCGGAAGTACATGACGAAATTATTCATTCGGAAAAAGGATTGACGCGTAAAACGAATTTCGCGGGCGGAACGGAAGGCGGAATTTCCACCGGACTGCCCGTTGTAATTCGCGTCGCGATGAAACCGATTGCAACGTTGATGCGTCCGCTCGATACCATTGATTTGAAAGATTTTTCGAAAAAGAAAGCGCGGCGCGAAAGAAGCGACACGGTTGCGGTGCCGGCTTGCGGCGTTGTTGCGGAAGCGATGCTCGCTTGGTCGATTGCGGAAACCTTCGTCGAAAAATTCGGCGGCGATTCTCTCGAAGAAACGCGCGACAACTACAAAAACTACGTTTCGAAAATCGAAAAACGTTTAAGAAAGAACTTCGGATAATGCTTGAAATTCAAACTTTCGTTTTCAGTCCGTTTCAAGTAAACACTTATTTGATTATCGACAAAGCGACTCGCGCGGCGGCGATTATCGACCCGGGTTGCTCGAACGAAAGCGAAGAAAAACGCTTGAGCGAAAGCCTTCGCAATTCGAACGTAAATTTGAAATACGTTATCAACACTCACTTGCACATCGACCATATTTTCGGCAACGCGTTTTTAACCGAAAATTACGAAGCGAAATTGATTTATCCGCGCGGGGACGAATTTCTGCTTCCGATAATGTACGACGAAGCGAAACGTTACGGCGTAGAATTAAAACGCTCACCGCAAGCGGATTTGTTTTTCGAAGATTTGAACGAACTGCAATTGGGCGAAACGAAATTACAACTTCTTTTCACGCCGGGACACACGCCGGGCGAATATTCGCTTTATTCGCAACAAGATAACGTCTGCTTTACGGGCGACGTTCTTTTTTTCGAAAGCGTCGGAAGAACCGATTTGTGGGAAGGCGATTTCGACGTGCTACTCGATTCGATTTACAACCGTTTGTTCGTTTTACCAGACGAAACAGTAGTGCTTTCGGGACACGGAAAACAAACCACCATCGGCTACGAAAAAAACTACAATCCTTTTTTGTGAACCGTTTTTTTCTCGGCCGGCGTTTTCGTTGCGGAGAGACGCAATGAATCCAAATAAGATTGAGCGTATGCAAAAAATTTATTCCACGTTTCCGATTTCTCCGGAATTGATTTTAACAGCGAATCGTATTCCGCTTTTGTCAAATTATATTTCGCAAAAACTTTCCCCGTTTTGACTTTCAGTGAATCCGCATTCACCGAAAACTCACGCGCAATTTCCAAATCGACATAAACACGCGCAAGTTTTTGCACTTGATTTTCCGGGACTTCGGAACACGCGGCGAAATACAACGCAAGAAACAAAATCGTATATTTGCGGAAATTCATACTAATACTTTTTGCGTTTGCTCGCTTCGAACAAGATTTGTTTTTCTCTTTCGGTAAGACTTTGATAACCGCCTTTGGAAATCTTATCAAGAATCGCGTCGATTACTTCCTGCGTAATTAAATCCTCGTCAGGTTTCCGCGCCTCGTCTGTAATATCGTAAAATTGCGCTTCTTGAATTTCGTCGTCTTGGAAACGCGGCGGCTTTCTGAATTGAAAATCGCGTTTTGGTTTGCGACGTCTTACGCGCGGTTTATTCGGCGATGAAAAGAAATCGAACATTCTGTTAAAAGTAAAATGGTATCGTCTGTCAAGCAAAATGAAAATCGCCGCGGTAACAGCGCCGCCGATATGCGCAAGATGCGCGATGAAAGTAAATCCGCTGACCGACATCAATTCGATTAAAATCAGAAAAGCGATTAAATATTTGGCTTTAACCGGCACAAGAAAATAAATATAAATGTAACGGTTCGGAAACATCATTCCGAATGCGACCATAACGCCGAAAACAGCCGCTGATGCGCCGATTGTAGGCGCAAGCACATCCCCCAAAAGCGGAGCGAAAAGAATTTGCGTTAATCCGCCGCCAATTCCGGAAAGTAAGTAAAAGACAAGAAATTTGCGCGAACCCCAAATGTTTTCGATTTCCATTCCGAACATCCAAAGCATTAACATATTGAAAAATATATGTCCGAAACTTCCGTGCAGAAATTGGTATGTAATCAATTGCCAAATTTGAAAGTTATAAGGTTCGCCGAAACGGTCGAAACCGACAATCGGATTAAGCGCGAAATATCTGTTTATGATATACCAACCGGGAACACCGCCGAATGTGATGTTATTGAAAATTTGTTGAAAGAAAAACACCGCAATATTGATAATCAACAATTTCTTAATAACGGGCGGGAAAAAACTAAACCCGCCGAACCCCGTCGGTCTGTAATAATCTCTGTCGTAATAGCTCATATTTTAAAACTCTTTTTTCAAAAATTTAATATAACGTTAATTTGCGATTTTATCATTGCAATTTATCTTGCTATTACAATCAGCCGCGGGAAAAGTTTCTTCGCCTCGATTTCATAACCCGATCCCATTCCCCGGTTTACTTTCTTATTCGATTTTGGCTTTGTACGCCGCATAAGCCAAAACGAACCAGCCCGCAACAAAAGCGGTGCCGCCAAGAGGAGTAATGTAACCCATTTTAACTTGCGCGAACGCAATAATGTAAAGACTTCCCGAAAAGAAAACTATTCCGGCAAGAAAGAGCCATCCCGCCAAGTTCAGCAATTTCGTTTGTTCTTTCCACGCGTCCATCGCCAAAGCTACAATTACCAGCATTATAGCGTGGTGCATTTGATAACGAACGGCTTTGGAAAAAGTAATGAGCGCATTGTGCTTAACCAGAATTTCATGTCCGCCGTGAGCTCCGTACGCTCCGATAGCCACAACAAGTCCGCCCAAAACGGCACCGATGATAAAGAACATTTTTTTCATTATAACCTCCGAAATTAAAATCCGACAACTATTTGAAGCATTCCCGACGTTTCTGTCGGCGCAACGTCGTAATCATTAACCACCAATTCGAATTTAACAGAAAGATTTTCATGCAACGCATATCCTACGGTGGCGGTGTATCTTTTTTGAGCTTCGTTTAAATCTTCGATATCTTCCGAGCATTGCCAACCGCCAATGCGTAGCACGACAAACAAAGGAATTTCGATAAACTTATCGAGATGCGTCAATACTTGAAAATAACCGCCGTGGTGCATATTATCGCTCAAAACCGTATCGGGTACGCCTTCGTAAACTCCTTTCATCCACAAAAATTCCGACTTGATTTCAAAGGTTTCCGTGTCGATTCTGATATCGACACCGCTTAACCAATCGTTTACGTTTTTGAAAAAATTATCCATATCCGCAGAATGCGAAACGCCTATTTCAAGAAACGGAAAGAACCGATAACGAATGTTTCCTCCGAGTCCGACGCCCGCTTTGAATCCGTTAAGCGCCCAGATATCGAACTTCAGATTTCCGGCGAAGTGATGAAAATCCACGCCGACGTCATTCCAACCCGCAATTGTTTTTTCCATTACGAGCGGTTGGGTCAACGTAGGTCTGTCTATTGACGCATAAGAGAGATAATCCAAACCGAAGGGGACATCGAATTTACCCACCAACAATGCGGAATGGTCATAAGTTTCGACACGGCGCGGGTGTTTCGCGGGACCTTCGTCAAAAGAGTAATGAATAAAAGCCATTGCAAGTTCCATGTTTTCGGTCTCATTATTGTACGCCAATGCCGAACCGACCGAGAAATGAGTCTTGTGCAAATAACTGAAATCCAATTCGAATTGATTTATTAAAAATCTGCTGTTCTCCGTATTCGTAAAATTCGCGACGCCGATTGCATCAAAAAAGCCGCTTATTTCCATTTGAGCTTTTGACGTCGAAAAGAGAAGTAAAAAAGTTAATATTATTTTTTTAAGATTATTCATTGTATTTGAAATTTTGTGATTAGCATACTTTTTTGTTTTTATCTTTCTTTTCGTCCAATAAATGTTTGTAATAAACCCAACTTCCAATTACCAACGCCAAGCCGATTGCAACATAAACGGGCGCAATTAAAAATTTCGGAATTAGTTCGGACGTACGCATGTAAATTCCCATTGTCATCATTACGGCGATTAGCAAATACATTTGCCACCTTTGAAAAGCGAACAAACAAACTTTTTCGGGATATTGATTAATTCTGTCGCGATTTTTTTTCGCCAAATTATTAAATCCGAAAAAAGCGATAATTAGTCCGCCGACAATTCCGAGAGCATACGTAAACGCCACTTGCCAATTTTCGAAACTTGGCAACCAACGCGATGCAATGAAATTCAAAAAAGCCCCGATAACACTCCACATTACAGCCGATAACAATATCAAACAATTCCTTGCCACAGTTGGTTTTAGTTTTTTTAACATTTTCAAATCCGTTTTTTCCAATATCGGTGAAATTAAATTTTAATAAAAAGAGCCGTCTTAAAACGGCTCTTTTTTCCGCTTTATTTTAGAACGTTATTAAATTACATTCTGTAACTTAATTCGAAATAGAACATATTGAATTCCGCTTCGATTTTAAGAGCGGGCGTGGTATTCGATTGAACTTCGTTATGCAAACCGCGTGTGTACGAAAAAGTGGAGAACAAATGTTCGTTCCATGCTTTTTGAATACCAATCGAAATGTGATGTTCAACCACCGCAATCGAGCCCAAGTTGTTGGGAACGTCTTCAGGGTCAATCGGCGTTGCACCGTAAGACCAGCCTGCAATAAGCATAAGCATCGGATTAACTCTGAATTGCGCACTGAGTGCATAAACCATTTGGTCGTCCCAACCGAATTTCAGCGGAATTACGTAACCTGTAGGCGAAACCAAATCGATTTCGTCCATTACGTCTGATTGATTAATCCACTTGACATCGCCTTCAATAAGAAGTTTTGCGTTAGGAGCAAAAGAGACACCGAAAGCGACTTGTTGCGGGCTATCCATATCCATCGTATAAACGCCTTCGCCGCCTGTTGGCGGTACCAAGCTTGTCCCGTTGAATTCATAATCTTCTACGTTAAGTTTCGACGTATAAGACAAACCGAATTGCAAGTTGGGCAACGCTTTAAATATCAAGCCCACGCTTCCGCCGAATCCCCAACGTTCCGATTGAGGCAAAATAAATGCAGGAGATTTTAGAGCCAAGGATTGGTTACCGATTTGTAGTGACAAACCGAGAATTAAATTGTCGGTTACCTTGTAAGCGATAGTGGGAGTAATTTTCAATAATCCCTTTTTCGTTACGATTGAAGTATTTTCGGGGAAAGGAGTATTAGGATTATCGGGTAAAGTGTTTGCCGCAAAGTCGGTTCCAAGACCCGATACTCCGCCTGCCGCCATACCGAGATACAATTTGTCGTTGATCTTAAATACGACACCGTTTCCCATCCCAAGATAAGCGTTTGCACCGCTTTCGGTCGTCTTTTCCATTGGCGTACCGATGGCGCTTGTTATTTTTCTCGGCGGATTTACAACACCGAGACCCATATCAAAACCGACACCGTTAATACCCAGCGCTCCGATAGCCGCGGGATTGTAGATCATACTCGGAGCGTCAACAGGAGAAGCAATAATTGCACCGCCTCTGGCAAATTGCAATGCCGAAACGCCAATCATTTGATCGGCTTTTTGAGCGAACAACAGAGATGTTGACGTAATTAGTAATAGCGTTAATAATATTTTTTTCATTGTCCCATCCTCCAGTTTTAATGAGGAGGACGTAATGAAAAACATACGTCCCCCGCAAAAATTTTAATTAATTTTACGAAGCAGATTCTTCTTCAATGAACATGTTCTTAAATACGGGTATCAAGAACATAACGAAAAGAATTAACGACATAATACCGCCGACCAACCATTCGAAGGAATTTCTGACGAAATAACCGTCGAAACCGATTAATGCGGTTGCCAATGCCGTAGCCAAAACGGTATAGTATCCGAATTTCTTTTTCATTGCCAAGAAAGGAATGGCAATAATCATTAAATACGAAGAAGCGTAATTCATAAATCCGCCGAGCAACAAGGTCAACGTATTCGGATCGTAAGTCGGCTCTTTGTACTTAACGACTTCTCTTACTATTTCATGAGATTTGGTAACAATATCTACGGGTACGCCCGCTTTGATTGTATCCAATTGCGCTTGAGAAATCGTAGTCAATGCAAGAGCGTTGTAATAATCCAAGTTGGTGAAGAAGTTTCCGAGCGGATTAAAATCGGAGGGAGGATTTTTCGTTAACAATTCGGGAATAAAGATAAAGTAACGAACACCGTGTTGTCCGTTCATGAAAACCATTCCCGCTACAATTCCCAAATAGGTGTATGGAATTAATCTGAGGATTTTTTCCTTCCACGAAGATTGATCCATCAGAAGGAAAATATAGTAGAACACCAAACCGAAAATCATTACGGGCAAAACAGGAGCGGCTGGTGTCGCCCATTCGGGCGGAGGAATAATTCCCGGGACAGGGCCATTAGAATAGTCGGATACAACCAATACCATCCAAGGGATCCACATTGTCATCCCCGCAACGGCAGGAATCGCGGAAAGTCCGAGCATGAAGCTTCTCGCCCAGTGCTTCCCTTCGTAAATTTGCTTGGAAATTACGATTGCGAACGCGCCGCCGAGCCACAACAATACAAACCAAATTGAGTACGTAGCACCGAGAATCGGTACCGCAGGATAGAAATCCGGGTCAAACGGAATTAATCTTTCCATTACTTCCCGTAGGGCAATCTTTAACGTCTTCATGCCCAATGTAGGGAAAAGGTACATCATTAAAACGCCGGCAATAATTGCCGTTACCGCCATTACGGTACGTTGAGTTTTAGTAGTTTCGTTGAACATCTCTGTTCTCCTATTTTTGTGAATTAATCAAAAGACTATTTTAACAAGTCTTACATACAGATAAATAGAACCTTATGTCCGATTTATTATAAAGAACAAAATTTTAATATCAAACCGTTCTTAAACCGAGAATAAATAAAACGGTTGTTAAAAACATTAACATCGGGAAAAAATTATGAATTTGTTCTTTTCGTAAAGTCATTTTCCCTATTTTCAGAAAACCGAGAAAAACACCGCCGATGCCAATGAGAATACCTCCGAGACTAATGAATAATATTTCAATATCGGCTTTTTTCATTGCATAAAGTAAAATGGGAAGAATAAAAATAACCGCACCGGAAAGCAAGTGCAGAACTCCCAACGATAATGATGCGATTTTTCCCTTTGAGAAAAAACGCAAAAAAACGGCTATAATAAAAGCAACGGAGATAAGAATGGCATAATTGTGGGAATTATCCAATTTTTCAACGACAAGCCCCAAGGACAAAGAAACGGGCACTAAAGATGTAACGACAGCCACATAATCGTTTTCCATTATTTCAAAGCCCATAAGTAAAAGCAGAAGCGATGCCAATAGCAATAATCCGAACGATACGGTGAACATAGCAGTGCCGAGGTCGGAAAAATCATCCATTCCCGCCACTATTTCGTAACCTGCTAAAATTCCCGTTAAAAGAAAAATAATTCGATTGACAATCGCAATGCTCATCCTTTCATCATTCCGATAATAATCATTATCATTGAGCCAAGCATGTATAACGATGCATATTTAAATAAACCGAAATTTACACGCTCGGACGGTTTGTAAACGCTTGTTGCCGCAAGTCCGAGAATTCCTATCGAGAGAACCGCGAATAATCTTAAATAACCCCAGGATAATCCCAAACCGTACGCAACCGTCGCAATGGCAATCGCCGCGCCAAGCGACGATAAAGCGATAATTATTCTCGTCTTACGATTCCCGTACGTAGAAGGAAATGTCGGGACACCTGCGGCTTGATAATCTTCAAAATATTTCATGCTGAACGTTAGAATATGTGTCGGAATCCACAATAAAATTGCCAATGAGAACAGAATTCCTATCCAATCAATGTGTCCCAAACCGAGAGCTCTACCCGCAAGAATAGGCATTCCGCCGGATATTCCGCCCCAAACTATCGACCAGGCGGTTCTTCGTTTCAGCCAAATCGTGTAAACGACAACGTCAAAAAACAATCCGGCAAAAACAACGGCACCGAAAATAAACGACAGCGAAAACGCCAAAGCCAAACCGACAAAAGAAACAATCAATCCGAGAATCAAAACTTCATTCGGGTTTAGTTCACCCGAAGGCAACGGACGATGTTTCGTTCGGTTCATTTTAGCGTCGATATCTCTATCGTACCACATATTCAAAATTGTACTGCCGCTTACGGTTAAAAACAGCGCAACGGTCATAATAACAAATTCGTTAACGTTTTTCGCCGGACATTTTGCGCTGATATAACCTGTTATTCCCGTAATAAGCAACAAAGCGGTTTGCAAACTTTTAATTAACGGCCAATACAGTTTGAATTTATGTTTAATTAATGTTTTCATCTTTATTTCTGTTTTTTTATTTAATAATCGCTTTTGTTGTAAAAGCCCCTCCCCGCCACTTGTGCGGGGAGGTTTATAAATAATTATTTATTTTCAACGGCTGCAGTTTCTTCATTATTGTCCGCCGCGGGTTCGGGTACGTCGCGTGCGCATCTGAAACCGATATAAATGCTGTAATCCCACGGTTGCGTACTTAATCTGCGCCATGAGAAAAGATTGATTTCATAATTGTTTCTGCTTCCGCCTCTTGCCCAGCGATAATGCATATCGGGATAATCGTCTCCGCACCATTGCCAAACATTGCCGGCCATGTCATACAAGCCGTAAGGAGAAATTGCATTCTGCGTTTGAACATTATTTTTGTAAGTTTTGCCGTTAAAGAAACCGACTGGGGTCGTTATTACGTCTTGACCGTAAAGTTTTTCGGTCAAATGTCGGCAAGCAATATAATTTGCATATTTACAGCTGATTTCTTCTCCCCAGGGGAAAGTACGTCCGTCGGTACCGCGTGCGGCTTTTTCCCATTCGTTCTCGGTAGGTAATCTCCAGCCGTAAAATTTCGCATAAGCGTTGGCTCCGAACCACGTTACGAGAGTTACGGGATGATTTTCAAAGCCTTTTACAACGTAGAATTTCTTTCCGTCATATTTTATTCTCATAGCGGGATGTTTTAGGTTTACGTACAATTTATCACCAGCTTTAACAGGGAATTCGTGTTTCCAACCGTCGTAAGGTTCTCCCGGATAATAACCGCAAACCGTATCCGCTTGAACTTTAATTTCTCCTTTTGCCAAGGCTTCGTTCAAAAATTTGGCATATTGAGCGTTTGTTACATCCGTAACCATTATTTGGTACGGTTTTTCAATATTAACACGATGACGATGTTGTCCTTTTAGAAATTCACCTGCGGGTACGGTTACCCATGCTTCGGAATCTATTCCCGTATCGATATATTTAATGGGAACGACTTTACGATTTTCATGTGTAGAACAGGAGACGACGAAAATCAAAAACGAAAGCAAAAATAAGTTTATTATTTTTTTCATTTTTCCTCCTCCACTTCAACGTTAGCATCTTTAATAGGCTCTTTCGGGAAAATTCTATTGACGTCTAACTCGGGATTAGCGGCTTCTTTCTTCCATAAACCGTCTTTCTGGAATAAGTCGATAAGTCTCCATACGAGGAAAATACCCAACATAACCAAAATAGCGCCAAGTCCGAAGTCAATTAACAACATTGTTGTGTCAACCACGGGACCTTGATTATATTCCGAGACAAACAATCTTTTCATCGAGAAAATCGTAGCCGAAGCAAAGGCAATGTCGGAACCGATTATTAAAATCCAACCCGCCCATTTTCTGACTTTTCCTTTCATACCGGAAATATCCCAGTAGTACATAAGAATGATTGTGGCTATCAAAGCGGCGAGAATGTGCCAGTGACCAACCAAAGTAATGCGTTCTTCTCTTGAATCCCATACGCGGAAAATCTTTTCGAGCTTAATCGCCATGAAAATACCGACACCACTAACGGTGAAGTTCATGAAAACCATTTGCCAACCGGGACCGAATTTCAACGGGTCGCGCAATAAGGCTTTCAATTTATCCATAAAGGTCGGATTTTCAATACCTGCAGTACCTTCCTGGATTAATACTTTCCACGAATAAATTACATAGAGTAATGCGGCACCCATAACGCCGACGGCTCCCACGTAAATAATCGTGTGCGCCCAAGGTATCCAAACGATTGCCAAAGCACCCGTTGTCAAAACGACGGAACCGATAATCATAAAATACATTCCCCATTTGTGCAGAGCGCCCTTGAAATCGAGCCAACGACCAACAATTAAAGTAATTCCCACAGCCACAAGTGAAAGCATAATGTGAAGGTGTCCGATAATAGCGTGTTCAAGATGGGTTTTATGAGGAATTCTGATTAAATCCTCACCCAAAAAAGTTTCGTGTCCGTTTCCCCAAAACGAACCTGTTACCGCACCCCAAATAGCGGATAGAAGCGTCATAACCGTCATTGTAAAAAATGCAAGTCGTTCAAGATCCAAGCCCGATTTTGTATGAGCGTACGGACTGTCGGGAGCTAAATAATATTCTTTGTTCCAGGGCCACAAAGCGGCGGCTAAAGAAACACCTGCGTAAAAAATAAGAGCTTGTCCGACTAAAAATAATCCGTGAAAAGCAAAATTGTGTCCGAAATAAGCGAAACCCAAACCGAAAACCATTGCGAACAAATACCCTACGGTTACCGCTCTGTTAATGTTGATTTGTTGTTGTTTCTTCATCGGGACAATCGAAGTGATAAAATAAACTTCAATGGCAACAATCGCGAGTGCAATAGTGTGATACAGCATAATTACTCTTCCCTCGCGTTCCCAATGGTTTAAGTCCATCCCGAGAAGTTTTACCACGACATCTTTCACACCCCATTCGACCATCGGGCCGGAGAGAGTGCCCCATACCGCAGTAACCAATCCCACCATGGAGATTGCAACGAGAACTAATCCCTTAGTAGAGAGAAAAAGATAATCAAACCGCCTAAGAGTTTTCATATTTTCTCCTTGTTTTAGTTTATGAATTATTACTTATTTATTAGGTTATTAGTAAAAAGATTATAGTACGTTTTTATCTTTTTATAATTAATTCTACGTAACAATTAACTCTCTTATATTATTCAACAACTTGTTCCCTTCTTTCAATATATCGAAAGAATAACGGCTTAATCTCCATTGGGTAACAGTATAGCGAATTGAACCGATAATCATACGTACCATCTGCTCTTTTTTAATACTTCCGTTTACAAGTTCACCTTTTCTTTGACCGCTTTCGATGATTTTCATTAAGCCGATTTCGTGCATTCTTAATAATTCGTAAACCTCACGCGACAGTAAATTATCATTTTGAAAAATCGATTCGGAAAAGATAACAGCCGCTACGGCGGGCTTTTTTGCAAAATATTCGAAATGATGATTAAAAATAGCGGCAATATTTTCAAATGCGGATTTTTCTTCCAAACAAAGGTTATCAAGAACGTTTCGACATTCATCTTGGAAAACCGCCAAAATCGTATGCAATATTTCCAATTTGCTCTTAAAGTGCCGATAAATGGCACCCTCCGTAACACCCAATTTTTGGGATAAATTTTTTATCGTAAACCCTTGAATACCCAAATCGGCTATTATTTCAATAGCGTCTTCAATAATTATTTGCTGTTTTTTCGATAGCGCCATTTACTCTCCTAAATTAGTAAGTAAATACTCACTTACTAATGTAGCAATATATTATTTTCTTGTCAAACAAAAATTTTTAAAATTTTTGTACGAAAAAAAGCGGTCATTAACATTAACAACCGCCCGATTATATAAATTTGCTTAAGATTTCATTTTAGAGATAAAGCCGTATGTAAACGACAGCGCCATTAAAAACAACAACGGTGCGAGAATTGCCATTACAAAATCCTGAGAGAAAAACAGAAGTTGAGATTTTGATTTTAGGAACGTAAGCGCAATACCTCCAAGTCCTATCAGCACTTCTCCGACCGTCACATAAATAAA
This sequence comes from uncultured Melioribacter sp., assembly GCA_964479645.1. Lineage (GTDB taxonomy): Bacteria > Bacteroidota > Ignavibacteria > Ignavibacteriales > Melioribacteraceae > WGAL01. The sequence continues at coordinate 18,388 of CAYZMW010000073.1, read as the reverse complement.
ACCTTTTGGTGCTCTACCGCTTTTAACGACAATAATGGGAATAAGAAAGATAGACAGACCAGCAATCGAATGCACCGTTGCAATTGTTACAATTTGCAAAACTCTCGGAGTATCCGGTATAAAACGAGTTAAAATAATTGCAATCAATCCGATTGCGGCGAAAATTTTGAAAGGAAGACCTAATTTCTCTTTATAAAATTCACAATAAAGTCCAACCGCTATTGACAAAGGCAAAAGAGATGTAACAACAATTACGGCGGGATTGGGAAGTATTCCCCAACCGAAAATTATTAATAACACACCCGATACAAGCAACACAGTAAACGCAATCATATAGGGAATATTCGGACGGGGCTTCGGGTCCTTAGCGTTATAATCTTTATAAAGCATATAGACCAAATATGCGGAAACCAAACCTGTTAGCAATAGAAAAACAATATCAATAAACGTCATTATGTATCTCCTTATACATTTAATTTAATGGGCTTGACCTTCAGCAAAACAAATAACGGAACGTTATCGGAAACTATGATTTTAATAAAAAAAATTTATTAAAAAGAAAAATTAAAACAAAGTAAAAAATTTTGTTTTGTAACACTTCTTGCGGTTAATAAAATTAATACGGAAAATTAGAAATAGGACATCACGCGGTACATATCTTAATTGAAAAAACACCTTTTTTTAATTGTTCTTTTTTATATCATTAAAAACGAACGTCATTTGAAAAAACACTACGACAAATAATTCATTAAAAAAAAGGGCGCATGTTAGCGCCCTTAAAATAAATACACAGGATTAAACTTATTTTATAAATCATTGATTTTAACGTACCAATCGCTCGATTGCTCTAACATTTTATTTATGTTTTTAACAAGTGCATGCGGATCTTTCAAATAACCTTCAAGCAAAAGAGCGGATTCATAAAGTTGTCTGGTAACCTGTTCTATGTATTCGTCGTTCGGATTCGCCGCAAAAACTTTAATTAAATTTTTAATCAATTTATGCTTCGGGTTCACTTCCATTATTCTTTTGGGTATTGAAGTGTCGTTCTGCTGAATTTGCAATATCTTCTGCATTGTGCTTGTTAACGCGTCGTCGGGATTTACAAGTACCGAAGGACTATCGCTCAAACGCTTGCTTTCGCGTACTTCGGTTACCGCATCGCCGAGAATTTCTTTCATTTTGGCAAGCAAACTCGAGAAATGTAATTTTTCTTCTTTGCTCAATTCCTCTTCGTTTTCCCCGGGTTCGATGTCGTCCAATTTTTCTATTTCGGACAAATCCGCTTGGTCAACGGGTTTTATTTCGTAATCCTTATATTTTCTAATCGAACCGAGCGCGAAATCGTCGAGCGGGTCGTAAACATAAATTATCTCAATGCCTTTTTTCTTGAAAATCTCAGTGTGCGGGTCGTTTTCCACCGCCGCACGCGTCGGTCCGAACAAATAATAAATTTCTTTTTGATTTTCGCGCATTCGCGAAACGTAACGTTCAAACGAGCTTAAACCTTTTTCGTCATCGTGAAACGAAGAATTGAAGCGATAAAGTTCTAACCATTTTTCCTGATTTGCAAAATCGGAATAACCGAGCGTGAAAATTCTTCCGTGTTCGTGCCAGAATTTTTCATAATCTTCGGGGCGCTCTTTCGCCATTTTTGTAAGATGATTTAATACGCTTGAAGTTACGCTGTTCGCGATTTTCGTAAATATGATGTTTTCTTGCAAAGTTTCCCGAGAAACGTTCAACGGCAAATCTTCCGATTCGACGACACCGCGAACGAAACTTAAATATTCCGGGAGCAAATCCTTGCTCTTGTGCTGAATAAGCACACGGCGCACGTACAAATCCAATCCGTAATCTTCACGCTGCAAACCGAAGAAATCGAATTGCTTCTTCGGAATAAATAAGAGCGCCGTGAACTGTATGGGCGCATCGACCGAAGTGTGAATAATCTCCATCGGGTCTTCGGTATCGTAGGTAAGAAATTTGTAAAATTCATTGTATTGTTCGGGTTTAATAGCGCTTTTCGGCTCGCGCCAAATCGCGCTTACAGTATTGATTTGCTTGCCGTTTAATTTTATCGGAAACGCCACAAAATTGGAATGCTTTTTAATTACGCTTTCGATGCGCCATTCTTCCGCGAATTCTTTTTCATCTTCTTTCAAATGCACTTCGATTGTCGTGCCGCGTTTTAAATCATTTTCTAATTCGTAAATTTCAAAACTTCCGCTACCGTCGGATTCCCACGCAACGGCGACCGCGTCGGGTTTATACGACCGTGTTTTAATTATGACTTTTTCGGCAACCATAAAAACGGAATAAAAACCTACGCCGAATTTCCCGATAAGTTCGCTCGCCTTTTCTTTGTTTTCGGAAAGTTTTTTCAAAAAATCTCCCGTTCCGGATTTTGCGATAGTTCCGATATTCTCGATCAGTTCGTCCTGTGTCATTCCAATGCCCGTGTCGGAAATCGTGAGAATTTTTTTCTTCTCGTCGGTTTTGATATTTATTTCAAGCGGCAAGTCTTTATCTTTGACTTCCGCGCCGCTTGTAATTTGGAAACGAACTTTTTCCAAAGCGTCCGCCGCATTGGAAATCAGTTCTCTCAAAAAAATCTCCTTATGAGTATAAAGCGAGTGAATTAAGATATCGAGAAGTTGCTTGATTTCCGCTTTGAATTCGTATTTGTTTTTGGTAACCGTTGACATAAAAAAACACCTCCTTTATTTCTTATTCAATAAATCGAAGCATAAAACAATCGAGCTGAAAATTTGTTTCAAGGTCTTTACTTCATTACAAACTTAACAATTATAAAACGTACAATTCCGGCGGTTATCAAAGCCAAAATGAAATATAAAAAAAGGTTTTTTATTGATTCGCCCGTCATTGTGTATTTAAACAATTTACCGCGCCAACCGCATTTTCGGCAACGATAGTACCCGAAAGGAGTTACGATTTTAATTAATTTTTCCGTTACGGTTCTCGCCTTTGAACGTTTCAGCGTGCCTTTTTCACCGCAATTCGGACATGCGCCGAGTTCGGGGTTTTTTCGAAAAACTATTCTCGGCGTTCCGATTTTTTTCACCTTATCTTTTCCGTGTCCGCTCATTTCATATACCGATAATTTTTAAGGAATATAATATCAAAAATATCGAAAAAACTTTTCTGATAAAAGGGATCGAAACATTTTTCAGCAAACGAACGCCGTAACGCGGACCTATCATTCCGCCGAGCGCAAGTGATAGCCCCGCAAAATAATTCACATACCCGATTTGGAAACGTCCGTCCACCGTTCCGTCGAAAAACATAAAAACCACGGCGGAAGAAAACATTGCGGTTGCAACCGCCATCGTGGAGGTGCCGATTGCTTTCTTTATGTTGAACGAATATAGATACAACAAGACAGGCGTAAAAAAAACACCGCCGCCCAAACCGCTTGAAACCGCGACGGAACCAATAATAAGTCCTGCAAGAAACAAACTCCATTTCGGAAAACTCAATGCGAAATCCTTAGGCAATCGGTCTTCAAAAAACATGAAAAGCCCGATAATTCCGACAATCACCGCAATGAAAATCTTAAGTTTTTCCGAGTCGATATCGAGCATCAACCGCGGCGTAACGATTGCGGCAATCAAAGCGCCGCTTGTAAGAAAAACGGCGGAACGAAAATCCACGTTCTTTTCTTCGAAATGGTGGAAAAACGAAACGGAAGATGTGAACGTTCCCGCAAAAAGCGAGGTGGCGATAATCACGTGCATCGAAGAAAGCGAAGGCACGATTGAAAGCGAAGCGGCGAACATCAATAAAGGTACGTAAACCACTCCCCCGCCGATTCCGAGCAAACCCGATAAAAATCCCGCGAGAATTCCCCCGCTAAAAAGCATTATCGCAAAAAGTATTTCTTGCGCCGTCATTGTAATATTTTCCGATAAAGCGAATCGTTAAGCAAAATATTCAGCGCAACGTCCAATTGTTTATCATCTTTTATGCTTTCCTCTATTCGCATTTTCCTTCCCCCGATATGCCCCGCAAGTTCAAGTTTGATAAGTTTAACAATTAAATCCTTGTTTTCGATTAATTCTTTTTTCTGTGCATCTTCAATCATTCCGAGCAATTTTTCCGTTTCACTCGACAATTCGGCGTTGCTTTGCACCATCTCGGATTTCAGCAAATGCTTAACAAGTTCGCTTTCGCCCGATTTGAAAGAGAAAGCACGTTCATCCAAATAGGCGACGAAATTATCGAACAATTTTTCATCGTCCAAATCTTGCGCGGAAAGAAGATTGCTTTTTTCGTTTTTATTAAAATAATAAGTTCCGAACTTAAAGAAATAAGCGTTCGCGAGCAGTTCCTCAACTATTTCGGGCAACTCTTCTTCGGTAACCGTAGTATCCGGCGTAATTCCGCCCGCCGAAAAAACCACGCGTCCGTTGTCGGTTCTGTAATTTCTCTTCGCAATGCGTTTCGGCTTTTCAAGTACGCGCTTCGAATAATCGAGTTTCTGAATACATCTTCCGCTCGGGGTGTAATAGCGCGCAGTCGTTATTTTCATCGTGTTGTCGTAAGGGAGAGGAATTATCGTTTGCACAAGTCCTTTTCCGTAAGATTGTTCGCCGACTATCACGCCTCTGTCGTGGTCTTGAATTGCGCCCGTTACAATTTCGGACGCCGAAGCCGAAAGTCCGTTAATCAGAACCGCAAGTTTTGTTTTACCCGCAATCGGATTTTCTTTGGCGTAATATCTTTTCGCGTTAATCGAATCTCTTCCGATAACGGAAACAATCAAACTTTTTCGCGGAAGAAATTTTTCCGCAACGTCTATCGCGGCGTCGAGCAAGCCGCCGGGATTCCCGCGCAAGTCGAGAACAATTCCACGTATCTCAACAGAATCAGACATTTCGCGCAATGCGGATAAAATTTCATCGCCTGCGGTGCGTGAAAATCCTGTTAATTTCAAATAAGCGATATTTTTGTTTTCGCCGAGCAATTTATAAAAAGCCAAATTTTTAATTTCAATTTCTTCCCTTACCAACTCGAAATTCAGGGTATCCCTCACACCTTCGCGAATTATTTTTAATTTTACGATTGTTCCGGGTTCGCCTTTCAAATGAACGCCGAGCGACTCGTAATTGTCACGTCCCATTTTCACGCCGTCTATCGAATAAATCACGTCGCCAATTCTTATGCCTTGTCGTTGCGCAGAATAGCCGTCCATAAGTTCCATAATCGTAACTTTGCCGTCGCGCAAACCGATGGACGCTCCTATCCCGCCGTATTTCCCGCGTGTGAGCACGTCAACGTCGCGGCGCTGTTCGCTATCGTAAAAAACGGTGTAAGGATCGAGAGATTTCAACATTCCTTTTATTCCCGCCGCAACAAACTTTTCGGGATTTATTTCGTCAACGTAATTTAACGTGGCTTGCTTGTAAACTTCTCCGAAAACTTCTATGCTTTTGGAAATTCTGTAATATAAATCGCCTCCGTTCAAAATAAATCCGAACGTAAAGAGAACCGCGGTTAGCAACAAAATTTTTCCGTATTTCATTTTTCGCCTCCGAATAAGGGATGTTCCGAAACTATCCGAATAATTTCTTCGGAAATTTCTTCGATTGGTCTTTCGCCGTTAATTCTGATTATTCTTTCGTTTTCCTCAGTCAATTCCAAATAGCCGCGACGCACGTTTTCGTAAAATTGCGCGTCGGAACTTTCTATTCTGTCCAATTCGGCACTCGCATTTTTATGCTTTCTTTCGTTAAGTTTTTCTATCGGTAAATCGATAAAAAACGTTAAATCCGGTTCGCGATTATTTAATGCGAATTTATTTAACGCTTTAATAAACTCGACGTCCAACCCGCGACCGTAACCTTGATAAGCGGTGGAAGAATCGAAAAACCTATCGGATAAAACAAAATATCCTTCGTTAAGTTTCGGTAAAATTTTTTCCTTGAACAATTGCGCACGACTTGCGTAAAATAAAAGCAATTCGGTTTCGGGCGTCATTTCGTAATTTTTTTTATCGAGCAAAATCTCTCTGATTTTTTCGGAGATCTCAGTACCGCCGGGTTCGCGAATCACAAGCACCTTTTTCCCCTCATTTTCAAGAAACTTTTTGAGCAATTCTATTTGTGTGGATTTACCGCAAAAATCCAACCCTTCGAAAGTAATAAACATAAACTTCTCGAATAATTATTTTTTTATTACGTATTCAATTTTATTCGGCACGACGCCGAGCAATTCAATTCCTTCCGGCAAAAGCACGTGGGGCTTAATCGCGCCGGTGGTATCTTTCAAGGCTTCGCCGTAAAGAACAAACGCCGAAACCTCTTTTTCCGTAAGTTTTCCGAGCAAGTTAATTCCCCCGCGTACGTTCACTGCAACTCTTGTCGGGAAAATTATCAACTCGGCATTTTTCGGCACGCCTTTGATTTCAAGTTCAACATTTTTGATTTGTTTATCCACAATTTTTTGCACGTTCAGAAAAATTTGGACGCTTTTCTTTTCAGGATAAATATATCGCGGATACGCTATTTCCGCCGTAAAGGTCAAAGTGTCTTTAAGATTTTCAAATCGATAAAACTTCGTTTTCAACGTGTCGGTTTTTTTTACGAGAGATTTCGGACCTTCAATTACGATTTTCGGCGGAATTACGCGCGGCGCTTCCACCAATTCATATTTCGGCGCGAAAACAAGTCGCAAAAAAGGTTTTACGAAAACCTCCTTTTTAATCTTTTCCTCGATCGTTACCGTAAAAACTTCGGGCATAACGTTTACCACGTTGGTTTCCGAAGTGAAAAGTTTTTCCTGCTTTATCAAATCTCTCGCCGTAATGATTTGCGAACCTTTTTTATTTTCGGGATAAACATCGATGCTTCTGTCCCCGCCCCAATAATAACCCGAAAGCACCCAACCCTCGCCCTGAACTCCGACGATAACGAATCTATGCGAAACTGCGGAGACCGCCAAGGTGGAATCGGACAAATGCACCTTAATCGGTAAATAAACGCTCGTGTAAAAATTACTTGAAAGAGTGACTATCACCCACAGAAGGAGAGCGAGAAAAACCGTAAACAATATGTGTTTCCAATCTCTTTTCACAAAAAGGCAACTTTTATCTTACATAAAAAAAGGAATTCTTCCGAATTTTAAATATAGAAAAAAGGCGCTAATATTTAACGCCTTAAATTCGGAACAATTCCTTAAATAAAGAGTTATCGAATTGATTCGAACAAATCTATTAAAGTTTGTCGGTTCGCTCTTGAAATTTCTCTGCCTTTTATCGGGAAATTCTCGAACTGCCGCGCCAGATGTCGCAATTCGTGAACATTCATTTTCTCAAGTTCTTCGAGAGCGGGAATTTCCGGTTGTGCTTTCGCCTCCGCGTCGGAAATATCGGCGGAACTTTGAGGGATATTTTCCGTTTCAGTTTCCGCATCCGCCGTTTTTTCGGAGGTTTCGCTTTCCGTCGTTAAGAATTCTTCGGTAGTTTGTTCGGACGCTTCGGAAATTTCGTTTCGTTCGGTTTCGGTCGCGGTTTCCTCGTTTTTTTCTTCGCTTGTAACAACCGTTTCGGGTTTTCCTTCTTTCGGTTGCGCAAACAAATCAGCCTGAGTTTCATCGACGGTTTTTCTCGTCGTCTTTCGCTTGCCGCGCCCTTTCCCTTTTTTCTCGGTGTAAAGAATCGCCTCGAGTTGGTCGTCGGGACGCGGAATAACATGCGTCGAAACCAAACGCCCCACTCTTTGAGCCGCGGATGCTCCCGCATCGACGGAAGACTTAACGGCGGCAACTTCTCCTATTATTTTAATTACAACAAGCGCGCCACCGACGTGCTCTTTCCCGATTAACTTGACATTAGCGGCTTTCAGCATTGCGTCTGCCGCTTCGATTGCTCCGACAAGTCCTTTCGTTTCAATTAATCCGAGAGCGAGAAGCATAAATCAAATTAACCTTTTTTGGGAAGAATTGATTCGACTTCGTTGTGCGGACGAGGAATAACGTGAACCGAAACAAGTTCCCCTACTCTTTGAGCCGCCGCCGCGCCTGCGTCCGTTGCCGCTTTAACGGCGCCAACATCCCCGCGAACCATTACGGTTACGTAACCGCCGCCGATTGTTTCTTTTCCGATTAATTCCACTTTGGCGGCTTTTACCATCGCGTCAGCCGCTTCGATTGAACCAACGAGTCCTTTGGTTTCTACCATTCCCAATGCATCAAGCGCCATATTGCTTTGCTCCTTATTTAGTATTTAGTTAAATATCGTTGTTAAAATAATGTTAAATCGTTATAAAGTCAATAATTTACTTGCTCCGAACGTCCGATTTCTCATACATTCGGTTCGATTTATTCAGCCGCTTTAACGATTTCAACAAAAGAATCGGCTTTAAGCGCCGCACCGCCGACCAATGCTCCGTCAATATTCGGTTGAGAAAGCAATTCCTTGGCATTGTTCGGTTTCACACTGCCACCGTACTGAACGGTCAAATTTTCCGCCGTTGCTCCGTCATACAATTCGGCGACCAATCCGCGAATAAATTTATGCGCCGCTTCCGCTTGCTCGGGCGTAGCGGTCTTTCCCGTTCCGATTGCCCAAACAGGTTCGTAAGCAATAATCACATTTTTCATTTGCTCCGCTGAAATTCCCGCCAAACCTTCCGTGATTTGTGTTCTCAAAACATCTTCCATTATTCCTTTTTCGCGCTCCTCGAGCGTTTCACCGATGCAGAAAATCACGTTGAGTTCTTCGGAAAGCGCTTTCGCAATCTTCTTGTTAATCCATTCGTTAGATTCACCGAAAATCGCGCGGCGTTCGCTGTGTCCCAAAATCACATATTCGCACCCTACGCTTTTGAGCATCTTCGCCGAAATCTCTCCCGTGAATGCGCCGCTTTCTTCGTAAAACATATTTTGTGCTCCGACCTTAATCGGCGTTTCCTTTGTTAATTCCGCCGCCGTTTCGAGCGAAACAAAAGGCGGACAAACAATTACGTCGGCGGAAACGGAACTGAAATCCAAAGAATTTTTTATGCCCGAAATCAATTCCACCGCTTCGGACAAATCGGTGTTCATTTTCCAATTGCCGGCAATCACTTTTTTTCTCATATCAACCTCTTTTTATAAATTTGTAGCCTCCACTCTTTTAACTTCGGGAAGCGCCGCCATTAGCGAACGCTCGATGCCCGCGCGGAGCGTCATCGGCAAAAGCGGACATCGTTGGCAGTTCCCTTTTACTTTTATTCTGACAACATTGTTTTCCGTAATCTCCACAAGTTCCAAATCGCCGCCGTCGGCAAGCAAATACGGACGAATTTTTTCAAGTTCTTCCGTCACCTTTTCAAACGAAAGTCGCATTAAATCGTGATCTCGATTTTGTTGGCGATACTGTTTTTAATACTGATTTGAGCCGCCAGGTTACGTCCTATTTCCACGAACTTTTGCGCGTATTCGGTATCGGGATAAGCGACAACGAACGGCTTGCCTTGGTCTCCGCCTTCGCGTATCGCCATGTCAATCGGAATTCCGCCCAAAAATTGAGTGTCGTTTTCTTTCGCAAGTTTTTCTCCGCCGCCTTCTCCGAAAATATTGTAGCGCTTGCCCGTATCGGGAGCAACGAAATAACTCATATTCTCGATAATTCCCAAAATCGGGACATTAACGCGACGAAACATTTTCAGGGCTTTCAGCGCATCCGAAAGCGAAACGTCTTGCGGCGTGGTTACGATAACGCCTCCCGTAAGCGGGATTGTTTGCGCAAGCGTAAGTTGAATATCTCCCGTTCCCGGTGGCAAGTCGAAAATCAGATAATCGAGTTCGCCCCAGTCCACATCGGACATAAATTGTTTGATTGCTCCGCTCGCCATTGCTCCGCGCCAAATTACGGGGTCGTTGTCATCAATCAGAAAACCGATCGACATGATTTTTATTCCGTAATTTTCAACGGGAATGATTTTCTGCTTTCCGTCAACAATACGCATTTCCGGACGCTCGGAAACGCCGAGCATTAACGGAATACTCGGTCCGTAAAGGTCGGCATCGAGCAAACCGACTTTCGCGCCGTCTTTAGCAAGCGCAACGGCGAGATTCGCCGCAACCGTGCTTTTTCCGACTCCGCCCTTACCCGACGCAATCGCAATCGTATTTTTAACTTGCGGTAAATATTCCTTCATCTTCGAATCGTTTTGAGTGGTTACGTTTGCCGTCATGTCAATCGCAACTTCCGCTTCGGGGTGATCCTTTTTGATTTCTTTTATCGCGTCGTTTTTCATTTTATCTTTCAACGGACAAGCGGGCGTCGTCAATTCGATATTTACGTAAACATTGTTTCCATCGATTTTAATTTCTTTAACCATGTTCAGCGTAACAAGGTCTTTGCGCAAATCGGGGTCGTCAACTCTCCGCAAAGAATTCAGCACCGATTCTTTCGTAATATTACTCATTTTATCGTTCCTTTTTAATTTGTTTTATAAATAAAATTCAAAGAGTAAAATTAAAAAATAAAATCGACAAGATGAACTATTTTAACTCTTTCGCGATGAAGAATTATGAATGAATGTTTGATTGATTGATTGAATGATTGAATTGAGAGAATTGAGAAACTCGTCACTCGTTACGCGTTACTCGTCACTTTAATAGAACATGGATGACACCGATTTTATTGGATTTTCACGGATTTAAAATTTTCAGTCCTTGCGAGGAGACCTCCCGCCAAAGGTGGGAAAGCGACGAAGCAATCTGTAGAACCACTGCGCCGAATAGTCTTTCGCTGACAAACCAACAGATTACTTCCCCCGCCGTTGGCGGGGTCGCAATTACAGACGGTGTTAGGCGGGGTTGCAATGACTGACTGTACTTGTACCGCCGTTGCGGAGGGCCGCAATAGCAGACGATATTAGGAATTGTTCACTTGAATTAAAAACCTCTCACTGTCTTCGAAATGGTGTAGTGAGAACATTAATATTTCTTTTTCCCTTTCCAGTGAAATTTCAAGCGTTCGAGCATATTTTTTTCTTGCCCGTTCGATGTCGGAAAATAAAATTGTTTGTCGGAGATTTCTTCGGGAAGGTAATTCTGCTTAACGAAATTCCCCTCGTACGAGTGCGGATATTTGTAGCCTTTGCCGTAATTTTCTTTTTTCATTAATGCCGTTGGAGCGTTCCGCAAATGAAGCGGAACGGCGTAATCTTTATTGTTCTTAACAAATTCAATTGCGGCGTCAATTCCCTTGTAGGCGGCGTTACTCTTGGGAGCGGCGGCGAGATAAGTAGTGCACTGCGCAAGAATTATGCGCGCTTCGGGCATTCCGATTTTTTCAACCGCGGAAAACGCCGCTTCGGCAAGCACAAGTCCGTTCGGCGATGCGTTACCGATATCTTCAGCCGCAAGCACGATTAATCTTCGCGCAATAAAAAGCGGGTCTTCGCCGCCTTCGAGCATACGCGCAAGCCAGTAAAGCGCCGCGTCGGGGTCGCTTCCGCGAACGCTTTTGATAAATGCCGAAATTAAATTGTAATGCTCTTCGCCGTTCTTATCGTAAAGCGAAATTTTGTTTTGAATCACTTCTTCGATAACTTCTTTCGTAATCGCAATTTCTTCTTCTCCGCCGAAAAAAAGCGCCGCGCTTTCAAGCGCATTTAACATTTGTCGTGCGTCGCCGCCCGAAACGTAGAAAAGAAAATCGCGGTCGATTTCAACAATGTTTTTCGATTTAAGAAACTCGTCGCGCTCAAGCGCATAATCCAAAATTTTATTCAGCGCATCGCGGTCAAGCGAATTTAACGTGTAAATTTTCAAGCGTGAACGCAAGGCGGGAATAACTTCGAACGAAGGATTTTCCGTTGTCGCGCCGATTAAAATCAATTCGCCCGCCTCGACGGACGAAAGCAAAGCGTCCTGTTGCGCTTTGTTGAAGCGGTGTATTTCATCGATAAACAAAATGGTTTTCTTGAAGTAATCGAGATTCGCCTTCCCTCTCTTGATTATTTCGCGAACGTCTTTTACGCCCGACGAAACGGCATTGAGCGAATAAAATTCGGCATTGACGGAATTTGCGATAATTTTGGCAAGCGTCGTTTTGCCCGTCCCGGGCGGTCCCCACAAAATAAACGAAACCACATTCCCCGTTTCCAGCATTTTCCTTATCGGCTTTCCTTCGCCCGTTAAATGCTCTTGACCGAAAAATTCGTCGAGCGTTTTCGGACGAATTCTCTCCGCGAGCGGAATATGTGAAAAATATTCGCTCATTGTTCTTCTATTTCGATTACGACTTCGTTCGGTTTTTTGAAATTATATTTTTCGCGAGCAACCTTTTCCTGAACGCGCGGACTTTTTTTCAGCGAGTCGATTTCGGCTTTCAACTCGGCAATCTCTTTTTCCGAAGAAACAATCTCGGCGCGAAGCGAATCGAGTTGCGCATTAATTTCATATTTTCGCAAATAACCGTATTCATTGAAGAAGAGAAAGCCCGCAAGAAGGAAGACAATCAGGACAAGTAATATCAGCGCGTATTTAACTTTCATTTTTCGATTGCCGCGTAAATTAATTTTTTAATCAATTTATTGAAATTCGTACCCGACGCCGCGGCGGCTTTCGGCAAAAGACTGTGAGAAGTCATGCCCGGCAAAGTGTTGATTTCCAAGCAATAAAATTCGCCGTTTCCTCGCATGCGAAAATCCACACGCGCGTAATGGCGACAACCGAGCGCGGAAAAAAGTTTCAGCGCGTCGCGTTGCATTGCGTAAGCGCTTCCCTCTCCGACCGGCGCGGGGACGATGTAGCGAGTCGTTTCGGCTTCGTATTTCGCCTCGAAATCGTAAAGGCCGCTTTGCGGAACGATTTCAATTAAAGGTAGCGCTTCGTCAAGTAAAATCGAAACGGTAAGTTCTTTTCCTTCGATGAACTCTTCGATTATTAATTCGTCGTCAACGGCAAAACCTTTCTGCAACGCGTCGGGCAACATTTCCGCGGTTTCGCAAACGGTAAGTCCGAGCGACGAACCTTGGCGATTGGGTTTAACAACGAACTTTCCGTTAAAATATTCACGCGCTTTTTTCATTAATCCGTAAGCGTCCGCTTCCGATTTTTTTACGAGAAATCCGCGCGGAAATTGAACGCCGTATTTTTCACCGATAATTTTTGTGAAATATTTATTAATTCCTATCGCGCTCGCGAATGAATCGGAACCGACGTAAGGGACGCCGAGCAAATCGAGCAACGTTTGCGTAACGCCGTCCTCGCCGTAAGAACCGTGCAAAGCGATAAAGACGACATCCACATCATTGAAAATTTTCGGCGAGAACGCCGCGTAAATTTCGGCGGGAGAAAAATCACGCGCGGCTTTCGTCCAATAATCTTCGGGGTTTTCGTATTGCGCAAGCCCGAGAGCGGGGTCTATTAACTTTACGGCAAAACCTTCCGACAAAAGCGCGTCGTAAACCGCTTTGCCGCTTTCGAGCGAAACTGGACGTTCCCCCGAAATTCCTCCGAGAATCAATCCGACTGTAATTTCCGCGTTACTTGTCATTGCAAATTATTTTGTTTTTCAATTTCCTCAATTATGCGCATGTTAATCGAACCGTCTTCGCCCGTTACTTCCGGCGTTTCGTTTTTCATGAATGATTTCTGAACCGAGCGAAGCATGGTCAAAAATTTATTCGCTTTTCGGCGGAACATCACGCGCCTTTCGCCGTCAATATCGATAATCAATTTCGAAATGCCGAATTTCTTCCCGATTAAATCTTCGATTGAAATCGTTCCGTTGTGTCCGATAATCACAATTCTATTGGGCGCGCGGCGTGAATTGAACGAGACTTGAAAACCGCCGTAATAACCGCTTTCGAATTTCACTATTCCGCCGGCGAAATCGTCAACCTCCGTTTTGTAAACAATTCTGTCCATATAACCGTGGATTTCAGCGAACTCTCCGCCGAGATAGCGCAGCGTGTCAATCATGTGCGTTCCCAAATCGCGCAACGCTCCGCCGCCTTTTTCGCGGGAATATCTGTAATTATCCGAAGGCGGAAAATCGATGTGAAAATTCGCGGAAATCGAAACGACTTGCCCGACGTAACGATTTTCGATTAACTCTTTCGCCTTTTTCAAAAGCGGATGAAAACGGAAAATATAATTAACGGCAAATTGCACATTATTTTCCTTGCACACGCGAACCATTTCCTCCGCTTGCTCCGCCGTCATTGCAAGCGGCTTTTCGCAAAGAATATGTTTTCCCGCTTTCGCGGCTTTCAGCACTTGTTCGTAATGGTCGTCGTTCGCGCTTGCAACGTATAGCGCATCGAAGTCCGCGGCGATAAATTCGTCGAAATCGTCAAACGCTTTTGCGCCTTGCGTTTTCGAAGCAATAAATTTCGCGCGTTTAAGATTGTGGCTGTAAACCGCCGCAAGCGAACTTTTCTTCAATTGATTAACCGCGGGAACAAAACTGTTTTCCGTAATTCTACCGCAACCGGCAACGCCCCAGCGTATTTTTTTTACTAACTTTTTTTTCATTTATTAAAATCCCAACTTTTTCATAACCATTTTAATCGGTTTCGTTTTTTGCATCACGTAAAAATGAACCGACGGCACGCCGGCGTTCAGAAGTTCTTCCGCTTGTTTCGTCGTCCAATTCACGCCGATTTCGAGCACGTGCTTATCATCGGCGGAAAGGATTTCGTCAATCAGTTCGTCGGGCAAATCGATGTAAAAATCTTTCGGTATCGAGCGAATTTGATTTTTATTCGTAATGATTTTCAAGCCCGGAATTATCGGAACGTTTATTCCGATTTCACGCGCCTTCTCCACATATTCGAAATATTTTTTATTATCGAAAAACATTTGCGTTACGATGTAATCCGCGCCGGCGTCAACTTTTTCTTTTGTAAACATCAAATCGATTTTCAAATTCGGCGCTTCGAAATGCTTTTCGGGATAACCCGCAACGCCAACGGAAAAATCGGTCGGTTGCGCGTCGAGCAAGGCTTCTTCCAAATATTTGCCGTGATTCATATCGTTAATTTGACGAACCAAATCAACGGCGTGATGATTTACGCTTCGCCCGAGTTTCAAAGGCTTCTGGTACGCTTGGTCGTCGCCCTTTACGGCAAGCAAGTTTTCAATTCCGAGATACTGAAGTTCGATTAGAAAATCTTCGGTTTCCTCTTTCGTAAAACCGTTGCAAATTACGTGCGGAACGGCGTCGATATTGTATTTGTGTTGAATTAGCGCACAAATGCCGAGCGTGCCGGGACGTTTGCGTTTTACTTTTACTTTGACGTCGCCGTCGGGTGTTTCTTCGTAAATCACTTCCGCCGCGTGACTTGTGATATCGATAAACGGCGGATTGTATTTTGCCAAATCGTCAAGAACCGAAACGAGTTGCTTAAAACTTCCTCCGCGTTTCGGCGGAATTATTTCGAAACTGATAAGCGATTCGTTCGCTTTATCGAGATGTTCAATTACTTTCATTTCAAGGCTCCAGAATTAATTTTTGCGCTTTCGAATTATCGTTAAAAACGCTTTTCATATTTACTTTAAAATAATTTCCGTGCAGCCACGAAAGCGTCATATCCTTGTAATGTTCACTCATAAAATGTCCCGATTGTCCGTTAGGAAGCACTATATAAAATTCGTTCGGTTTTGCGAAATCGTAAATGTAGCGCATCGAAGGTCCGAGAATATTCGCAAAGGGTTTTGTGAATTTGTATTCCGTATTAAAAATTGTCGTGCCTCCGCCGCCAATCGGGAACGGTCCGACATCAAAAATTTTATCGAGCAAAGACGAAACGCCGTGAAACGGATGTTTGAATAAAATATAATGCAATTTTCCCCATTGCCACAACGCGGGTTCTTTGCCGAAACGCGTTTCAAGTTCTTCCGTGGCTTGCGCAAGCGATTTGCGAATTATATCGTCGCGCGTTTCGATTTTCTCCGTGTTTACGTCGTCCCAAATCGGGTGATTGTTATCGTAAATGATTTCGAGAATTTTTCTGTACGGAACGTTAGCGATAAAAATATATTCATCAAAAAGTTCGTCGCCGAGTTCGTCGGCGAAAGCGTTTCGAACAAGTTTCATAAAGAAAACCGAATAAATTGCGGGCGTCTGCGAAATTGCGGGCATCGAAAAATCCCAATTGCGCAATAAATCGACCGCGGTTGCAAGATTGGCGTTTTCGATGTTTTTCCCTTTGAAAGCGTTCAGAATAAAGGGCGTGATTTCGCGCGCGTAAGGCGAAACGAAATCGAGTTGGTATTTTTGGAAATCGCTTACGGAATGTTTTTCCTTGGAACGAAGAAGTTCGGTTATTCTTTCGATTCTTGAAGGCGGTTCCCAAAGATTCGAAATATGATACTTGTAATTGCGAATTGTTTTGTTGTTCGCCGTCGCGATAAATCCCCGCGCGGGATTAAACATCATCGGCAATTCTTCGAAAGGAACAAAGCCGAGCCAGTCCGATTTGCTTGTCGTTCCGTCGAAAACGAACGTAGTGTTGTTCGTTCTTCTAATCGGCAACTTGACGCCGCAAATGTAACCGATGTTTCCTTCGGCGTCTGCGTAAACGAAATTTTGTCCAGGCGCGGAAAAATTGCGGACGCCGTTTTTAAATTCTTCCCAATTCGTAGCGTTATTTATTTGCAAGAATGCGTCGAGTTCGCGCGTCGCATCAAGCGCAGTCCAACGCATACTAATGACATCTTTTGTCCCGTATTGATAAACGTCCGAAATAATCGGTCCGCGGTGCGTCTTTCTAATTCGAATGACAACGTTCCCTTTATCTTTTACGGCGAGCGTATCGTAGTAAATTTCAAGTTGTCGCCACTCTCCGTCAAGCAAATATTTATTTCCGCTTGAATCGATTTTTTCCAAATAGTAATCGGAATCGTCCGCCATTACGTTTGTGAGAACCCAAGAGATTTTTCCGTTATTTCCAATCACAACGCCAGGCACTCCGGGAATTGTAACGCCAGCCACTTTCCATTCGGGACTGTTAATCACCGCAAGATACCACTGTCCCGGAATTTGATGCGCAAGATGCGGATCGTTTGCGATAATCGGCTTGCCCGATTTCGAATGCGCGGCGTTTACCGTCCAATTGTTCGAACCGATATGCGTTCCCGTAAAACCGAGAAACTCACGGAGTTCGCGGTCGATTTCAACAAGTTCGTCAGAGATTTCAACCGAAGAATAAAGGTGTTCGGGAATGATAGTCGGCGCGTTTTCGGGGAAATTCGGCAAGAAAAGTTTCGCCTTTTCGCGTCCTAATTTTTGCGCTATTTTGCTGAACGTAATATCCGTCCACCAACTGATGTTCAACTGATAAGCAAGCAATTTTGAAATCAGGACGGATTGATACGGCCGCCACGCTTCGGGTTCGTAATCGAGCAAAGTGAATTCCGGGGGCAAATCGCCTTTGTGCGAATTAATGAAAGCGTTGACGCCGCGCGCGTATGCGTTCATGATTTTTTTCGCCCGCGGTGAAAGCGCATTGTAATATTTTTCGTGTTCTTTCTTAAATCCGAGCGTGCGAAAAAGTTTATCGAACTGCAAAGTTTTTTCGCCCATTATTTCGCTCAAACGTCCCTCCGCAACGCGACGAAAAATATCCATTTGAAACAAGCGTTCTTGCGCTTGCGCATATCCGAGTCCGAAAGCCGCATCTTCTTCGTTCGATGCTTTGATGTACGCAATTCCGACCGAATCGCGATAAATGGTTACGCTTTCCTTTATTCCGTTTACTTTTACTTCTCCCTCATAATCGGGTAAGGAAGCACGCAAATTAAAATATGCAAAAAGCGTTACCGCAACGATTAAAATTATTACCGCGGCGAGAACCCCGAACAAAATTTTGTAAAATTTCTTCATAGAACCTCTACCGGACGTTATATAAAAAATCTATTAGAAGAAATACAATTTAATTGAAAATAACATAAAAAGTAAAAAAGAATGCAAGTGTATTAAACGGAAAACCATTTCAAACCGTCGATACAGTGCGTAGAAATGGAGATTAAGGCTGAGGTAAAGGTTAAGAAAAAGAAGACGTAAAAGCGGAAATAAACGCAAGACGCGCGAAATTACGTCTTTACTGTAATTTAAATACGAATTTCCACGGATTTAAAATTTTTCGTCTTTGTGATGAGTCCTCCCGCAGAAAGCGGAGGACGACAAAGCAATCCGCCACGCAGTGCGCTGAATAGTCTTTCGCTGACGAACCGACAGATTGCCGCGCGTCCACGCAAAGCGTGGTCGCTCGCAATGACAGACGGTGTCGGAAATTGTTAACTGTTCACTATTCACTGAAAAACGCCTTTAAGTTTTTAACAGAAAAGTTTTTTCACTTCCCCGATTGCAATTTTTCCAATTTGCTGCGAAACGTACTGCGCGGCAAGTCCAATAATTCCG
>CAYZMW010000072.1:0-7780 GCA_964479645.1 uncultured Melioribacter sp. | reverse complement strand
TCTCCGCTTGACGCCATTAATTATTCGGACTTGCTTGCCCTCTTTTTTCAATGCTTTTATAACTTTTTCCGAATTTTATTCCCGAATTTTTTAACTTGCTTTTTTCAATTAAAAAGATTGGCTACAATGAGCAGAATACTCTTTATTTTATTGCTTATCATTAACGTTGCATTTACGGCGCAAGCGCAATCGTTGGCGTTCAAAGACGTTTCAAAATCCGACATAAATACTACACTGCAAAGCGCAAATTTCGCACAAGCCGAGATTACTACGAAAAAGAGTGTCGGTTTGGGCATTATTTATTCCTTGTTGCTCCCCGGTATGGGAGAACTCTACGCGGGCGACTATTCAATCGGTAAATATTTTACTATTGCCGACGTGGTGCTTTGGGGCGCGCTTTTCGGCACTAATTACTACGGCGATATGAAACGCGACGATTACATCGCTTTCGCTCGGTTGCACGCAGGCGTAAATCCAAACGGAAAGGACGACACTTATTGGGGCGTAATCGGAAATTACGACGACATATATATTTATAACGACGAAATGGAACTGATGCGCGAATTCGATAAGGTTTACAATACCGAAACTCATTATTGGAAATGGGACGAAGTCGCAAATCGTAAAAAATATCGTTCGATGAGAAATTCCAGCGAAACGGCATATAACAATCTCAAATTTATCGGAAGCGCGTTGATACTTAACAGAATAGCAAGCGCGGTTAATGCGGTTCTTATAATAAAAAAACAGAACAAACTCGTGGAGAAAGCGCAACTTGACGTCGGTTTCGGGGTTAACTATGTCGGCAATGAAGCGGTCGGTTTAACGCTTAATTTTTCGGGCAGATTTTAACTTCAAATGAATAACTACCGATTAATCGTTCAATATGACGGAAGCGGGTTTGCAGGCTGGCAGTCTCAGAAAAACGCTAAGACGGTTCAGGGTGTTTTGAAAGAGAAAATCGAATTGCTTGTAAAAGAAGAAGTAAATCTTATAGGCTCGGGAAGAACCGACACGGGCGTGCACGCATTCGGGCAAGCGGCGAACTTTAAGTGCGAAAAAGAATTGGATTTGCGAAAATTCACTCACTCGCTCAATGCAATTCTTCCTCGCTCAATTGCGATAATCGATAGCGCAAAGGTCGATGAAAATTTTCACGCTCGCTTCGATGCCGTTAAAAGAAGTTATCTCTATTTTTTTTCGCTTGTTAAATCACCTTTTTGGGATAAATACAGTTGGCTAAATCCCGCGTTGGCGGAAATCGAAATCGACAGAATGAACGAAATTTCAAAAACTCTGCTCGGCAAAAAAGATTTCACTTCCTTCGCCAAAAACAAATCCGAAACGAAAAATAAAGTTTGCGAAATTTATTCTATTCGTTGGCGCAAGAGCGGAAATCTCGTTATCTTTTTTATTGAAGCGAACCGCTTTTTGCACGGAATGGTTAGAACCGTAATCGGCACGTTGCTCGACGCTTACAAACAACGCGAGCCGAAACTTTTTCTGGAAGAAATTCTAGCGGCTAAAAACAGAACCGCGGCGAGCGCTTCCGCAAAAGCAAAAGGACTTTTTCTTTTCAAGGTTAAATATTAGCCAATGTTTTCAGTAAGAAAAATATTGTTGCTTTCGTTTATTTTTATCGCGCCGATTTCAAAAGCGCAAATTACCGATTTTGAAATGGGCGATGCGCGCGGCTTGTTTCTCGGGCTCGGCGTGGGTCCGCGCTTCGCCATAGGCAGTTTCGCGGATAATCATTTCTTCGCTTCCGGTTTCGAGGCTACGCTTTCTTACGGCGATAATAACAGCATCCCTTTTTTCGTTTACGGAAAATTCAATTTCGCAAGTTTTCCTTCCGAGTTCGTTGATGCGCTCGACAAACCGTCTTTTGAAATTTACACAAGATTTTTCGCTCTCGAACCGGGAATAAGATATTTCTTCCCGCCGATTTCCGACGAGGTGGTTCTGCTAATGCCATTCGTCGAAGGCGGAATGAATTTGGCACTTGTTCATTCCGGCTATCAACTTACCACAGGCTATAAAACACAATACACGGAAGACGAATTCAAATTCGGAATTCACGCGGGTTTCGGCGTTTCGATGTTTTTGTTGGACGCTTTAATATCGTATAATTATTTTTACGAATACCAATTTATCGGTTTTAGTTTAAGAGTTAGAATTCCGATTTTTATTAAAATTTAGAGGTGAAAAATGTACGAAAATCTTTTATTCGAAAAGAAAGGGAACGTTGCGATTGTTACCGTGAATCGTCCCGAAAAACTGAATGCCTTAAACGACGCCACGATTACGGAACTCGGAAAAGTTTTCGAAGAGGTTAAAAACGACGATGAAATTTATGTTACGATTTTAACGGGCGCGGGCGAAAAAGCGTTCGTTGCGGGAGCGGATATTAAAGAACTTAACGCAATGAACGTCGTGGGCGGCGAAGCGATGTCGGCAAAGGGACAAGGGGTTTTCAACGCTATTGAAAATCTCGGAAAGCCCGTAATCGCCGCTGTTAACGGCTATGCGCTCGGCGGCGGATGCGAACTCGCAATGGCGTGTCACATTCGTTTGGCTTCGGAGAAAGCGGTGTTCGGACAACCGGAAGTTAACTTGGGAATTATTCCGGGTTACGGCGGAACGCAACGACTTGCACGCCTGGTTAATCCCGGACGTGCGCTTGAATATATTTTGACCGGCGATATGATTAACGCCGAAGAAGCTTTTCGCGTGGGACTTGTCAATCACATTTACTCGGCGGACGAACTAATGAACAAAGCGATGGAACTTGCGGAAAAGATTGCAAGCAAAGGTCAAATTGCGGTTCGAATGGCGGTTAAAGCGGTTGTTGCAACAAAAGAAACCTCGCAAAACGAAGGACAAAAACTCGAAGCGGGTTTATTCGCCGTGTGTATGGGAAGCGAAGATTTCAAGGAAGGGACGTCCGCATTTCTCGAAAAAAGAAAACCGGAGTTTAAGAACAAGTAATTGTGAAAGCCGATTATAAAATTAAAATAATTTATTCGTTGTTCGCGGTTTCGGCTCTTGCCGTTGCCGCGATTGTTGTTTTAAATAATTTCGATTTCGGAAAAAATTCCGATATCGGAAATACGGTGAAAAGCAAGGTGAAAATAACAAGCGAAAAAATAAAAGCGGATTTCGCAAAGGCTTTTCAAAATTGGGGAGTTGCCGATGAGCAAGTGAAATTTATCAAAGTGGACGAAAAGAGAAATGAAGTCGGCGAAATTGCCCGTATCGTTTTACCGAAAGATGTTACCATCGATTTTATTTTACTTGAATTAAACGACTTGCTCGGAAACGTTAGCGGCGTTAACATTTTTGCAAAAGATTTACCGCGAAGACGCAAAACCGAGATAAAAATTCTTGCGAATAACAAACCGCTTTTTATTGCGTTTATTCGAGAAGATAAAACTTTGCGCAGAAAAACGTTCGACGCGGTTTTGATTTTCGATGGGCGCGACGGAAACTTCGATAAAAATTTACCCGAGAGCGATTTCGTTAAAACGGCTATAATTCCGATAAACAGCGCGGTTGCGCAAAAAATCAAAAACGGCGTTGAAGTCAAATTCGATTACGCGCCTGTAATTGATGATGAAATTAGCGAATACAAATTTTCGCTTGAAGCTTCGCTGAGCAAGGCGGAACTTAATGCATCGGTTTCGCGAATCTTAAACGCTTTCGGAAAAGATAAAGTTTATTTTTACGACGAGCATTCCGAACTTTGCAGTTCGCCGCATTTCGATTACGTTAAAAAGCGATTTGAACGTTATTGCAAAATAGTTCCGTTTTCTGCTATTACGAATTTGTCAAATAAAACTTTGTCGGAGGCGAAAGCCGTAATTCGCTTAATAATTAAAGGCGAAAAGCCGAACGTCTTTCTTCTTCGCAATTCGCAAGCGAGCGCGTTAGACGATTTTTTTACGTCGCTTTGGAAAAAGGGCGTAAGATTTTTAACGCTCACGCAATACAAGAACAAAGGAAATTTGTAATTTGTCTTCGGAAAGAAAAATTAAAATCATTTTAATAGCGGCGATGTGCGAAAACGGAGTTATCGGCAAAGACGGAAAAATGCCGTGGAATTTACCCGAAGAACTGGCGCACTTCAAGCGTACGACGCTCGGAAATCCCGTATTGATGGGACGAAAAACATTCGAGGCAATCGGAAAAATTCTACACGGAAGAATTAATTTGGTTTTGTCGCGCAAGATGAAAAAAATCGAACGTAATTTGTTTTTCTTTGATAGTTTGGACGAGGCTTTTAATTTTGCGGTGAAAAATAATCATGAAAGAATTTTTGTAGCGGGCGGCGAAAGTGTTTTTCGTCAAACAATCGGCGTGGCGGACGAATTGATTTTATCCGTAGTTCGCGGAAACTACGACGGCGATACGTTTTTCCCGACAAGCGAAATAGAAAATTTCACTTTGATTGCCGAAGAAGAATTCAATGAATTTACCGTGAGAAGGTACGCGAGAAAATGACGAACATAAATAAAATAAGGCTTCTCGACGAAAGCGTTTACAATAAGATCGCGGCGGGCGAAGTCGTGGGACGTCCCGCGTCGGTTGTAAAAGAATTGCTTGAAAACTCGATTGACGCGGGCGCGCGAAACATCGTGCTTTCGGTAAAAGATGCGGGGAAAAGGTTAATCCGCGTCAGCGACGACGGCGAAGGAATGAGCGAAAGCGACGCGACGCTTTCGATAAAACGCCACGCGACAAGCAAAATAAGAGAAGCGAGCGATTTGGAAAATATCGGAACGTTCGGTTTTCGCGGCGAAGCGTTAAGTTCGATTGCCGCGGTGAGTAATCTGACAATTAAAACGAACAATGACGAAAACGAACTCGGAAGCATTGTCACCGTAAGCGGTTCTGAAATAAAAATCGAAAAAGAGGCTCTACCGAAAGGGACGACGGTGGAAGTCAAAAATCTTTTTTACAACGTCCCCGCGCGAAAAAACTTTCTGAAATCGAACCAAACCGAATTTAAGAAAATCGTAGAAGTGTTTAATCACATCGCTCTCGCTTATCCCGAGATTTCGTTTAAACTTTATCGCGACGGCGCGCTTTATCTTAACTACTTGCCGGGCGGTTTCGAAGAAAGAATGAAAATGATTTTCGGCGAAGAAATTATCGATATGTCGATAAACTTCGAGGAAAAAGCCGATTACATCGCGGCTTTCGGCTACACGGCAAAACCGACTTATCTTACCGACAGCAAAAATAATCAGCATTTGTACGTGAACGGACGATACGTGAAAAACAGAACCGTGAACAACGCGGTTTTTGCGGCTTATGAAAATTTGATTGCGAAAGGCGAATACCCGTTCTTTGTTCTTTTTCTTACAATCGACACCGCAATGGTTGACGTGAACGTTCATCCTACGAAAGAGGAAATAAAATTTTACGACGACGCGCAAATTTATTCATTCGTAAAGGCTGTAATTAAAAAGGCTCTCGGTAGTTACGATTTTATTCCGAAAATAAAACCCGAAGGAACAAAAAGCGCTGAGAAAATAAAATTGGTTGTTTCTAATGCTAAAAAGGATGAGAAATTTCTCGCGGAAAATTACGCAAGCAAAAAAACTTCGGTAACAAACGAACAAGAACTCGATTTGCTTTTTGACGAAATTGAAGAAAATTTATTTTCCTCCGCAAATGCGCGGCAAACGGACGAAAGAGGCGCGCGACAATTGTCATTCGATAATAGAAAAAACAAAAGCGTCCCGATGATTTTTTATGCGCATAAAAAATATATTGTCACCCAAGTAAAGAGCGGATTGATGATTATCGATGCAAACAGAGCGCACCGACGAATACTATTTGAAAAAGCGCTTGACGCTTTGCGCAAAGGCGTTCCGTTTTCGCAGCAACTTTTGTTTGCGCAAACGTTTCAATTGAAAAAGGAGATTTACGAACTCTTGCAGCGCTACGACGCAAAAATTTCGCGTCTCGGTTTCGAAATAAAATATCACGGCAAAAACACAATTTCAATCACCGGCGTTCCCTCGTCTGTAAAACTTGGCAACGAAAGTAAAACGTTGCTCGGAATTTTAAACGCGCTTTACAAATACGAAGAAGGCGATACGGAAAAAATCATAGCCGAAACATTTGCGGAAGAAGCCGCTGTCAAAGAAGGCGAAGATTTAAACGAAAACGAACTCGGTTTGATTGTCGACCAACTTTTTGCAACGTCCGCGCCGAACGTCACACCCGAAGGGAAACGCACGTTCGTGAAGATTTCAACTAATGAAATTTCAGGTATGTTGGATTTAAATTCAAAATAGTATATTTTAAATTATTGCTATCAACAAATAATTTTTATAGATGGAAAAGTTATATATAAAAAATTTCGGCGGAATTAAAGAAGCGGAAATTCCTTTAAGCAATATTAATGTTTTTATTGGTCCGCAAGCGTCGGGAAAAAGTATTATTGTAAAATTAATTTTCTATTTTAAAAAATTTTGGAATGATATCATTAATGAACAAAGAATAACTTCACAACAGCTTATTAATAACCGCCTTGAAGAATTTAGACGATATTTCCCGGAGCATACTTGGCCGGCTAAAAAATTTGAGATTGTTTTTTCACAAAACAGTTTAAGTTTAACAATTACAAAAAAAAACAAGAATATAAAATTAGAATTATCCGATGAAGTTAAAAATATCA
The DNA here is from genome assembly GCA_964479645.1 of uncultured Melioribacter sp. Lineage (GTDB taxonomy): Bacteria > Bacteroidota > Ignavibacteria > Ignavibacteriales > Melioribacteraceae > WGAL01. The sequence goes on along the minus strand of CAYZMW010000072.1, from coordinate 1,092 downwards.
TTAACATCATTAACAATTTTCATGAAGTGTTTAATAGTGAAAAATTACTCAATAATTTTTTCGACAAACGTAAAGAAATAAGAAAATTAACAGATTTTATCAACAATGAGATTGGACAGAAGTTTTTTTATTCAACCCAAATTTTTATTCCAGCGGGAAGAAGCTGTTTCTCAAATATTATTAAAAAAAACATATTTAGTTTTACTGAACAACAATTATCTCTCGACCCATTCTTAATTCATTTCGGAAAAATGTTAGAGATTTTCAATTCATTATTTTTAGAAAAACGATTTGACGAAAAAATAGCACCTTTTATTAAGGAAATTTTAAAGGGAGAATATTTTGAAGAAGAAGATGAGCAATATATTCTTCATAACGATGGTAGAAAAGTTCAGATTGCTTACGCTTCATCCGGACAACAAGAGATTTATCCGCTTTTAATGATTTTGACTTATCTGTTCGATAGCCTTCTTTTTGATAAGAGTGTGTCTCTTTATGTCGAAGAACCGGAGGCACACCTTTATCCGCGCGCTCAAAAAAATATTGTAAAATTATTAGTGAAATTATTCAACAGATACAAAAAAGATAAAATACAAATTAATATCACAACACACAGCCCCTATATTTTATCATCCTTTAACAATTTCCTTTATGGAGGTTATCTCGAAAAAAAATACATAAAAAATAAGAAAAAACGCGAGGAATTATATTCGATTTATCCAAAAGACGAATTACTTACACCTGGATTAATGAGTGCATATTCACTTAACGGCAAAGTTCAAAATATAATGAACGAGGAAAATCATTTAATCGATCAAAATGCGCTTGATGAAATTTCTAATGAAATAGCGGATGAATTCGATAAATTATTGGACTTGGAATATGGCAAAAAATAATTGTATTGAAAACACTAATAATAAAATAGTTGTTTGCGAAGAAAACGGAAAACGAGTTGTATTCAACAATCCAAATAGAAAACAAATCGTAAAAACAAAAATTGATGGTTGTAAAGTAGATAACGAAAAGATTTGTGATTATTTGGTTACATATTTAAGTGTGGAGAATTTCATAGAATTAAAAGGAAGCAAAGTT
>CAYZMW010000071.1:0-21690 GCA_964479645.1 uncultured Melioribacter sp. | reverse complement strand
CACCTTCTTTTTCAGCCTCATTTAAAAAATAGAAATGATGTCCTCTTTACATAAAAAAAGGGCTGATTTCTCAGCCCTTTTCGGGGGATTTCCCTATATTTATTACAGCTCTTCTATAAGGTGAACATTTTCGTATTTTTCCTTGAATTTTTCCACTACTTTCTCTTTATCTTCCGCATTCATTTGAAAACGAACAATAATCTCCCTCATTCCTTCGCGCACTTCGTAATAGGTGTTCAAAATACTGATACACTTGTGCGGATAGTTTCTTACAATATCGCATATTTCGCTGATTGCGCCTTCGACGTCTTTTACGCACATCGAAACGCGATAACTCGGGGTAACTCGCGCGCCGGTAACCCTAATTAACGCGCCGAAGACGTCGTGTTCCGTAATAATTCCGACCAAACTTCCGTTCCCGTCCACAACGGGCAAACCGCCTATTTTATTATCGTGCATTAACATTGCGGCTTTTTCTATCGTGGCTTCGTCGCTAATTGTAATCGGGTCTTTTTTATAAATATCTTTGATTTTTATTTTGGAAATCAGATAATGAATTTCCCAAATATCGAGCGAAGTAACTTTGGAAGGCGAAGCCTCTTTCAAATCGCGGTCGGTTACTATTCCGACGAGTTTATTTCCGTCCAAGACCGGGAGACGTCTGATTTTATTGCGTTTGAGAAGTTCAATCGCATCGGATAGTGAATCGTGAACATCCACGGTAACAACGTCTTTTGTCATCCATTTTTTTACTAACATTTTATACTCCTAATTTTATATTCCCAAGAAGGCTTCTTTGACATGTTCGTTGTTTAACAATTCTTGTCCCGTTCCTTCGAGAACTATTTTCCCGTTTTCGAGCACGTATGCACGGTCGCAGAATTTAAGCGTCGACTGAACATTTTGTTCCACAAGAAGAACCGTAATCCCTTGTCTGTTAACGCTCTTAACGATTTCGAAAACGTCCTGAACCAAAACGGGCGCAAGTCCTAAGCTCGGTTCGTCCAACATTAACAATTTCGGCAAGGACATCAGTCCGCGCGCAATAGCGACCATTTGTTGTTCGCCGCCGCTGAGCGTACCGGCAAGTTGCTGACGACGTTCGCGCAATTTCGGGAACAAGTCGTAGCACATTTCCATTGTTTCCTTGCGTTTTTGTTTCGCTTCGCCCCAAAGAGCGCCGAGTATCAGATTTTCTTCCACCGTCATTTCATTGAACAAGCGACGTCCTTCGGGAACATGGACAATACCTTTTTTCAATATCGTTTCCGGTTTTTCATTCGTAATATCTTCATCCATAAAAGTAATTTTCCCGCGGGAAACTTTTTGCAATCCCGAAATGGTTTTAATAATCGAAGATTTACCGGCACCGTTCGCGCCTACGAGTACAAGAATTTCTCCTTCTCTGATTTCGAACGAAACGTCCCACAAAACTTGCAGGTCTCCGTAACTCATATCTATGTTTTGTACTTTCAGCATAAGTTTTCTCCTAATGATAATCACTACCCAAATACGCTTCGATAACCGTCGGATTTTTCGCCACTTCTTCGGGCGAACCTTCGGTAATCGTTGTTCCGAAAGCAATCGCGTGAATTCTGTCGGAAATATTCATTATCACTTTCATGATATGCTCAACGATAATTATGGTTATTCCCAAATCGGAACGAATCGCTTTGATTATGTCAATCGCTTCGTCAAGTTCCGAAGGATTAAGTCCAGCCGCCGTTTCGTCGAGCAAAAGCAAAGAAGGACGCGTGGCGAGCGCTTTGGCTATTTCCAAGCGCTTGCGTCCCGCTATCGGCAGTCCGCCCGCTTTCATGTGAGCGACATGGTCGAGATGCGTAAATTCAAGCACTTCGCGAGCAACTTTTCTTGCGCCTTCGAATGTGGTTTCGCGTGCAAAAGCCGCCGCCATTACGTTATCTTCCACGGAAAGACGCTTCAACGGTTTTACAACTTGAAACGTGCGCCCGATACCGAGCATTGCAATTTCGTGAGTTTGTTTGTGAGTAATATTAATGCCCTTGAAAATTATTTCTCCGCTTGTAACGGGGAAATAATGATTTATCAAATTAAAAATTGTTGTTTTCCCGCTACCGTTGGGACCGATTAATCCCAATATTTCTCCCTCCTCCACTGTAAAAGAGACTTTATTTACAGCCGTCAAACCGCCGAAATTTTTCGTAACGTTTTTTAGCGTTAAAATTCCCATTAACTTTTCTCCGTTTTACTGTTAATGTGCAACTTCTTCTTTATCAATTCCCAATCTCCGACAACGCCGCCGGGCAAATAGAGAATAACGAAAATCACGAGCAAACCGAAAACGAAAGCGTGCATGCCGGAAACCCATTGCGGAGCAAGTCCGAAAATAGCCGAGCGGAACAATTCTTGCAAAAGCACCATGATTATCGCTCCCACGGCGGGTCCCCAGATAGTTCCGACACCGCCGATTATTCCGACGAGAATCGTAATAATCGAAATGTTATGCAATGCGAAAACCGTATCCGAATCGATAAAACCCATGTAAATGAAATAGAAAGCGCCGGCAACGCCCGCCCAGAAAGAAGAAACGACCATCGAGATATTTTTATATTTCTTCGTATTAATTCCGAGAGCCATCGCCGCGTCTTCGTCTTCGCGTATCGAAAGGAAATAATACCCTTCCCTTCTGCGCATCAACAATTTCACGGAAAGCACCGAACCGATTGCCAAAGCGAAAATGATAAAATAATAAGGATACTTCGTAACCCAAGTCGTTATATATAAAATTCCGTTATGTCCGTTGGTAAGCCACTCTTCTTCGCCGAAAGCTATTCTCAAAATTTCCGCCGAAGCGAGAGTTCCCAATGCGAAATAAGGTCCGCGCAAACGGAAAACAATTACGCCGAGCAAATAGCCGACAATCACCGCCATTATGCCGCCCGTCAAAAGTCCCCACCAAGGGGAAATCTTAAAATGCAAGAAAGGCAGAGCCGCAGTGTACGCGCCTATTCCGAAATATGCGGCGTGACCGAAAGAGACTTGTCCCGTATAACCTGCGAGCAAGTTCCACGAAGTTCCGAGCACGACCCACATCATAATAAAAATCAATAGTCCTTGAACATAAGGCGAAAAGAAAAACACGAACGGAAGAACAAGTCCCGCAAGGATCAAAATCAACTCACCTTTCGAAAAAAACTTTTTATTTTCCATAGATTACACCTTCGTTAAACTTTTTAATCCACCGGGTAAGAAAACCAAAACGAGTAAGAAAATAATCAAACCGAAAGCGTCTCTGTAACCGGCGTCAATGTAAGTTGCGCCGAACGTTTCGGCAAGTCCCAAAACTATTCCCCCAGCAATCGCGCCGACCGTAGAACCCAATCCGCCGAGAATTGTAATCACAAAAGCCTTAGCGGTAAATTCGGGACCGACGTCGGGATACAAATAATAAATAGGTAAAAAGAACGAACCTGCGGCGGCGATAAGCGCGCTACCCAAGCCGTAAGTAAAAATCGTGATTTTTTCCGCGCTGATACCCATCAGAGAAGCCGCAAGCCTATCTTGCGCCGTCGCCCTGATTTGTCTTCCCAAGTCCGTTTTCATTAAAAGGTAAAACAAAAAAGCGGTTGCGGCAATCGAAAACAGAAACGCCCAGAAAAGCGGAATGGCGATAGAAATTCCGCCGATATGCCATGCTTGTCCCGTATAACTTGTTTGAACCGAACGATAATCGGAAGTAAAAATAAAACGCATGAATTCAACCAATACGATTCCTATCCCGACCGTCATAAGCACTTGATTTTCGGGAAGGATTGAATCTTTCTCAATAAGCGGGTTCAATAAGTATTTGCTTATCAATTCCGCCAAGTAAAAAATTATCGGGACCGTAATAAAAACGGAAAGATAAGGATCGATGCCCAAATAATACCAAGCGACCCACGCAATGTACATCGAAACCATAAGCATTTGTCCGTGAGCCAAGTTAATTATTTTCAGCACGCCCATAATCAAAGTCATTCCGATACCGATAATTGCATATAGCCCGCCTACAAGCAATCCCGAAATTAAAGATTGCAAAAACATTTCCATATCGAACTCCAGGAATTTTTAGATTTGAAAATTTTTCAGCAAACGCTAAACAAATTATTTCGGGGGAGCGGATATTTCACCGCTTCCCCTGAGAAAACTTACGTTAAATCACTTCCAGTATTTATTCCAATCAATCGGATAATCGAATTTGGCATTTGCCAATTCTTTGGGCCAAATAAGTTTAAGCGAACCGTCTTGCCATTGTACGACATAGGTTTGCATTTTGTTTTGATGAATTTTCTTTCCGTAGGAAGTAAATTTAACGGGACCGAAAACGGTCATCATATCCGTAGCATCAAGTTGCTTTTTGATATTTTCTTTCGAATAATCGCCCTTGCAACGTTTGAGAACGTCCGCAACAACTTGAGCCGAAGCGTATGCTTCCGCGCCGTGATAATCGGGACCGTCGCCGCCGTATTTCTTGACGTAATTATCGAAATACTCTTTTGCGCCGGGAATCGGCAAAGTTTGATGCCACAACGTTGCCGAAAGAACTCTTTCCGAAGCCTTGCCTGCATTTTCCTTAAATGCGGGCATTGTAAATCCGGCGCCTGCGCCGACGTAAAGTTTCGGTTGGAAATTCAATTCGCGGGCTTGTTTCATTAACATAGCCGCATCCATAACGTAAGCAATCATATAAACAACGTCGGGATTGGCTTTTTTGGCGTTTAACAACATCGGTTTGAAATCGACCGTACCGCTTGAGTAAGATTCGTTTCCGAGAATTTCGATACCCAATTTTTTAGCGGTTTTCTCAAACGATTTAGCGCCTTTGGTTCCGAAAGTGGTACTTTCGTGAATGATATAAACCGATTTCGGTTTTACGACTTCGCTCAACAATCCTTCCAAACCGGATGCATATTCCGATACGGGAGGATTCAGGCGATAAATATAAAACTTGTCGCCGTCATTCGTAGTTAAATTAAACGATTCGGGTTCAGTGATTTTATCCACGGAACCTGTGTTTACCAAGAAAGGCGTTCTGTATTGCTGAGCAACCGCAGCGGCGGCGTAAGTTACCGACGAACTGTAACCTCCCGTAATCAACGGCACTTTGTCAACGTTAATAAGTTTTTCCGCGCCCGCACGACCGACATCGGGTTTGCCTGTATCGTCTTCATAAACAAACTCAATTTTTCTTCCGTCAATTCCGCCGTTTTTATTAATAGCCTCTTTTGCCAATTCAAACGAATTCTTTTCCATTTCGCCGAATTTCGCTTTGCTACCGGTCAACGGAAGTAAAACGCCGATTTTAATCGGGCCCGTTTCCTTTTTGCTGCAACCGTTCAATCCGATAAGGAATGAAACGCCTATTACAGCAACTAAAAGGATTTTCGTTATTTTTTTCATTTTACCTCCAAAATCTTATTTCATAAAATAAAGGGAGGAAAACTCCTCCCTTTTATATCTTGTTTCTTAGAATTTCGCAATGAAAAGAAGTTCGAGTTTGTTTCTTGAGAAATCTTTCGAATTATCAACTTTATCCGAAATTATACGTGCTCTCGGCATAACGGTAACATGTTTGTTAATACCAACCGCATATGCCACCCAGATATAGCCGTAAGTTTCGTCAACATCACCCGAAGAATATTTGTCGGTTCTTTTTGCGTAATCGTACCAAGCAATAACTTTACCCGGTCCTAATTTTCCTGTGATTTTGAATCTGAAATACATACCGTCAAATTCGGTTGTGCCAGTTGCGGAATTGGAGAACATTGCAAAAGTTGCGTTTACTGCAAATCCTGCAAATTTCGGTGTTCCCAAATTCAAACCGTAAGTCATCGGAGCGACTGCGGAATCGTTAGCAACCGTCATATAAAATGCGGGTTGTAACATAAAGCCGCCGAGTTTGAATTCATAATCAAATCCGTAAGTGTAAACGTCGTTCAAGTCGGTTTCGCTTCCGTCGAGATTTTCAATATATCTGTAGTTTTCATTAAGAACAGCCATGAAATGAATTTTTCCGAAGCCCGGATTGATATAACCTTTAAAACCTGTAGCCGACCCCAAGTTCCTAATCGTGAACGGAATGTCGATAGGTGATCCGGGATAAAATTGAACATCAATCATCGGATTTTTAAGAGCGTTCAACGGAATGATACCGCCGTCCAAACCGAATGCTTTTCCATGATAACCGAACCACATTTGAGTGAAGTTAACAGCCGGACGGGAAAGTAAATCGTTGCTTCCGATTACAGGTGCGGTTCCGTCGAGACCGGCTGCGTTAGTGAAGTAATAACCTGCATAATTGTAGTGAGCGAGTTGGATTTTACCGACCCAATTTTCGTCGATATCAACCGCTACGTTCAAGCGTGCGCGCATCATGTAATACATATCGTTGATTTTGCCGATGCCGCTCTTACCGTATTCGCCCCAATCCAACATGTCGTAACGGGGACGTACTTGTAAATCGCCCGACCATTTAATCGACTGAGCGGAAATATTGGTCATAAAACCAATTACCAGAAGAGCTGTTAGGATTGAAAATAGTTTTTTCATAAATCCTCCTATAAGGTTGTTTGATGAATTAATATTAAGAACAAAACCCCTTAACCCGCACAAAAGACACAAGCATTATGCCAAAAAGCACGAGGGTAAGGTTTTTGTTCAACGAGTTAGTTAGAATTTCAAAAAACTTTTATTTTCACTACTAAAATACATTTTTTTCATATTTTACTGTAAATAATATTTTATTGAGAATAAACACAATTTATAATAAACAACCATAATTGCCGAAAATTCGGCGGGCTATGCCGATTTTTCGGCGGTTTTAATTCCGTATTTTTGCAATTTATAATCCAGTGTTTGACGCGGAACTTTCAGTTCGAGAGCGGTTTTACTGATATTGTAATTATTTTTTTCGAAAACCTTGCTGATAATTTCCCGTTCGAAATTCTGAACAAGTTCTTCGAGCGACTTTTCCCCTATCTCAAGATTCGCACCGCCGAAATCAAAATCCCCCGCCACGCCGATTAATTCAGGAGGAAAATCGGCGGTTTTGATTATCTCGTTATCCGCGAGAATCGTAATTCTTTCTATTACGTTTTTAAGTTCGCGAACATTTCCGGGCCAATCGTAAGAAGAGATGAATTTTTCCACTTCGGGAGAAAAACCTTTTATGCTTTTGGAAAATTTCACGGAATAAATATTCAAAAAATACTTGGCGAGAATGAGCGCGTCCTCTTTGCGCTCACGCAACGGCGGAACGTCAATTCGCAGAACGTTCAATCTGTAATACAAATCGCTTCGGAATTCTTTTTTCTCGATTGCTCCGAGCAAATTTTTATTTGTCGCCGCAATAATTCTGACATTTACGCTAATATTTTCAGTTGCGCCGAGCCGACGAATTTGCTTGTTTTCGAGCAAACGCAAAAGTTTCGCTTGCAATGCGACGCTCATTTCGCCTATCTCGTCGAGGAAAATCGTCCCGTTGTTCGCCTTTTCGATTAAACCGATTTTCCTTTCGCGCGCATCCGTAAACGCTCCTTTTTCATAACCGAAAAGTTCGCTTTCAAGAAGATTTTCCGGCAGCGACGCGCAATTAATTTCAATGAAAGTTTTCTTGGCTCGTTTGCTTTTTTCGTGCAAAGCTTTCGCCACGAGTTCTTTCCCCACGCCGCTTTCGCCCGTAATCAAAACGGTTTCCTCGTCATACTGAGCGAATTGTTCAATTTGTTGCTTAACCGATTTTATTGCGGGACTTACGCCGAGCAATTGCTCAAACGCGCCTTTTTCTTCCTTTCTTTCGGAAAGTTCGCGGACTTTTCTTTTCAGCGATTGCGTTTCAAGCGCAAGTTTCGTGATTAATTTTATTGCGTCGGCTTTGAACGGTTTTTTAATATAATCGTACGCGCCGAGTTTCAACGCGCGCACCGCCGATTCCACCGAAGCGAACCCTGTAATTATTATTACGAGAAGTTCGGGACGAATTTCTTTGATTTCTTTCAACAAATCGATGCCGTGAATGTCGGGAAGATTTAAATCGAGGAAAGCTATGTCGGCATCGTTTTCTTTCAGATACGCCGTGGCTTCCTTTCCGTTCGGGAAAGTTCGCACGGAATAATTTCCGTCCGAAAAAATTCGTTCGAGATTTATGCGAATAAATTCTTCGTCGTCAATTACTATAATTTTCTTTTCTTCCATAATTTTTCGTTTCGTTCCGCAATTTTTTTTCTAATTAAGCCGAAACTTCCGACGGAAAATAAATAGTAAAGCACGCGCCGCCGCTTTCATTTTCGCTTACAACAATTTTGGCGTTATGCTCCGTAATAATATTAAAAGTAATCGAAAGTCCCAAACCCGTTCCGTGTTCTTTCGTCGTAAAAAACGGGTCGAAAATCTTTTTAAGATTTTCTTTGTCAATGCCGGGACCGTTATCGCAAATGGAAATGCGAACGCTTTTTGTTCCGCCTTTCGACGCGCGCCAGTACGGCGAAAGATTTGCGGCTTCTTCCGTGCAATCGGTTTTAATTTCTATTTTCCCGTTTTTGTCAACCGCCTCAATCGCGTTAACGAGAATATTCAACAGCGCTTGAATTATTTTATCCTTAATAATTTTAACTTTCGGCAAATCTTCGGCAAGTTCCAAGCGCAAATCGATGTTTCTTTTTTTGAATTGATTTTTCAATAGCACGAGCGCGGTTTCAAGCACTTCGTTAATCGAAAATTCTTCGTACTTGCCGCTTGAAGGCGAAGCGTAATCAAGGATTTCGTTGACAAGTTTTTCAAGCCTTTCGACTTCGCGCAACGCCATCTCAATCATTTTCGCAAGCGACGCGTCGGAAGCAAGCAAGTCGTGAATATCGTCAAGGAACAAACTGATGCCCGTCAGCGGATTTCGAATTTCGTGAGCGATGCCCGCGGCAAAACGTCCGAGAAAAGCAAGTTTCTCAATTTCCTTGACTTCCTCGTCAATCAGTTTCCGTTCGGTTTTGTCTTCAATTAAAATTAAAAATTCGTCGAACTCGCCATCGCCGCGCACAATCGGCGAAGCGTAAACGCTCAAATATTTTTTCTCCCCTTTTATTTCCACTTCTATTTCGTCGCGCGAATAACTTCCCTTCTCCTTGATTTCTTTCCATACTTCAGAAACAAGATAAAAATGCTCGGGAAAAACTTCTTCGCCGTTTTTGTTTATGGCGTCTTCCTCTTTCAATTTCAAAATGCGCAATGCTGAATTGTTTATGCTCGTTATCACGCCGTCTTTATTGACCGTAATCAATCCGCTCGGCATAAAACGAAGAATATCCGCGACGAAATTTCTTTGCTCGAGAAGTTTTCGATAAAGACGCGTAATTTCAATAATGCGCGCGGCTTGGTTTGCGAAAATTTGAAGCGCGTCGATTTCTTGTTGCGTAATTTTCTTTTGCGAGCGAAGTTTGTCCGCTCCGAGAAGTCCCAAAATATTCTCTTTCGTTTTCAAAGGCAGATAAACAAACGATAAACTTTTTCCGTACTTTCGGATTTTTCTGTCGAGTTCCGTAGCGTCGGTATATTTGAAAAAATCGTCGATAAAGAAAATCTCGCCGCTTTTAAACGCGCGCGTTTCGATGCAATCGTCCTCGCGTAAAGAATAACGCGAATTCCTCACGAAACGATTTTCTTTTTCGGTAAATCCGTACATTTCGCGGAACTCCAAATATTCGCCGTCGTCCGAAAGCAGATAAAGCACAGCGCGGTCGAAGCCCAAGGTTTCCACGCTTCTTCGCAAAATCAATTTCAAAATTTTATCGAGGTCGAATGTCGCGCCGAGAATATTGCTTATTTCCTGAATGCTTTTGAACACTTGCAATTGGTACTCCAAACGCGACGCATATTCGCGCGCTTCTTTCGTGGCGCTTTGCGCTTCGTTAAGCGAACGTTCGAGTTTCTCTTTCATATTCGCCAGTTCGTAAGACATAAAATTAAGCGCGCTTGCAAGCGTTCCAATTTCGTCGTTGCGCTCCAATTCGATATGTTCGTCAAGATTACCCGAAGCGATTTCCTGCGCGAAATCCGTCAGTTCTTGAATCGGTTTGGAAAAATTCCGCGAAACGAAAAAGGAAATCAACGCGGCAAAACCGAAAATAAGAAGAACGTAATAAACTATTTCGTCCTTGAAAGATGAAATGATTTTGTCCATCTCGGCGGTAATCGAGCGCGCTTGTTCGTTGAAATGGCGAAGTTGCAAACCGATGGTCACGCCGCCGAAAATTCCGTATTTTTTATACACGCCTTTCGAATAAACAATCGGCGCGTAAGCCATAATTTTTTGAATACCGCCGACATTCGTCGTAAGTACCGAACCCGAAGATTTGGCGCGAACTTCTTCCGCTACAAACGGATAATTCGGATGAACGAAAGCCGCGTAATCGAGATTAAACGGAATTCTTCCCGCGCGTATTTCTTCTTTCGTACTTTTTTCGGTATAAGGCGGAACAAGTTTTCCGTTTTTGTCCACTCCGCGAATGTCCCACAATTTCGGATGCGTAATTATCCAACCGTCATCGTCGAACATAAAAGCGTAGTCGCCCGAAGAATAACTCGGTTTTACCACGACCTCCGTTTTGTTAGGTAAAACGTGTTGCGTAAATTCCATTAAATGACGATGGTCGAGACCAAGGACGACTATGCCGAGCAACTTCCCGTTTTCGTATATCGGTTTTGCAAAACGAATTACGCCGTCGTAAAATTTCCCCGAACAGGCTTTGTCCAAACTTTTCGCGCCTTGTAATTGTTCTTGGCGCGAAACGTGAAAACCGTTCAAATGCGAAACGTAAATTTCTCCCTCGCGTAAGTTTATCGTTTCGATAAAATAACGCTCGTTTTTGTAGCGCGTGTTTCGAGGATTTGCAACGTATTTCAAACCGCGTCCCGTTATTTTCTTCCCGTCGGAAATTTTCACTTCTTCGTAACCCGCGCGATTAACGAAGGACAATTCTTTGTACAACGGAATGCGCTTCTTGACTTCGGAACACTTTCCGTTACGCTTAACCGAGTACCAAACTTCCCCCGTGTGCTCTTTGTAAAATTCCAAATAATTTTCCGAATTTCGCGGCAGCGACGCAAAGGCTTCCAAATCGCTTTCGCATTTTTTCAGAAAACGTTCGATTGTATGAGCAATCAGAACCGACTGCAATTCCGTTGTTTCGCGCGTCTTTTGGTCGATACTCTCGGTGAGATGTTTCGAAACGGTTGTTTCAAGATCGTCGTAAACGCCTGAAGTGTAAATAAAAAAGACAATAAGCGGAAGAAGCGAAATCGCAATAAAAGAAAAAAGGAAACGGCGGAAAATTCCGAACTTCGATTTCGGTAAATATTTCCCGATGGCATTATTGAACAAATTTTGTTTGCTCAAATGTTTCCCGTCCTATTTTTCTTATTTTTCTTTCAACGTTATTTTCAGCGGCACGCCGAAAAATCCGAAGTGCTCGCGAATTTTCCTTTCGAGAAAACGTTTGTAAGAATCCGGCACGTGCTTCGGATAATTACAGAAAAACATAAAAATCGGATAATGCTCGCCGACTTGCGTTACGTATTTGATTTTAACCTCGCGTCCCGTCGGCGTAGCGGGCGGCGGATTTTTCTCTATTTCGGGAAGCAAAACGTCGTTGAGTTTCGAGGTCGGAATTTTCTTTTTCCGCTCCTTGTAAATTTCTTTCGCAAGTTCAATCAATTTGAAAATACGTTTTTTAGTAAGCGCCGAAATAAATATAATCGGCGCAAAGTCAACGTTCCCAAGCGTTTCGCGTATTTCGTTTTCGAAAACTTTCGCCGTGTTCGTTTCCTTGTCAATCAAATCCCACTTGTTGACCGCAATAATCAACCCTTTTTTGCGGCGCACCGCTTCGTCGATAATCTTTTGGTCTTGCTTTTCAATTCCGAGTTCGGCGTCAAGCACGACTATCGCAACGTCGCTTTCCATCAAAGCGCGAAAAGTCCGAACGTTCGAATAAAACTCGATATTTTCTTTAATCTTCGATTTTTTCCGCAAGCCCGCGGTATCGACAAGCACGATTTCCTCGCCGTAATATTTCAGAACCGAATCTATCGAGTCGCGCGTCGTGCCGGGAATATCCGTTACAATCGTTCTGTCGTAACCGAGCAAAGCGTTCGTAAGCGAAGACTTTCCCACGTTCGGCTTTCCGATAATCGCGATACGCATTCGCTCGTCGCGCTCGGCGTCATCTTCGCCGAAATCGAGAAGTTCCACAAGTCTGTCCAAAACGTCGCCGATATTCCTTCCGTTTATAGCGGAAATATCATAAACCTCGTTTAATCCGAGGGAATAAAATTCGCTTGAAAGCAAAGCCTGTTGCGAATTATCGAGTTTGTTAACCAAAAGAAGAACCGGCTTTTTCGACGTTCGTAAAAGTTTCGCGATTTCCGCATCGTAAGGATTGACGCCGTTTCTGCCGTCGGCAATGAACAAAATAGCGTCGGCTTCTTCCACGGCAAATTCCACTTGCTCGCGAATCGCTTTTTCGAACAAGTCCTCGCTTTCGGGTACGTATCCGCCCGTATCGATAACGCGGAAAACTTTGCCGTTCCATTCGGCTTCGCCGTAAAGGCGGTCGCGCGTCACTCCGCTAAAATCGTCCACTATCGCATCTTTCGATTTCGTCAATCTGTTAAACAATGTCGATTTCCCGACGTTCGGACGTCCGACAATCAACACAAGCGGTGTTTTCATTTATTTCCCGTAAAATTTTTATTATTGATTACAAATTACGAATTTTCGCGGCAATTGTTTTTTCATTTGTTTTGCGATTATTAATCGCCGATGTAACGACACAAAATCACGTCGCCGTTGATGTTCGCAAAAAGAATTTCCTTTTTGCCGAAAGGCGTTGCGCTTGAAAGCGGAATTTTCGACGCAAGGATTTCCGTGTACCTTCCGCGCTTGTTAATTCGATAAACTTTTTCTCGTCCCGCCACAAATAAAGTTTTACCGAGCGCAAAAATTTCGTAACGTTTTCCCTTTAATTTCAAAGGGAAACTCTTCTTAAATTTCCCCGAATAACTTTCGAGCAAAACAAGATTGCCTTTGGTGTTTATTACGTAAAGCGTTTTTCTGTTGCGACTCAAAGAAATTTTGCGCGGCGTTACTTTTTTGACAACCCAATTTTCGTTTCCGAGTTTGCCGTCTATCGAATAAATTTTCCTTTCGGCGATTACGAAAATATCCGCGCGTCCGACGGCGATTTCACCGACCGGTTTTTCGGCGAAACGTTTGCGCCACAAAAGCGCGCCGTTTTTCTTGTCGAACGCGAGAAGAGATTTTCCCGCAACCGTAAAAATCTGATTTCCCGATTGATAAAGGGGATTGCTCAAAGCGAAATTCCCGACTTTCGTTTCCCATATTTTTTCGAGCGTTTCGGCATCGTAGCAGCGCAAAACGCCGTCCGCCGAACCGAACACAACCGCCGCTTTCGAACCGCTTGTTTTAGGCGACATTGTGTTAACTTCCCATTTGTATTCGAAAACAAGAAGCGGCGAAGTAATCGCATTTTCAAAGCCGATTGTCTGTAGCGCGTCGCCGCTCAACGCGTTCAACAAAATCAAATCGCCTTGTAGCGTAGCGGCGATAACATAGCCGTCCATTGCGACGGGCGCAAACTTCACGTCGCCGAACAAATCGTAATCCCACAAAAGCGAACCGTCGCGTTCGAAGCAACTTAAAAGACCGTCGTTTTGCGCCGTGTAAATTCTCCCCTTGTAAATCAGCGCTTTCGCAAAGAGGGACGACGATACGCTCTGTCTCCAAAGTTCTTTCAATTTCTCGTCGTTCAAAGAAAACAATTCGACTTTCGGCTCGACTTGGCGCGCGACGGGTTTCTTAAAATGTTGAACGAACTCCTTCCCGCCTTCGAAACGAACCGAAATGCTTCGCGAAGTAAGAAAACACTTCGCTTCGGCGTTTTCGCCGTTCGGATAAATAAAGTAATATTTCGTAGAAATCCCTTTCGGTTTTTCGGGAAGAAAAACGGTTTCGAAAAAATCGTTTTTCAAGAGCCGTTCGAATTCGTAAAAATTAACGATTTCGGAAGGCTGAAAATCCGTAAAAAGAAAAACTTGCAGAGAATCGGGAAGCGATTGCAGTTCGTCTTCCAGCCAAAGCAAATCCTCGCGCGCAAACAAACCGACTTCGGGCGCAAAAGCGTTTTGCGACGAAAGTCCGATGAATAGGGAATTTCCCTTTTTTAATAAAAATCTTTTCTCCTCGAAATTATCGTAAAAAGATGCGGAAGTTTCGAAATCGGACAAATCGGAATTTGTCGGTAAAACTTTCACGGGGAAATCCACTCTGTCAATCGCCTTTTTAAGCGACGTAAAGATATTTTTCCCGCTTGTTATTTTTCCCGTAAGCAAAACGAACGCCGCGCCTTCGGTTTCAAGCGCGTTTAATTCCGCAATGAAATCGCTTCCCGCGCTGTCTAATTTCGGATTTGCGAACCACGCGAATTTAATCTCGTTTTGCGCCAATCCTTGCGCGGCTAAAATCGCGATCGCTAATAAAAAGAAATTTATTTTTCTCATTTCTTCATTGTCATTTGAATTTTTAATACGTGTCAAATTTAAGAATTTTATTCTTCTTATTGCGCTTTTTCGGATATTTGTTTTTGAAAAAATGAAAACTCGCAAATCTTTCGACCACAAAGAAGTTTAACGAAATGAACGTAAAATTTTTAAAAAGCGCTCACACGATAGAGCAATTGCCAAAAGACGGAAGACCCGAAATTGTTTTGGCGGGGCGCTCGAACGTCGGGAAATCGTCTTTCATCAATTCGTTTTTCAATCGCAGAAATCTCGCGCAAACAAGTTCCACGCCGGGGAAAACCCGCGCCATAAATTTTTACGACGTTGACGGAAAACTTTATTTTGCGGATTTGCCCGGCTTCGGCTACGCGAAAGTCGGCGCGCGCGAAGCGGAAAAGTGGAAAACGCTGATTGAAAAATATCTCTATTCGCGCAGAAATTTTCTCACGATAATTCATTTCGTAGATTCAAGGCTGGGAATGACCGATTTGGATTTGACGTTAAATTATTTTATGAACGAAAACGGCTTGCCGTTCATTGTGGTTTTAACCAAAGCGGACAAACTGAACAATTCGGAAAAGAAAAAAGCGATTGACAAAGTTATTTCCGCGCTCGGCGGCGCAATCGAAAGAGAGCGAATTTTCCTCTACTCCGCGACAAAAAAAATCGGGAAAAACGAAATCAAAAAATATTTGAACGAACTGATCGGGAAAAAGTTTTTCTGATTTCGATAGAACACGGATAACGCGGATTTTATCAAAACATCAGTCCCAATCATAATAATCAATCAAATCGGCTTCCCACTTGTTTTCAATCACGTTACGGCGGAGACGACATTCATCATTCGTAAGAAATCCGCTTCTACCAAAGGCTTGCTCGTACAAATTAATACCGAAACTTCCAAGCGGCGAAAAGCGTAAATAAAAAATAACTTGCATATGAGCGGATATTTAAATATTTTTGTGTGTTATCCGCTTGTTCCTTTCGAACAAATTTCATTTTAATGACGCAGAAATCCAAATGAAGGATTAATATTTTTTAACACAAATTACAGGAACTAAACTCATGTCTATGGACATCTCTGAACTTCAATCAATGAAGTTGGTGGATTTGTACAAAATCGCAAAAGAATTAAACCTCTCTCATTATCGCGACCTCCGAAAGCAAGACCTGATAATGAAAATCCTTGAAGAACAAACACAAAACGACGGTCTGACCTTTTCAAAAGGCGTACTTGAAGTATTACCGGACGGCTACGGTTTTTTACGTTCGTCAACGTATAACTATTTACCGTCGCCCGACGATATTTATGTTTCGCCTTCGCAAATAAAAAGATTTTACTTGAAAACCGGCGATACCGTTACGGGACAAGTTCGTCCGCCGAAAGATAACGAACGCTTTTACGCATTGCTTAGAGTCGAAGCGGTAAACGGTGTTCCGCCGGAAAAAGTGCGCGAAAGAACTTTGTTCGATAACTTAACGCCGCTTTACCCGCAAAAGCGAATTAAACTTGAATCGGCGCCCGGCGAATATTCGATGCGCATCGTGGATTTGCTTTCTCCCATCGGGAAAGGGCAACGCGGTTTGATTGTTTCGCCTCCCAAAAGCGGTAAAACGGTTCTGCTTCAACAAATGGCGAATTCCATTTCGCGTAATCATCCCGAAATTGTTTTGATGATTTTATTAATAGACGAACGTCCCGAAGAAGTTACCGACATGCAACGTTCCGTCCAGGCGGAAGTTATCGCTTCGACGTTCGACGAACCGCCGGAACGTCACGTGCAGGTTTCCAATATGGTTATCGAAAAAGCGAAAAGATTGGTGGAAGTCGGGCAGGACGTCGTAATATTGCTCGACAGTATCACGCGTTTGGCTCGCGCATACAATACGATTATTCCTCACAGCGGAAGAATTCTCTCGGGCGGCGTTGACGCAAACGCGTTACAAAAGCCGAAACGATTTTTCGGCGCGGCTCGAAATATCGACGAAGGAGGAAGTTTGACGATTATCGCCACCGCGCTTATCGATACAGGCAGTAGAATGGACGAAGTGATTTTCGAAGAGTTCAAAGGCACGGGGAACATGGAACTTGTTCTGAACCGCGATTTGGCGGACCGCAGAATTTTCCCCGCAATCGATTTGAATAAAACCGGTACGCGTAAAGAAGAATTGTTGCTTACCGAAGAAGAACTTAATAAAATTTGGATTTTGCGTAAGTTCCTCAGCAATTACGACCCCGTCGAAGCGATGGAATTTTTGCTCGACCGCATGAAGGGAACGCGCAGCAATAAAGAATTCCTCATGAGCATGAACAGCTAAAATTGAAAAGAATATTTCCATTTGTTGTTCTTTTACTTTTAAAGTCCGCTTTTGCACAAGAGCGGACTTTCCCTTATTTTGAAACTTACCTTGTGCCGAAAGATTCTTCAACGGTCTTTTACACCGATTTTAAAATCTCATACGACAAATTGTTTTTTGAAAAAGTTAACGGGCAATATAAAGCCGATTGTTTCGTGGGCATTGAACTTTTCCGAAACGATTCTCTCTTTTACAGGAAAACCGTTCGGAAAAATGTTTTTGTCGGTACTTTCGAAGAAACGAAAAATTCTCGAAAATATTTCCATCGTTTTTTCTCCACGGAATTGCCTCACGGGAAATACTTCGCCAAGTTTCAATTTCAAATCTTGAACGTTCAAGATTCTTTCGTTCGTTTTACGAAAGAAATAGAGTCGGCGAAAGCCGATTCGAAAATCCTTCGTCCTATCGTAGTGAAAAAAATCAGAGAAAAAGTTTATTCCACGATTTCGCTGCAAACCGTTTCGCCTTTTTCCGCTTCCGCTTTCGATTTATTAATTCCGACTACGGCGAAAGATTCTCTGTGCACGGTAAAGATACGACAATTCGGAGAAACGGTTTCCGTATTTAAAACACGCGCAATTATTCCGGGCGCACCGACTTTCGCGCTTATCGGTAATGAATTCGTCTTTACACCTAAACAATGCGCGAAAGAGTTTAAAATTTTCGAAGTGAAAAATTTTTCGTCGAAATTATTGCCGGGCAAGGCTCGTATTGAAATAATTATCGGGGAAAATTCTTTTACATTCCCCTTGAAAATCATTTGGGAGAACGAACCGTTTTCGCTTTCTGCGGAAAATATCAGAACGAAAGCGCTGAAAATGTTGTTCGATGAACAAAAAATCGCAACGATAGAGCAAGCCTCGGAAAATATGCGGATGAAATCGCTTTTCGATTTATGGCGCGAATTCGACCCCGACACTTCCAACGCTTACAATGAAATTATGACGGAATTTTTTCGGCGCGTGGATTACGCCATCGAACATTTTTCGTCGCCTCAAAAGCAAAACGGTTTCGAAACGGACAGAGGTTCGGTCTATATTCGTTACGGTGAACCTTTGAAAAAAACAAAAGATTTGACAAGTTACGATTACAATCGTGAGATTTGGGATTACGGCGGGAGTAGATTTATTTTTATCGATGAAAAAGGTAACGGCGATTATAAACTGGTGAAAAAATTATGAGTAAGATTGCTGTAACGTGCGGTGATGTTAACGGCATCGGTTTGGAAATTTCGCTGAAAGCTTTTGAAATTCTTTCCGAAAAAAATTTCGGAAGCGAAATAATTTTTATCACGCCGAAAAATATTTACGAAAAAGCGCTCTCGGTATTCAATACAAAAATTCGCGAAGGCTTTCTTTCGCTTGATTTTATTGACGATGCGAAATTGGAAATCGGGAAGCCTACAAAAATAAGCGGCTCGACGGCATTTGCGTCCGTTATGCGCGCGTATGAACTTATTTCGCAAAGGAAAGCGGATGCAATGGTAACCGCGCCGATTTCAAAAGACGCTTTCGCTACGGCGGATATAAAATACAAAGGACACACGGATTTGCTCGCAGATTTAAGCGAAACTAAAAATTATTTAATGACTTTCATTTCGGAAAAATTTAAAACCGCGCTCGCGACAATTCACGAACCGTTGAAAAATGTGCCGCGATTAATTACGCAAGAGAAAATTTACGCGCAACTTAAACTTCTTGTAAACACGGCGCGAAATGATTTCGCAATCGACACGCCGAAGATTGCGGTTCTCGGATTAAATCCGCATGCGGGCGAAAACGGCTTGCTCGGTTCGGAAGAAAAAGAGATAATCGTTCCCGTAATTGAACGTCTTCGTGCGGAAAACGTCAATGTTGCCGGCGCATTCGTCCCCGATGCTTTTTTTGCAAAGCGCGGTTACGAAAAGTTCGATTTTGTTTTCGGAATGTATCACGACCAAGTTTTGATTCCTTTCAAAATGTTAAATTTCAATAACGGCGTGAATTTCACGGCGGGATTGCCTTTCGTGCGAACTTCGCCGGACCACGGAACCGCTTACGATATTGCTTGGCGCGGAATTGCCGATGAAACAAGCATGCTTGCCGCAATTGAACTTGCCGAAAAAATCGTACGCAACAGAAATGCAATCGCTTAAACCGTACAAAATATTGAGCGGTATTTACGCCTTTTTAATGAAGGATATCGATTATGACGCATGGGCGGAATATTTATACGATTTAACTCTCGATGCGGAAATCTTTCCTCGTTCCGTCCTTGAAATTGCGGGCGGAAACGGTGCGATTGCCGCAAGGCTTTCGAAAAAATTCGATTGCCGATTTATTTTGTCCGACTTGTCGAAAGAAATGTTATCGCTTCAAATTACATCTCTCCCGAAAGTTGCATGCGACATGCGCGCTCTTCCTTTTCGCCGCGAATTCGATTTAATTATTTCAACGTTCGACAGCGTCAATTACCTTTTGAGTGAAAATGATTTGGTTAAATTTTTCACCGAAGTTTCGGGAATTCTTTCCGACGACGGAATTTTTCTTTTCGACGTTTCGCTTGAAAAAAATAGCGTGAATAATGCGGAACGGTTCAATAGAAAAGGAAAATTCAACGGAATTCAGTTCGAGCAAAAAAGTTTCTACGATGCGGAGCGTCGCGTTCATACAAACGAATTTTTCGTTGAATACGAAAACGAAAAATTTTACGAGAAACACGAGCAGCGCATTTATCCCTTTTTTGATTATTTTTCATTTTTGGAAAAAGCGGGCTTGTTCGCGGTCGATTGCTTCGACGCTTTTACTTTCGACGACGCTACGCCCGAGAGCGAACGCGCCCAATTCGTAGTGAGGAAGGCAAGATGATACTTGAATTTGAAAATGTTTCCTTCGGTTACGAGGAAGAAGAAATTTTAAGCGGCGTTTCCTTTTCAGTGGAAGAAGGCGAATTCGTTTATCTGACGGGCAAAAGCGGAGTTGGGAAATCCACCGTACTACGGCTGATTAACGCCTCCGTGGAATTGCAGGAAGGCGAAATATTTTTTCTCGACTTCGTTTATTCGGAATTACGAAAAAAAGATATTCCGAAATTGAGACGAAAACTCGGAATAGTTTTTCAGGACTTTAAATTTCTTAACGACCGCGATATTTACGCTAATCTTTCTTTCATAATGGAATCGCTCGGTTATTCGCGGAGAAAAATCAAAAAAAGAATTTATGATGTGGCTTCGGAAATAGGGATTGCTCATAAATTGCAAAACTTTCCCGAAGAGCTTTCGGGAGGAGAGCTTCAACGCGCCGCTATTGCGCGCGCCGTTTTGCACAATCCGCCGCTTGTGCTTGCCGACGAACCGACCGGAAATCTCGACGAAGAAACATCGGAAGAAATTCTCGATTTATTTCTAAAAATTAACAAGCGCGGTACAACCGTTATTTTCACAACGCACGATAAAAATTTAATCTTACCCGATAAGAAATTGCTTCACATTGAAGATGGCAAATTAACCGTTGAATAAAATTTAAAATAAAAAAGCCGCATTCGTAAATGAACGAGTGCGGCTTATATGAATTGTTATAAGCAGTTTATCTTACGAGAACAATTTTATCGTCACCGCTTTTCAAGGTAAACGTGTTATTCGTTACATTGTAAACGTAGGAATAAGAAAAGTCTGGGAATAAATCTTCCGTGCCTGTTGCGGCTTTTGTAACGCTTCCAACAACCGAACCTAAAAGAGAACCGTCGTCCGAGGATTTCGCCATTTCAAATTTAGACCTTTCCCAACCGTAAAAGCCTTCGAAGTTTTCTCCGCCGCCTTTAATGTCAATATTTGTTTCGCCATCGTTAAAGTAAATGTAAATATCGTCCGCAACATCCCACTTTGCAGTGTAAACGATTTTGTATTCGTCAACTTTAATTCCCGGAAATTTCTCTTCCCAATCTTTAAGTTTTTGTTCGATTGTTTTTTTCGAGACCCAAATATCAAAAGTGACTTTTCTTGTAGGGAAATCGAAGTTAGCAGTCATTTTATCATATTTTTTTCCTATCATGTTGTGTCCGTCAATTATGTACTCGCTAACATTCCAATTGCCAAGCATTTTACTTGTTGCTTTTGAATATTCTTCAGTCCCTTGCACCATAAATTTGTTTGTGGAGGAGCAATCGGTAAGAACGAAACTCAAAAAAACAAGTAAAGAAATTCTTAATAAGGTTTTCATTTTGTTACCTTTTTTTAATAGATAAAAAAAGTCGGGAGAAATTTTCTCCCGACCTTAATTGACAATTTTTGTTTAATTATTTAAGCAACATCATTTTTCTTGTTTGAACAAAATTACCAGCCTGAATTCTGTACAAGTAAAGTCCCGAGGCCAAATTCGTTGCATTAAAGTTAACTTTGTAAGTTCCTGCTGTTTGTACTTCATTTACAAGCTCAGCCACTTTTTCGCCAAGAGCGTTGTAAATACTTAAAGTTACGTGCGATTGAGTTGGAATAGCATAACTAATTACAGTAGTTGGGTTAAACGGGTTCGGGTAATTTTGTTGCAACGAAAATTCCGAAGGCATTGTGTTATCTTCATCATCGACATCAACTGTTCCGTAAGTAATTTGAACATTATCGATAGCGACTAAGTCACCATCGTTGCCGACATATCTCCATGCAAAAACGACATTATTATGATTAGCGTAGTTGCTTAAATCGATTTCGATTTCACGCCATATCCATCCGTTTCCGTCATCGGTCGCTTCCCAAATTTGTGTCCAATT
>CAYZMW010000070.1:0-10430 GCA_964479645.1 uncultured Melioribacter sp. | reverse complement strand
ATCGACGGCAAGGTTTGGCACCTCGATGTCGGCTCATCGCATCCTGGGGCTGAAGAAGGTCCCAAGGGTTGGGCTGTTCGCCCATTAAAGCGGTACGTGAGCTGGGTTCAGAACGTCGTGAGACAGTTCGGTCCCTATCCTCTGCGGGCGTAGGATACTTGAGGAGATTTGCTCTTAGTACGAGAGGACCGGAGTGAACGAACCTCTAGTGCACCAGTTGTCGCGCCAGCGGCACCGCTGGGTAGCTATGTTCGGAATGGATAAGCGCTGAAAGCATCTAAGTGCGAAGCCAACTCCAAGATTAGGTATCCCTTTCCAACTTTTAGTTGGAACTAAAGACCCCTCGGAGATGACGAGGTTGATAGGGCGTAGGTGTAAGCGTGGCGACACGTTCAGCCGAACGCTACTAATTGGTCGTGAGACTTAGCCAATATCATTAAAAAATTAGTTATTCTAACTTTAGTTCTAATTCGGTCTCTTCCGATCTGTCGTTAAATTTTGTTAAAGTTTTCAGGTGGTTATAGCCGGGGTGAAACACCTCTTCCCATTCCGAACAGAGAAGTTAAGACCCCGAACGCCGATGGTACTGCACGGGCAACCGTGTGGGAGAGTAGGTAGCCGCCTGGATTTAATTTTAGCCCGTTACGCTTTGCGTTTCGGGCTTTTTTATTTTAAATTGTTTATTAAATCTTCATTGTTTTCATGTAAAATTCGCTGTTTCTATGTACGCACTCATTGACGGAAATAATTTTTATGTAAGTTGCGAACGCGTTTTTAATCCCGCTTTGAACGGGAAGCCGGTTGTTGTTTTAAGCAATAACGACGGTTGCGTGATTTCGCGTTCGAACGAAGCCAAAGCGCTCGGAATTAAAATGGGCGAACCCGCCTTCCAATTGCGGGAGACTTTCCGAAAACACGGTGTGAAAATTTTCAGCACGAATTTTACTCTATACGGAGATATGAGCCGTAGAATGCATTCGCTTCTTGCGGATTTCGGCGAAGATATCGAAATTTATTCGATTGACGAAGCGTTCCTTCATTTGCCCGATAATCTTTCGAAGGAAGATTATCTCGCTCTCGGACGAAAAATTTATTCTGCTGTTTTAAATGGTATCGGTATCCCCACCGGAATTGGAATTGCCGCAACTAAAACGTTGGCAAAAATAGCCAATCGAATTGCGAAAAAGGAAAAGGAATACGGAAATGTTTGCGTTCTCGATGGCGAAAATGAGATAACCGAAGCGTTAAAAAAAACGCCGATAGAAAAAGTTTGGGGCGTCGGGCGTAAACTTTCGGTTATGTTGAAAACTCACAATGTCGGAACAGCGTACGATTTCACAAAACTACCGGCGGATTGGGTACGCAGAAAAATGACGGTAACCGGCTTAAAAATGCAAAGGGAATTGCTCGGCTACGACGAAATCGATTTGGACGATATTCGCGAGCCGAAAAAATCGATTGCCACCACGCGCACTTTCGGCAAAACGACGAGCGATTACGGATTGATTGAAACGGCGATTTCGACCTTTGCCGTACGTTGCGCAGAAAAATTGCAAAAGCAAAATTCGATTGCTTCGTTTATTACGGTTTTTTTAAGAACCGACAAACACAGAGAGGACGAACCGCAGTACGGAAACGCTTACACTATGGCTTTGCCAGTTGCGACATCGAGCGAATTGGAACTTGTTAAACACGCTGTAAACGCTTTGCGAGAGATTTTCAGAGAAGGCTACAATTATAAGCGTGCGGGTGTTATCGTTACGGGTATTTCGAATAAAAAGGAAGTTCAACCCGATATTTTTTACGATTACGATTTCGAAAAACACGAACGTATTTCAAATGCGATTAATGAAATAAACGCCAAATACGGCAGGGACACTCTCCGCCTTGCCGCGATTTCTCCTTCGGAAAAATGGCGATTGCAACGCAATTTTCTTTCGCCGCGCTACACCACTTCGTGGGACGAAATTCTAAAAGTGAAAGCGAAATAAAAATAACGTTCTGCCTCAAGCCTGCCGTGCGCCAACTTAAATAACCACAGTCATTCCGAGTTCCCCCTTCGGCGGGATTGCAATGACACGAAATTTTCAGTCGTTGCGAGGACGCGCCGACGTAAGTCGGCAAGGACGAAGCAATCCATAGTATCTTGCGCTGAATAATCTTTTGCTAACAAACCCCCAGGACGGGTTGATGAAGCAATCCGTTGTATTACTGCGCTGACAAATCCTTAAAGCGGATATAATCGTTATAAAAACCGGTAAAATCGGTGTTTCATTTCTTCCTTAATAATCCCATTTATCCGTTAACCGATAAATTCGCAAATCCGAAAAAATACGCATATCGTTTGTTCGATTGAGGTTTAATTCAAAATTTTTTCATTCTTGACGGTTGTTTTCGTATCTTTTCGAATTGCGAAAAATGAAAATGAAAATTTTAATTACACAAACGGCTTTTCTCGGCGATGTGATTTTAATTACGCCGTTAATTCGCGCGACGAGGGAAATTTTCCCCGAAGCGCAAATAGATGCATTAGTAATTCCGCAAACCGCCGACGCGTTAAGAAATAATCCGCACTTAAACGAAATAATAGAGTTCGATAAACGGAATAACAAAATCCTGTCATTTTTCCGAATTTTGCACAAACTCCGAAAGAGAAAATACGATATTTCGATTACTCCGCACGGTTCGATGACAACCGCGCTTTTACTCGAATATGCGGGAATTCCGATGCGTATCGGTTTCAACAGATGGAACTCGGCTAAACACTGGACGCACAAGGTTCGTCGTCCCGATAATGTTCACGTCGCCGAAAGAAATCTCGCTTTACTTTCGCCGCTAACGAATAAGAAATTTTCCCCGCGTACCGAACTTTTTCCTTCGTCCGAAGATTTCGAAGCAAGCGAAAAAAACGTCGCCGAAATTAAAGGGAAAACGAGAAAATTAATAGCCGTCGCTCCCGGCTCGGTTTGGTTCACTAAACGTTGGCCGACCGAGTATTATCGGAAACTCGTTATGAAATTATCGGAAGAGAATTTCGGAATAATTTTAATAGGCGCAGAAAACGAAAGGGAAATTTGCGAAAAAGTATCGCCCGAAAAAAACGCCGTAAATTTTGCGGGGAAACTTTCTGTCTTACAATCCGCCGCCGCCATTAAACAATGCGATTTGCTGATTTGCAACGATAGCGGCGCGCTTCATATGGCGAATGCAGTTGAAACCGACGTCTTCGCATTTTTCGGACCGACAGTGAAAACGCTCGGATATTTCCCTTTCCGCCAAAACGATTTTGTCTTTGAACTCGACTTGGATTGCCGTCCGTGCGGAAGCCACGGGGGAAAAACATGTCCGCTCGGGCATCACGATTGCATGCGGAAAATTTATCCCGATTATGTTTTCGAGAAAATTACGGAGAAGTTCGAATAATGGTTTTGTCGTATTATATTTATAAATATCCTTACGTTATCGCATGGTATCTCGCGAAAATTTTCGGCGAGCAAAAAGATGTTGTGTTCTATTGCGCCGACCCTCTCGATTGCGAAATGTTCGCGCCCATTCAAAAACATTTGCCTCCTATAAAAATTGTTGCGAAGAATAAAAAGACGCGCGACTATCTTGAAAGCAAAGGCGCTTCTTATTTTCGAATGCCCGTTTTCCCGAAAGCGGTAATCATGGCGCGCCTTGCGGCTCATAAATTCCCTTGCGAGAAAATAACTAAAATAGGTTTCGGACATGGACCGTATCAATTTAAAGAATGGTCGGAAAATCGCAATTTTAACGCTTTTGACATTTACTTTTTAACGAGTGAAACACATGTAAAGAAAGCGCGCGAGCGCGGTATCGTTTCGGTGAAAGCGATTGGCTACCCGAAATTAGACCCCGCTTTTGACGGTACGTATAATGAAGAATTCTTGCAAAAATTGAAAGATAAAATCGGTTTGAACACGGAAAAGAAAACGCTTTTCTTTTCATCGACATGGGGACCCGGGAAACTTTCCGCGCTTGACAAATGGATAGATGAAGTCGGCGAGCTTGCAAGTGATTACAATATCCTTGTATCCGTCCACACTTGGACGCAAGAAGATAGCAAAAACAAGTTACGACGAACGCGGGGCGTCTATTTTATTGAGGAATTTAACGCATTGCCTTTTTTGATGATAGCCGATGTGTTAGTGGCGGATTACAGTTCGATAATCGCCGAGGCAATCGCTCTCGATAAGCCGATAATTACCTTTGTAGTTCCTTGCGAAAAACGTTCCCGAGAAGAAATTTTTGAAATTCTGGAGAAAGTCGGACTAAGAGTAAATAATTTTTACGAATTGAGAGAAGCGATAAAAATTGCAGTGAATAACCCCGAAATAAAAGCAAGTGAAAGAGAAAAAGCGAAAGAAATTTTCTTTTCCTATCTTGACGGCAAAGCGGGGAAGCGTGCCGCCGAGGAAATCCTCAAGAGGGTCGATTTTTCTTCGAAGTGAAACTTATGCGTTTGTTCTTTGTCACATAAATTTAACGGGACAAATTTTTTGTAAACTCTCGATAAATTACGGTGTGTCGTAAATCATAAGTCAAGCGCTAATTCGCGCGACGTGCTCAGTCGTACAAAGTAATAACGGGCTCCAACCAAGTAATCACTTTGCCGTCGTAAAAAACCACGTCGCCGAAACGGTCGCTTGTGTACGAATACCGCCAAATTTCGGTTATCCCTTTTTTAATAAGTTTCGGTTTCCCGAGAAGAGCACGCACTTCTTCCTTTGTCATGCCCGTTTTCAATTCTTTCCACTGAGGAAATTCTCCCGTTTTCGAAGGGTCGATAACGCGTGAGCCTTCGGGCGTGGTTTCCTCTATTGTGGTTTCGACGGATCCCGTAATTTGCGGACGATGTTCAACTTCCACACCGCTAACGGGGGTTTCCGTTTCGCTTTTTGCCGCCACCGCTTCGGGTTTAGGACACGGGGGATACAAAATAAAATAAAGTTCAATCAAAGCGACCGTGAAGAAAATTATCGTAAAAATTATCCAAATTTCTTTTTTCATCTTATTTTTCTTTTTGTGAAAAAGTTTTTTATTAACGTATAAAAATAAAAAAACATATTGTTTCTTGTAAGTAAAAGAAATCTTAATTAATTTTGCTATTATAATTTTTCAAGGTGATGAACATGGCATTGGAAAAAGGCATTGTTGTTGAAAAACACGAAACGGATTCGCTTGAGCACAAGGTTTACTCTTTTATTGATTCGTTAAGCGAGTATTTGCCTATTGCCAACGACAGAGCGCGTTTGAGTTACGATTTCGTCAAGTATTTTTGGGGTGAAAGCGATACGGTCGATGTAATCTTAAAAAAGAACAAGGTGACAATTCAAAATATTACGTTCGACGAATTGGTTGAGAAAATTTCAAAAGGTTTGGAAGAAATAAAATAATCATTTTGGCCTCCTTATTTTATTTCTATCCGCGCGCCCTTATCGGGCGCATTTTTATTTTAAACGCGCCGATTTAATTCTGATAAATTTTCCCGAAGGACTTTCGACAAGCGAAACCCTGATTAATACGGGCTCTTGCGCGCCGCTTTGAATCGCCGTAATCGAACTTATATAACCCTCCGAAGTTTTTCGTCTTCGACTTTCTTTCACGTTCCAATCTTCAAAACAATCGTAAATTGTTTCCGAAATTTTCGCAAATTCGCTTTCGGCGTTCGCTGTTTCGCATTTTAGAAAAAGTTCGTTCTTTTTCGTCAATTTCGCATCAAGGATTTTCAATTCGTCGCGCGGCGGTAAATTGGGAACATTCCGTAAATTCTCTTTAAGGAAAACAAAATCCGCGCGAGCGTGCGACGCAACGAATTTCAAAAACTCACACAAATTCGACATTTCCGAAAAATTCAACGCCCCGGAATCGGCAAAACCGATTTTACAAACGTAGTTTCCCGTATCGTTTTCGCCGCCGATTACGAACAAATTCCAATTGCCCGTTTCATTTACGTTTTGCGTGAACGCCACTTCTTTTCCGTCTTTACTTGGGTAAACAAATTTTTCACCCTGCGGTGAAACCAGTAAAATAAGCGGCGCAAATTTGTCGGTTTTAAGATTTATCGCGACTTTGTCGCCCTTGTTCAAATGTATTTCGAAATTGTTATATCGTCCGAGGTCTTTCTCAATCGGGTCGTCCGAGGTTAACGAATCGACAATTTCGAAAGATTCCACGTTAAACGAGTTTTTATTCTGTGCAAAAACGCTTACGAAAAACGTCAATAACAAAAATGTAACGTATCGTAACATTGAAATTCTTTCCTCATTTTAATTTTTTTCTTCTTTGACCATAAACCATAAAACGGACGAAACTCCGAGCGAGACGGTCGCGATGATAAAAATCAAACTTTTATCGGGTGAAGAACTCACCGCTTCGCCAACTCCGAAACTTGCCACAAGTTGCGGCAGAACAACGGATAAATTGAACAATCCCATGTACAAGCCCATTTTACTTTGAGCGACTTTTTGCGACATAATCGCAAAAGGCAAACTGATTGTGGAAGCCCAGCCGATTCCGAGAACCGCCATCATCACGTAAATGACGCCAGGCGAAAAACCGAAGAAAAGCAATCCGGCGTAACCCAGCGCCATAATAACGATAGAGTACGTGTGCGTTCTCACTCTGCCGATTTTCCGTGCAATCGGCTCAAGCACAAATGCGGGCAAAATTGCGCCGACCGCATTTAAAATCAGAAAACTCACTGAAACTATTCTGCCCATTTCCACTTGTGTTTGCGAAGGAATCACCGCGCCTTCCGAAAATCCGTAAACTTTGTATTGAACATAGGCGTACATATAAACGAACATCGTCTGAACGCCAATCCAAGTGAACGAATGAGCCGCCAGGACTTTCCGAAATCCGATTCGTCCCGCTTCGGTTTCACTTCGTCCGCTTTCCTTTTTAACGAGTGTTTCGAAAATAAAATAAAACGTTACGGCTATCGTTACGTAAATCGCATATTGATTTGTTTCATATCCGAGCAATCTTGCGGTAATGGCGTAAACCGCATAAAGCAAAAAACCCCACAAAGGACGAATATCATTTAAAATTTCGACGAAAGGCGTTTTTGTTTTCGATTTGCTTTTTTCGTCGTCCGTCGAAAGAGAACGCGGTTCTTCAATGAAAAAAGGCGGAAAAACGGAAAGCGCAAAAACGAGAACAACGCCAGAATAAATCAAAACGTAATTATTCCACACCGCGCCGATTACGTAAGCGAGAACTCCGAACGTGCCTGAAATCGTTTGCATCCACGTGTAACCTTTCGTTCGCTCAACGCCTTCGGGCGTAACGTCGGCGATTATCGAACGCGTCGGATTAAATCCGACGTTAATAGCCAAATCGAGACTGAGCGCAACGGCGACGGCAACGCCGAGAATGCCTTCGAAACCGAGCGAAGCCGAAATCACGTCTATATTCGGCAAAGCGAGCAAGGCGAGTGAAGCGAGCACACCGCCGATAATAATGAACGGACGACGACGACCGCCCCAAAACCAAACGTTGTCGCTAATTATCCCGAAAATTATTTGTCCGAGAATTCCCGCAATGGGACCAGCCGCCCAGACGAGTCCCACATCGTGAATTTCAAGTCCGTACTTGGTAGTTAAAATCCAACTCAAAGCGGAAATTTGCACCGAAAGCGCAAATCCCATAGCCGTTGCGGGCAGAGAAAGAATTACGTAGAAAGTCTTGGAAAGTTTCTTTTGCATTTCGAGCATCTTAATCCTCCACGGCTTCCGCGGTTAAAACAACGGCGTCCGAAAATTTTCGCAAAACGATTTTCTCATCAGCGTGTTCCGGCGAAGTTTTCTTCCAAACGGCTTTCGCTTCTTCCGTAATATTGGGCCTGCCGAGCTTGGCTTCAAGCGTTTTCAGAATTCTCTCGTAATTCTTGTTCTCCGAAGGAAAACGAATGATATATTCGAAAAATTTACCCTCTTTTGTTTTAAGTTCCCAACTCTCCACTTTTACGCCTGCGAATTCCGCTCCCTTAAAAAACATACTTAAAGTTTTTTCGTTACGATTTATTTTATAATTTGAATATTCGGCTTTAACTTGGTTTTCCATGTAAGTTTTCACGTCCGAAACGTCCGAATGCCATTTGAGTTTATCCAATCCGCCGAGAAAATCGTTGCGTTTATCGGAGCATCCTCCGAGCATAAAAGAGAATAGAGCCAGAATGATAATCGTTTTTTTCAAAACACCTCCGCAAATCTTTATTATCGTTTAAGAAATAAACGTATAAAAATACGAAAAAACTTTTTGCGAGAAACGGAAAACAAGTGAGGGTAAAATTTTCAAGGTGTTATTTTAATTCGACCCGCGTTCGTTCGGGATTTGCCTGCAATTAGCGGAAATAACTTCATTGGCATACGAAGCAACCCGCTACACCGTCTCCCGAACCAAACAAGCACAGTCGTTGCGAGGAGATTTCCCGCGGAAAGCGGGAAAACGACGAAGCAATCTGTAGTACCGTGCGCCAACTAAAATAAACACGTCATTCCGAGTTCCCGCCTCTGGCGGGTTGACGAAGCAATCTGCCACACCGAGCGCCGAATAGTCTTTTGCTGACAAACCGACAGATTGCCGCGCGTCCCCGCACAGCGTGGACGCTCGCAATGACGCGAATTTTCCAGTCTTTTCAAGGACGGTATTTATTTGGGTTGAGAAACGGGGCGGAGAAATGTTTCTCGTTCTACGTGGAAGAACTATGCGCACATCCACGTGTTTTTTATGGTGTTCAAATGAGATCTTTACATTAAGAGACGTATTAATAACTTAAGTTAAGGTTATTGGAAATTGCCAAAGGAAATTTAAACAAAGGCAATACCCGGCCGCCTGTTATCTGATGTGCTGTGCCAATTTTTACGGGTGAGAAAACTAACTTTCATTTCCTAAATCCTCCCAAAATTCCCTTATGATTTTATCTAAATTCGTTTTTGCTTGCCGGTAATTTTCTAATGTTGTATTGGTAAAAGAACGATTATGGGCTATGCTATTGCGCATGTTTTCTATAGGTTCTAAGTTTTGTTTTATGGATGCAATAAGGTCTCTATATTTTTCCTTTACAATCCCCCTATTTTGAAGATTCTGTCTTAATTCATCATAATCATTTGAATTTACTATCATGTCTATTAAATTGCTCTGTTCAATCTTTTTTAGATTATCAAGACGGATATAATCACTAAACAAAAGAAAGAAAAATTCATTTTCAAAATATTTCTTGAAATATTCCTCATTTGGCCGATTATTCCTATTAATGGGTTGAATTTTGATATCAATTTCTCTTAATAAGTCGTAATATTCTCCTTTGTAAGTGTCTATAAAAACAAAAGTTAGAATTTCTCTTAACTTCATTTCAAGTTCGAAAATTTCTTTTATAATTTGCTCTCGTTCTTTAAACATAGTTTCGTCAAAATATTTAAAGGCAACATCAATATTTTCATCATCATTAAGAGAGTCTCCAAACTCACTTATGATTCCCTTAAAGTCATCCTCGATTTCCAAACTAAAACCAACAAGATTTTTATTTTCTCCGATTTTATGGTTGTATTTTATTTCTATCCAGTTAAAAATAGACCAATCCTCTAAATTATCGGGTTTTTCTTCAATGCTATAATCAATAGTAGTTGAATCGTCAAATGTTTGCTTCAATATGTTTAACAGATACTTTTTAATATCAGAATCAATATTGTAAACTATTTGAAAATCAACTCTCATTTGTTTCACCATTTAAAATTATGTTTTCAACTTCTTGCTTTGTTTTCTCTAAAATTTCTTTTGCCTCTTTTTGTAATTGCTCTGCTTTCTGCATTCTCGTCTTTACTTCTTCTGCAATTTTATTTTGCACTTCGAGAGGTGGAAGCGGGATTTTAAAATTTTCTATTGTTCCAATAGTGATATTTCCTTGTATTGCTCCTATTTTCTCTCTTTCGGTTAGTAGTTTTTGTAACTTTGTATTTAACCAACTTGCCACATAATATTTGTTTATTCCATCTTTTAAAGAAAATTTAATCATAAATGAGCCAAAAGCATACCCATCTGCTTCTTTAGGTACAACAGAAACAAGACCGACTGTTCCGCTTCTTGAAATTAATAAATCTCCTTCTTTAACGAAAGCATTTCCTAACTCTTTTCGCAATGTTTTAGGGAGCTTAACAACATCACTTAAATCAATTTTATTCTCTTTTAAATTCAATATTCTTAATAAAGGTATTCCCTCATCGACATATTCATTTTTGACAGATGCTCCATAATGTATTTTTATAATAAATTCTTTCAATTCTCTAATCTTATATTTTCCGTTTTCAATTGCATACTCAATTTCTTTAAACTTAGGTTGATAATAATACGGATCAATCCTTTTCCCCTTAACATCATCAGCATAAACAACAAAAGTCATCCGGTCT
>CAYZMW010000069.1:0-13433 GCA_964479645.1 uncultured Melioribacter sp. | reverse complement strand
TTGATGACCGCAAATCTCGGAAGACCCTACACGCCTATTATTCCGGGAGCTATTTATGTTGAGCCGAATTCCGCAAATGCGCCCGGTGAATTTTATCTTGACGCCACGTTGTATAAAGGCTTGCGTTTAGGACGTACGCGATTTGTATTTTATACGGAAATCAAAAATTTGTTCGATTACCGCAACGTAAATCTTGGTTCGGCGTTCAATCGGAGAACGGGACGCATAGTTAATCTCGGCGATTTGGCGGGCGATTCGAATCGCTATTACACGTTCCACGAAGTTGAAGTAATGCGCAACAATATGGCGTTTTCGCCGGGACGATTAATTAGGCTCGGTATCAAACTTTATTTGAGATAAAAAGGAAATCGAAATAGATATTATGAAAAAAACATTCTTCAAAATTGTAGTTATAATAACAATTGCCTTCGGCGTTCAAAACGTTATGGCGCAAGAACTTCGTTTTCCGCCTTCGAATTTGCAATATAAAAAGCATAACATAAATTTGAACAGAATGACCGTAACGAATTACGGTTCTTGTATGCCGCTTTATAATGATCAACCGTGGGGGTTGTTGTTGAATTATCCTCCCGGAAGTACGCAAGACTTAACTCAAGAAGAAGGTTTTTGGCTCGGCGCGATTGTAAACGGCGATACGCTTGTCAGCACGGGTTGTAACTACGACGGTGCGTCGGGATTGGGGTATCTTTATGAATTTTTCCCTCGTTTTAATAAAAATGATACTATTTATACAAAATCCGTTTACGAAGAAATTCCGGAAGATGCGCGCGAAAATCTCTTTTTTGAAGAAGACGGAAGTCTTAGCCCGTACTACAAGCCGAAATCGGAGCAAGATTATATCAGTGAATATTGGGACGATAAAATTGTTTACGGCGTTAATCAAGCGCCAAGCATTTTGGAATATCACATTCCGTTACATGCGCACGTAATTCAACGCACTTTCGCTTGGAGTTTTTTCCTTTACGATAAAGTGATTTTTTACGAGTATTTTATCATTAACGAAGGCGAGGATATTTGGCACGACGTATGGTTTGCCTATTACAACGACGCGCATATGGGACGAAGCCGAAATTATAACCGAATGGTGGACGATTACGTTCAGTTCGACGACGAACGGAAGACCTTGATTTTCGCGGATATGGTGGGTGGTCCCGACGGGACTACAATTAACGACGCCTTAACGGGTTGCCGTTTCGTAAAAACACCGAAGGATTTGAACGACGCCACTTTGAAATATACTTTCGCGCATTGGGTTAATAACGACGACCCTATTGGCGACAACAACGTTTATAGGTTGATGTCTTCGGGCGAAAGAATGCCCGATATGAGCCCCGATTTGCAAGCGGGGCAAAGCGTCAGAGGTTTGCTCGCCGTAGGTCCTTTCGAAAGCGTAAACCCCGGCGATACGATTCATTTCGTTTACGCGTTTTCAGTCGGCGACGGTAAACAAGATTTGCTGAAGAACGTTGACGCCGCAAAAAACCTTGCCGATGCGGGCTTTCACGTTCCCGTTTCTCCCTCGCCGCCCAAGTTTACATTAACTCCGAAAAACGGCGCGGTGATTATTAATTGGAAATGGAAAGATGAATACAGCGGCATTAATCCCGAAGAATTCGAAGACCATTCGAGAAGGGACGGAATTTTAAAAGATTTCGACGGATACAAAATTTATAGAAGTTCGGAAGGACCCGACGGTCCGTGGCAATTAATCGCGCAATACGATTCGCTTAACGGTTTCGGTTACGATACGGGCTTGAAATACGAATACAAAGACGAAGGTCTTGTAAACGGAATTAAATATTGGTACGCCGTGACGAGTTTCGATATTCCCGAAGTGGTCAGCGACGAATTGACAATTCCTTCTTTGGAAAGTCCCAAAACTCTTTCCACGCAATCGGTAATTCCCGCAATATCCCCGGGCGAAACGGATGAAAAAGGAGTTTTCGTTGTTCCGAATCCTTATCGCGGTGATATTGATTATACGCACGACCCTGCGTGGGAATATCCGACGCAACCGGGGCGCGACGTTTGGATGGAAGTTGACAGACGAATTGCTTTTATGAATTTACCGCCCGAATGTACGATTTACATTTACACGCTTGCAGGCTATCTTGTGAAACAAATCGATTTCACGCAGGGGAACGGTTCGCCGATTGCATATTGGAATTTGTTGAATAAAAACAATCACACGGTGGCGAGCGGACTTTATTATTTCGTGGTCAAAGAACCGTCGGGAAAAACGCAGGTGGGAAAATTTGTTATTGTTAAATAAAAATATGAAACGAATAAATCTCATATTGTCGCTTTTGATTTTGTTCGGCGTTGTCGATTTTCATTTCGCTCAAACGTTTACGAAACCTGGTGTAACGTCCGTGCAATTTCTCAAACTCGGAATATCGCCGCGAAGCGAGGCGATGGGTCAGGCGGTCGCCTCGTCCGTTAACGACGTAAGCGCCACCTACTACAATCCTTCGGGATTAATGAATATCGGCGATAACGATTTTATGGCGTCATATACGGTGATGCCCGCGGGCGTCGGACTTTCGTTTCTCGGATATGCGCGTCGCCTCGGCGTGGACGACGTTATTGCTGTTTCGGTAATTTCTCTACGCACCGACGATATGAAGGTTCGCACGGTTTTGCAACCTTTGGGAACGGGACAATATTTTCACGTTGCCGATTACGCTTTCGGAATTCACTATGCGCATAATTTCACTTACGAATTGAAAATCGGTTTTACGTTTCGGTATCTCTATTTGAATATGGTTAGCGGGCTGTTCAGCAAAGGCGGTTGGACAGCGGATATGGGAATTCAATATGATACGGGTTTGAAAGGAATCTTGGAAGGATTGAAAATCGGAATGATGGTCGCCAATTTCGGTCCCGAAATCAAGTTTATTAATGAAAGTTACGGACAGCCTCTTAAATACGTCGTGGGAATTTCTAAGCCGATAAAGGTAACAAATAATCACAAAATTCTTGTTGGGATAAACTGGGTAAAAGCGATTGACGAAAAACAAAAAGCGCAAGTTGGATTGGAGTATGATTTTTATGGAATGTTCTTTTTACGCGGCGGTTATAAATTTGCATCCGACGCGCAGTCGTGGAGCGGAGGCGTCGGTTTTGAGAAAAGAATTATCGGGACATTTTTCAAAATCGACTATTCTTACGGAGATTTTTCACTTCTCGGCAATTTGAACAGTTTCAGCATTCAAATAAAGTTTTAACAAATTAATCAACACAAAAAGGAGGAAATATGAGATTCCCGTCTTTACCATTAAAAATTGCGGTAATGGTTATGGTGCTTTTTGCGGGTTTATCCAATACCGTTCGCGCGCAAGACGCCGATACCGTTGTGGTATTCGGATTTGAAGAAGGCGCGGATGAGAACGGACTTCCCATTGGGACTGTCGGTCCTTGGGATTGGGGAGATAACGGTTCGATAGCGACAATCGACAGCGTAAATCAACATAGCGGAAATTACTGCGGAACAATTTACAACCCCGATCCGGAAGCGGTAATTACCTGTGCGATGGATGTGGTTACCGATGACGTTGTTCAGCCATTGGGACAATATCACTTGTCCGTATGGGTGAAAACTCAACTGACGGAAGGCGAGGCGCAAATCATTCAGGTTTGGGATAATAATCGCGTAATTCACGTTTCGGGAAATACGGATTGGACGCTATACGAATTCGATTTTACGGGTCCCGACGCGGGAGGCAACATTCGCTTGCATATGCAGGATGCGAAAGGTCAAGCATGGTACGACGATTTGGTGATTGTGCAGACCGCACCCCCGCCGAGCCGCGATACCGTGGCGAACCCGAGTTTCGAATTACCGAACGCCGACGGTACCGCTCCCGAATATTGGTACGTAATCGATTGGGGATGCGGAAACGAGGAAATCGGGGTGCCTGGACAAGATACCACCCATTTTGTTTGGGATAACACGGTCGCTCATACCGGAAATTATTCGGCAATGGTGCAACAGATACCTTGCGATACTACGACGGGTTATGTAAATGCGGCTTGGGGCACCGAATATCTTGAATTTATTTCGGGCGGATTGTACGAAATGAGTTTTTGGGTTAAAATTGAAGACATGCCCGCGAACGGATATTCGTTCAGTCTGAATATCGGATATAACAACGTCAATTTGATAACGATAGACCACAATACCGATTGGGTACAATTGAAAGACACTTTGCTTTTCCCGACCGACCAAGACGACAATTACTGGCGTAACAAAATGCGCTTCAGGCTTGCAGGTTATCCGCTTAACCTCGATACCGTTGTGCACGTCTGGATTGACGACGTCAAGTTCACTTACCTCGGAAAACAATCTTCGATGCTCGATTCGCTTGTTGTGATTGAGGAAGGAAATAATGTGGTGCTTTCTTGGCCTATGCCCGCCGAAGTGAGTAATCCCGTTTATCACATTTTAATGCAACCTTACGTTGAAGACGGAAATTACCCGAATAATATTTTGGAAAATCCGGGATTTGAAACGCCCAATAGCGACGGTTCCATGCCCGAAAATTGGGGCCAATATATCGACACTTGGGCGGGACAAGCGGCGACGCCTTTGCTGGAATTCCCCGCCGACGAAACTTATGCGGGCAATTTCAGCGTGTTTCTCGGGGAATTGGACCCGAGCGACCCCGCGGGAATTTATGCAAGATGGCAACAAACTTACGACGCTTCCAAACTGAAAATGGAACAAGCCTATCTTTACGGCGCAATGGTCAAATACGAAAATGTCGTCTGTCTCGGTGATTCCATCATTGACCCGAACCATCCTAACGGATATTATTGGGACCACGGCGTCGTATTGTGGTACGACCGTTATGTTTTCGAATTCCAAAACTACGATTTGGTTAAACTCGGTTGGTCAACGCCTGTCGGAACTTCCGACGGTTGGGAACAGATTTTTATGCCGTTGCCGTGGGGACAAATCGCACCGCGTCATCATTTCGGTGTAGGCTTAGGACAGTATTGGGGAGGCTTAACCAAAGGCTCTTTGTGGATTGATAACACTTTCGTCGTGCCGTTCGATGAAATCGGGACTACCACCGAAAATACTTTTACCGTGGAAAACGTACCCGAAGGCGTAAAATATTTTGCGGTTTACGTTGAAGACGCATCAGGTGAATATTTGCTTTCGCCCGCAAGAATAGGTTTGAAGAAAAAGCCTAACGAGGTTGGCGACGAAATCAATAAACCGTTTAAATTCGCTTTGGAACAAAACTATCCCAATCCGTTCAATCCTACCACCACGATAAAATTCAGTATTCCCGAAAACGGAAATGTGAAACTTGTGGTTTACGATATTCTTGGACGCGAAGTCGCAGACTTGATAAACAAAGAAATGAAGCCGGGTAATTATTCGGTTAAATTCAACGCTTCGCGATTTGCAAGCGGCGTTTATTTCTATCGTTTGCAAGCCGGGAATCACGTGGCTGTCAAAAAAATGATGTTATTGAAATAATTCATTTGAATTTATTAAATTTCTTAAAGGGAAAGATGCGAAATGTCTTTCCCTTTTATTTTCAATAATATTTTAAGGTAATAACGTGAAAAGAGTACTAATAATAATCGTTTTTATTCTTTTGAATTCTATAGCGTTCGGACAATCTTCCCACGCGAGTTCGCTATGGCTTTCTTATTTGAATGCCCCCGAAAATTATTACGATATGGTAATGATCGACTTTGAAGTGGATTCCACGGCGTTATATACTTATTACGCCTCAATGTGCTGGAATAACGGTTATTGCGGGGTTCAAAGAGGCGGAGCGGGTTTCTATAAGCACGTTCATTATTCGCTTTGGGATCCCGAGGGAATGTCTTCCGAAGTTATATGGCACGACTACAACGTTGTGGTTCGACGTTTCGGCGGAGAAGGAACTGGTTGGAAAACCATGTGGAATTTTCGTTGGAAAGAACACCAGCGTTATCGCCTTGCGGTTAAATGCAGAGTTAGCGATTCGACCGATTACGATGCGTGGTTTTACGATTTTGAGAAGAACAAATGGAAACATCTTGCGATTTTGCGTTATCCTTTACGGCAATACTTTACGTTTTTGACTTCGTTTCTTGAAGATTGGGCCGGAACACCCGAGAATTACCGTTCGTATTACTTGTTTAATGCACGAGCGCGTATGGCAAGCGACAGTTCTTGGTTCGATTTTTCGCAAGCGAGATACAACATTAACGGCAATAACCCGAATTGTGACGGTCGTGTGGTTAATAATAAATTTTTCCTTGAAACGGGCGGAACGATTAATCCGACGAACGGAAACGGTACCGTACTGAGCGTTGCCGTCAACGGATTTATTCCGCAAGCGCCTAAGTTGGGCGAAATCGAGATAGAAAGCGTCGCCGATACCGGTGTGGGTATCGTATGGCATTTTACCGACGGCCGTTGGGCGGCTCAGGAAAGGTTTTCGATTGAAATTGCAAACGATGAAAATTTCGACGACGTGTTTTTTACATCGGGTGAAATTCTTTCGTCGGATACTACATATTTTGCCGCGGTTACGAATCTTGACACTACGCGCACCTATTATCTGAAATTGTATAGCGAAAATATTTTCAATCTGAACGACGAAAAAATTATTGCATTCACGGGTAGAAGCGTTACGAGCGTAACCGAAAACGAAAATCTTCCTTACACCGTTGTTTTGTACC
Source organism: uncultured Melioribacter sp. (assembly GCA_964479645.1). GTDB lineage: Bacteria > Bacteroidota > Ignavibacteria > Ignavibacteriales > Melioribacteraceae > WGAL01. The sequence continues at coordinate 6,722 of CAYZMW010000069.1, read as the reverse complement.
AAAATTATCCTAACCCGTTCAATCCGACCACGACCATTTCGTATTCAATTCCAAATACAGGTGTCTTTACGGGAAAGCAAACGGTCGTTAATGTGACATTAACCGTTTATAATACATTGGGACAAAAAGTTGCAACACTTGTAAATGCCGAACAAGCGCCGGGAAAATATTCCGTAAAATTCCACGCGAAAAATTTACCCGCGGGAATTTACTTTTACGCGCTTGAAGTCGGAAATTCCCGCACGACAAAGAAAATGATTTTACTCAAATAAGTAAAAAATAAGACTGATGAGAAATTTATGATAGAACGGATAAGCACAATTTTAGTTTTTTTCTTTTTAATTACGAATTCTTTTTTCGCGCAACAAAATGTAAATCTCAATCCCGATCCAAACGGCGACCCGTGGTATGTGGATAATTATAAACTTCCTTCCGATATGGAACTTGTTCCGAAAGAAGAGATAAGAAAAGTTTTACAATGGCGAAGAGAAAAAAACAAAACCTTGCCGTACAGGCTTTCGCATATGTATTCGCCGTATATGCGTCCCGTGTTCGTGCAATCGGGCGGTTCTTGCGGCGCCGCTTCGCAAATTTGTTATATGTTCGGTTACGAAATTAATAATCATCGCGGCTTGGAAGTTGACGGTACGGATTTAACACGGCTTTATCCTTCTCACTTCACCTTCATGACAGTTGACGAACATTCCACACAACCGCAAATGGCTTGGTTCAACGGAATTCCGAACGCTTTTTTTTACGGAGGCGAAACTTATTCGACAATTTACGGTAGGGAAGTGATGAGCGCCGACGACGACCCGGAATACGGCTGGATGCAAGGTTACGGCAGTTGGAAAAACGCCATGAAAAATAAATTGGATTACAACCGATTTATTTTTATCGAAACACCCGAAGATTTGGAATTTCTAAAAGGTTGGATATTCGACCATAACGGCGATACTCTTGATTTTAACGAAGGCGGAGTTGCGGGTACGGGCTTGGCGATCAGCGGCGCGGATATTGTCAGAATTCCGCAAGGAATGTATGCTCAAAATCAATATATTATGAGAGACTGGGGCCCGAATTTCGACCACGCGATGACTTTTGTCGGTTGGGACGACAGCGTCGCTTACGATTTTAACGACGACGGACAAATCACGAACGATATGGACATAACGGGCGACGGTATCGTTGATATGGCGGATTGGGAGCGTGGCGCGATGATTACGTTAAATTCTTGGGGAGACGGTTGGGGAAATAACGGAATGGTTTATATTCCCTACCGCGTTTTGAAAATACACAGACAATCCGCGGAATTTTATCATATCAGAAAAAATTACGAACCGAAACTTATCTTTAAAATAGAAATGAAATTTTCCAAACGGAACGCGCTTAAATTGGTTATCGGAATAGCGCGCGACACTTCCGCTTTGCGTCCCGAAAGAATTGCTTACGCTCATCATTTTATTAAGCAAGGACGCGGTGCAGTGCCGATGCTTGGACGCTGGGCGGACGGACAAATGCACGACGAACCGATGAAATTCGAACTTGATTTAACCGATTTGACCTACGGCTTCGATTTGTCGCGTCCCTTTAAAATTTTTCTTCAAATTATAACCTTACGGACGGGCGGCGAAGGCGAAATTTTGCATTTGGGTGCGGTGGAATATTATACGAATCCGAACGGAAACGAAATTCAAGCCGAAATTCCCGATTCGTTTTTGGACGACGGAAAAGTGTATTATTTCCCCGTTGTAATGCCCGCGATTCCCGATTTTACTTCGCCCGAAAACATATTCATAAATCAGCGAAAACTTTCCGTCTATTATGTGGATAGTCAAGAAACCACGCGCGAAAACGGACGCGCCACGAACGTTCTTGACGGTTATCCGAACACAATTTGGCACACGAAATACGAAGACCCTTTGCCGCATGAAATACAATTCAAACTTGACAGTTCGTACGTCATTTCGGGATTCGAATATTTGCCGAGAGAGCACGGCGGCAAAGACTCTCACGGTAGAGTTAAAGATTTTGAAATCTATGTAAGCGAAGATCCGAACGACTGGGGGACGCCGATTTATACGGGCGCATTTTGTAACACTCCACGTGTGCGCCGAATTTTTTTCGATACGCCGAAGCGCGGGCAATATGTAAGATTTGTTGCGCTTTCCGAAGTTAACGGAACCAATTGGACGACAATGTCGGAGTTCAATCTTTTTACACCGAACACCCCGAATGATGTCGAGGATAGCAATCCGACGCCCGATAAATTTGTTCTTTATCAAAATTATCCTAATCCCTTTAATCCCGCAACAACAATTTCGTATTCGGTTCCGAAAGCGAGTGTTATGACGGGAAAACAATCGGTCGTTAACGTTGCGTTAATGGTTTACAACGCGCTTGGACAAAAAGTTGCAACTCTTGTAAATGAAGCGCAAACGCCGGGCGGTTACTCCGTGCAATTCAATGCGAAAGGTTTACCGAGCGGAGTGTATTTTTACACTTTGCGCACGGATAATTTTATTCGAACGAGAAAAATGATTTTATTAAAATAAGGAAGGAAACCATAATGAAAATAGGCGTAGTCTTAACATTTTTAGGAGTGATGATAATGAGTTCGATAAATTTGGCTCAGAACGAAAAAGATAATCGTTTGGCGTTAACCCCGCCGATGGGGTGGAATTCGTGGAATTTGTACCAATGCGATATTAACGAGGATTTAATAAAGAAAACCGCCGATGCGATGGTTGAAAAAGGAATGCTTGATGCAGGCTACGAATATTTGATTATCGACGATTGCTGGCAAATTGCAAGAGACGAAAACGGAAACATTCTGCCCGATCCCGAAAGATTTCCTTCGGGAATAAAAGCCCTTGCTGATTACGTTCATTCGAAAGGATTGAAGTTCGGAATTTATTCCGACGCTGGGACAAAAACTTGTCAGGGCAGACCTGGTAGTCGCGGTTATGAATTTCAAGATGCAAGAACTTACGCCGAATGGGGCGTTGACTATTTGAAATACGATTGGTGCCATCACGGCACGCAAGACGCGCGAGCCTCATATAAATTAATGGCGGATGCGTTAAAAGCGACGGGACGTCCCATTGTTTTCAGTATTTGCGAATGGGGAACTAACAAGCCGTGGCTTTGGGGAAAGGAAGTCGGCGGAAACTTGTGGCGCACGACCGAAGATATTTTGAATTGTTGGGATTGCCGTACTGATTGGGGCGGAATGGGCTTTGTTCACATACTAGACTTGCAAGTCGGTTTGGAATGTTATGCGGGACCCGGGCATTGGAACGACCCCGACATGCTTGAAGTCGGAAATAGCGGCTTGACCGTTTCTGAAAGTCGCGCGCATTTCAGTTTGTGGGCGATTCTTGCCGCTCCGTTAATAGCGGGCAACGATATTATAAATATGAGCGACGAAATTAGAGAAATTTTAACGAACAAAGAAGTTATCGCCGTTGACCAAGATTCGCTTGGGAAACAAGGGACGCGCGTTAAGGATTCGGGCGATTTGGAAGTTTGGGCGCGTCAACTTCACGACGGAAGCCGAGCCGTTGTTCTCTTTAATCGTGGTAAAGATGCGGCTGAGATTTCATTCGAGTGGACTGATATCGGCTACCCGAACACATTAAAAGCGAATGTTCGAGATTTGTGGAAGCATGAAGATATCGGTAAATTCGTAGGCGGTTTTTCCGCAAAGGTTAACGGACACGATGTTGTAATGATTAAAGTTATTCCAGAGTAGAATTTTATGGATTGAGTATGTTAAATATTACGGAAAAAAGTTTTAGCGAAAAGTTGGGAGTATTGTATTCGCCGAGCGAGATTACCGATAATCTTCACCGCTACGAAAATCTTCGCAATAAGTTTCTCTCCCTTTTCGGTAGAAACGAAGTCCTATTTTTTAGCGCGCCTGGACGAACGGAACTTGGCGGCAACCATACCGACCATAATAAAGGTGTTGTTCTTGCCGCGAGTGTTAATCTTGATACTTTGGCGGCGGTTTCCCCGAACGACGGGGACGAGGTTGTCGTTTATTCCGACCAATGCGGAGAAAAACCGTTCGTTGTGGATTTAAACTATTTGGAAAAACATGATGAAGAGCGAGGAACTTTTGCGTCTCTTGTGCGCGGCGTGGCGAAATATTTAAGCGATAATCATCGGAACGTCGGCGGATTTAATGCCGTGATTACAAGCGATATTCTTTTCGGCGCCGGACTTAGTTCCTCCGCATCGGTTGAAGTTTTGATTGGCGAGATTTTTAACGTTTTGTTTAACGAGGGTAAAATTTCAAAGGAAACGATTGCGCGCGCGGGACAGTTCGCCGAAAATAGTTATTTCGAAAAGCCGTGCGGATTAATGGACCAACTTGCTTGCGCTTACGGCGGAATAATAAAAATAGATTTCGAAAATGGAGCGAAAATAGAAAAAATCGACTTTGATTTCGATAAAACAGATTACGCTTTGCTTGTAGTAAATACGGGGGAAAATCATGCGGAATTAACCGAAGATTACGCCGCCGTTCCGAGAGAAATGCGCGAAGTAGCGGCGTTTTTCGGTAAGGAAATTCTGCGCGACGTGAACGAAGACGATTTCTGGAATTCTGTGACCGAATTGCGCGAAAAAGTTTCAGACCGCGCAATTTTACGAGCCGCGCATTTCTTCGAAGAAAATCGCCGCGTTGTAGAAGAATCCGTGGCGTTGGAAAAAGGCGATTTTCCCGCCTTCCTTCGTTTGGTATCCGAGTCGGGGAATTCCTCTGTGAAAAAATTGCAAAATCTCTTTTCGACAAAAATACCCGAAGAACAATCTCTTTTGCTTGCCATTGTTCTGAGCGAGAAATTTTTGGAAAATAAAAAAGGCGTCGTAAGAGTTCACGGCGGCGGTTTTGCGGGAGCGATTCAAGTTTTTTTACCGAGGAAATATGTTGAAGATTATAAGAACTTTATCGAGAAAATATTCGGAAAAGGTTCGGCGACCGAATTGAGAATAAGAAACGTCGGGGTTGTGCAAGTATAACTTATTTGCGATAGAGCACAGAGAACGAGTTTTTTAAATTATGAATTATGAATTATGAATTATGAATTATGAATTATGAATGTAATGTTGGTAAAGGACATTGAGACTTAGTTTTGCTGGAGCGTAATTGAATAACCTGGCATTTCAATTTTTATCGTTAACATCCCTTCAATCAATCATTCAATCAATCCGCCGCTTTCCTCTTTGATGCTTCATTTAGATTAGGTTGAAACTCCAAATCGGTGAAAATTTATTTAAAATAAAAAAGGCTGTCGAAACGGACAGCCCAAATACCCCCGACGTACTGTTACACAAGGGCACAGTTCGTTATTCCGGTCAGTCTCTCATACGCCCCATATTTTCGAGAATTCTAATTGTAAAAAGTAAGAAGAAGCCGATTAGCGAAAGTGTAACGTCATCGAAATCCACATTGAAAGTTTGCTGTACGTTTAATAATACAGCAAGACTTTTTGTTATTAGCAAAATCGAGAAAAACAAAGCGAAACCGAAAAGTCCGTTGCTCAACGGGTCAAGTATAAAATACTTGAATCTCTTGTTAACTTTGCTTTTCGTTTTTTCGCGTTCTTTTACGGAGGCTACACTTTTCATTTTTTAACCTACGGTTAATTGATATTGTTAATGGTTTTATACCACTTGTAAGTGATTGTTAAAAAAACGCTTACAATGCTTACAAAGAAAATCGTTATTATTATTAAATCTAACATGCACGTATAGTTACAAATGTTGTGCCAAATGGAAAACATTGTTTTAAGGTTAATTTTATTGTTTTGAAACAATGAAATATAAACTCCGTTTCTATTTCGTTAAACATAGTTGATATATTTCGTTTATAATATAAACGGAGTTGTCTTAAATCGTGTTTTTCATTATATTAATTTCCATAAATCAAAAAAGATATGCACAAACGCTTTTTTATCATATTGCTTTTTTATTTCGTCGGAAATGTTTTTTCGCAAAATTTACTTCCGCCGTTTAGATTTGAACCCGTCGATACTATTCCGAATTATTTCGCGGGAAAAGGAAATTTCTTCAGTCTTGATTCCACCGAATATGTTGTGTTTACTCCTGCGGAAAATCTGAAGTATAAACGTTCGCTCGAAATTATTTCACGGAAGTCGAAAAAATTACAATTTACGTTTACGATGGAAAATTTTAAAATGCTTCCCGATATTTTTATCGGCGATATCGACGGGGATTCTTTGTCCGAAATGGTCTTTGCCGCAACGGGAAATCAGAAATTGAAATTTTTCTATTACAATTCGGGCGAGATAGCAGAATTGTTAAATATCGATTTGGGACGTCCCGCTTTTAACGGCGGTTATTTTATTATTCCTTCTCAGGTAACTGGGGACGAGCGAAAAGAAATCGTAATCGTTATAGGCAGTACAATGCCTATGCCCGGTTCGATTAGAGGTATGTTCGCCGTTGATCCCGTTAATCACAAGGTGATTTGGAAAAAATATTTTGCCGATTTTATTTCGACTTACATTCCTTTTAATAAAAAGGGCGAAGATTATCTTGCTTTGTTCTCTTTTTCACGGAACGAAGGATTTTATTATGCGAACGGAAAATTTTACGTGGACAGAGTCGGAGTTTCGCAAGCGAAAAATATTGACACCGATGCGCCCGATTATTCTTGCGACAGTATTTCGGTTATGAAAATTTTCAAAATG
>CAYZMW010000068.1:0-12120 GCA_964479645.1 uncultured Melioribacter sp. | reverse complement strand
ATTTGGAAAAAACTTTAAGTCAAATAATCGAAATTCTGGAGAAATCCTAAACAAGATTGTTTTAACGGGATGATTGATTGAATTGCATGAATTAGAAACTCACCACTTTTTTTAATAGAACACGGAAGACACTGATTTTATCGGATTTTCACGGATTTAGAAAATTCAAGTCATTACGAGGAGACCTCCCGCAAAAAGCGACGAAGCAATCTGTCACGCCATACGCCGAGTAATCTTTTGTTGACGAACCGACAGATTGCCGCGCTCCCCCGCTACGGCGGGGTCGCTCGCAATGACGCGAATTTTTCTATCTTTGCGAGGAGATTTTTGCACAAGCAAAAAGCGACGAAGCAATCCGTAGTACTACTGCGCCAACCAAAACAAACACAGTCATTCCGAGTTCCGCCTTCGGCGGGACGAAGGAATCTGTCACACCGTGCACTGAATAGTCTATTGCTGACAAACTTACAGTTTGTTTCGCTTCACTTCGTTCCGCTCGTAAAGACAGATCATTTCAATTTTCGCTAACAAACCGTTAGTTTGCCTTCCCCGCCGTTGGCGGGGTCGCAATGACGCGAATTTTTCTGTCTTTGCGAGGAGATTTTTGCGCAAGCAAAAAGCGACGAAGCAATCCGTAGTACTACTGCGCCGAATAGTCTTTCGCTGACAATTCTGGTAGTTTGCTTCGTCCGCAAAGACGGTACCATGTAAATTGTTCATTGTTAACGGCTAAAGCGTTATACAATCGTTCGGAATTTTACCCTTGCCGCAAAATGGACTTCTTGATCAATAAAGTTAGTAACACTAATGTAAATTGTATTACCGCCCTCTCCTATGCATAAAAAAAGGCGACTACGAAAAATCGCCGTCGCCTTTAACTCAACAAATCACGCGAAGCAAATCAGAAATTATAATAGATTTTCGCGTAAACCATGTCGTTCTGATTGTACTGCCCAAATAAACCTTCCGTTCCCGTGAAAATGTTCACGCCGAATTGCAGATTAATCGAATCGGAATAATCATACAAGATACGCGGACGAATAAGAGCGTCGTCGTAATTAAAATCGTAATACATGAAATATTCGAAAGTTAGCGTTTCGTTCAAGCACGAGTAATGTGCCAAAAACGTAGCCATATTGTTATATTGTTCTTTGAACAATGGGGTTTCGAGCAGTTCGTTCTCTTTGTAATCCATAATCGCCTTTTGAATGAACTGTCCGCTGAAATTGATATCCCACAATGTAAAATCCACACCGATGAGATAATGGATGTAATCTTTTTCGACTAAACCGTTGTTAACCATCGGATTTTTGGTTTGAAAATATTTTCCGAAATAGTAAGCCGCTTCGCCGCGCAAAACGAAAGGTCCGAGAGTTGTGCTGAAACTTCCGCCTGCAAGCGAAAGTCTGTGATATTCGGGCACAACCGTCACTTTGGTCGGAACGGGTTGCCCGTTAACGGGCGTAAACTCAACGTTTTTACCAAGCGCGGCGTCGTCGTCCCACATATACGCACCCATTATTTCGAAATCGATTGCGCTTGTCAAAGCGGAATATTTCAAATAAAATTCACTGTTTTCAAGCGACGGTTTAACGTATTCTTTCGAGCGGTCGATTACAATCGGCGGATTATTCGGTAACGTAAGGCCGAAAGACATTTGCGGATGCCAAATGGAATTTTGCGGCGCATAAACCGTCGGATTGAATATCGGCGTCCAAATCGCTTCGATTGTGTGATTGTCCGCAATATAATAATCCAACTTAACCGCGGTTATCCCGATGCGTATTTCATCGAATTCGGGTAAGAGAAATTCATTCAAGTTCTTCGGCGAAACGATGTCCGTAATAAATACGCCGTCCGCTTTTCCCCAAATTACTTGTTGTTTACCGATACGCAAATCGAAATTATCAAAGTATATATCAAGATACGCCTCGCGCAAATAAAGCGTCAGCGAGTCTGCGTCGCGAAAATATAACATAGGATTGATTTTGAAATGCCCGAAATCAGTTGTTTTTTCAACGTTGAAATTAAACGTCGCTTGTGAAATCGTCATATCGTCGGAACCGTTAAACGTTTTGTATCCGGCGTAATATCTTGCAAAGCCTGAAAAGTCAAGATCCTGAGCAAAATAATTTGCCGAAAATAAAAGCGTAACGAAAATTATTATTTTTTTCATTTTCTCAATTCCTTTTTTGTGTATTAACCAAAGTTAGTTACATCGGCGTGCGCATTCCGCCCGCCGATTTTATGCGTTCAAAATCTTTCTAAACCGTTCGAATTATTTAATCCCGCGTTTCATCATTCTTGTTGTAAATTTAGAAGCGGGAATTCCCGTGTCTATTTTTATATCGCTTAATTTCATTTCGGTTTTATGATTTTTCTGAACATTATTCATTTCAACGTTTGCAATAATCCAGTAACCTTTAATTTTCTCCGCTTTTTTCAAAGTCAAAATTTTCAACAGTTCACCGTCTTCATCGTAAAATTCTTTTTTTACACCGTACCATCTGTCTTTAACAACCCAAGTAACGGTTTTGGAATACATGTAATCTTCGTCTTTCGGTACGCTTTCGACAACGTAACAATCAAGTCCGTCAACTTTTTCGGTACGTAAAATTTTGTGCGTATCTTCACTCGGTTTGCGGTCGCCCAAATCATCGTATGTAAAATCGGAACCCATGAAGTAATCGCCTTTGCTATCGCTCGAAATTCTTTTGATTTTCTTGAGTGCGGGCAAATAGATCCATTGGTCGTCATCTTTTCCTTCTTCGTCGTAACTCCAATTCATAAATGAAGTGTTCTTTACATCGGCCGGTGAAATGAAAAACATGATTTTCTTTTCGACGTCGCCGAAATCCCTAATAAACTGCTTAATTACACGAACCCGTTTGTCGCCTTGCGAATTAATAAGCGTCATTGTCAACGTCGCTTCCATATCGTTTCCGGTCGGACGGTCGTAAACCTTTTGCATGACTTCAAGACCGGTTAATTCCTGTGCGTTAATGTTTCCCGTAACGAAAAACAACGCAACCAACATTAATTTAACTAATGTTTTCATTTTGATTCTCCTTTGTTTTTATTTTCGTAATAAACATTCGATTTATAAAGTAATAAGAACATAATCGTTAAAGTTCCGAGAAAACTCGTGAACATATTTAACGAAACGAGAGCACCGAGTTCACGGTTCGGGGGAAATACCGAGAATAACAGTACCAAAAATCCCGCGATAACCACAATCGCATTAAACAAAATCGCTTTACCCGAATGATCCATCGTAATTTTCGAAGCAAGCAATTTATCGCCGAGTTTCGAGTTTACTCTGTATTGTTCGATAAAGTGAATAGCATAATCAATACCAATGCCCACGGCAATACTTGAAAGCAATGCCGTAGTGGAATTAAGCGGAATATCGAGCCAGCCCATTACACCGAAACTGATTATTGCCGTTATTAAAATCGGGACGGTTCCGATTATGCTGACTTTAAGATTTCTAAACATAATCAAGAGCAGAACAAAAACAATTGCAATTGACATAACTAAACTCATTATTTGCCCTTCGAGGATTAAATCCGTAAAGACAAGCGCTTTATAACCGGAGCCCGCATAATTTAATGTTACACCGAGTTTGGCGAAATCGTCTTTGTATTTGTCAATAGCCGCGAGAGCCGCTTTGGTGGCTTTCGAGTCGTCGCTTTTCAATTGAAACGTAACGTTAAGTTTTTGATAATTGTAATCGACGACTTTAGTTAAGTTTTCCGGGTCACCTGACATTTCGTACAATAACAAATATTGAGCTATCAAATCCTGATTGTCGGGCACCCGTTCGTACTCGACACTATCGGCATGCATAACGCGATTAATTCGCTCGAGAAAATCGACAAGCGAAAAAACATTTCCTACAACGGGCACATTATGTACCACGTCTTTTTGCATTTTCTCGACAAGTTTCAAAACCTCGGGACGCTTAAACGTATCTTTTTCTTTGCCGTCGAGAATCAAATTGATTGTCGAAGTTCCGCCGAAATGTTCGTTAATAAAAGCGTCCGTTTTTACGATATCGCTGGTTTTTTCAAACTTATCAAGAAAACTCGAGTTTATCCAAACTTTAGTCATTCCGTATATGGAGAGTACTACAATCACGGCGGTAATGAGAATTGTAGCCGTAGAATGTTCCAGTACCTTTTCCGTAAAAACGTAAGCAATTTGGTTTTCCTTTTGAGACTCGGTTTTTTTCTTGAATTTTAATCGAGGCAAACCTGTAACGTGAATGAACGCGGGAATAAAAAAGAGCGACAAAAACATCGCCACGGTTACTCCGAACGCCGTAAACAATCCGAAATATTTAATCGGATAAACCTGAGATGTAAGAAGCGAAATAAAACCCACCGCGGTGGTAACAGCCGCCATGGTGACGGGTTTCCACATTTGCACCAGCATATCAACTATCGCTTCGTCTTTCGACGCATCGGGGTTTTCTTCCATAAAAAGCGCAAGATGGTGATACAAATGTATTCCGTAAGCCACGCCTATCGCTATAAGCATTACAGGAATCATTGTTGAAACAGCGTATATAGGAATATTTACAGTCGCCATTAAACCGAACGCCCAAAGCGTGCTGACAAAAACCACAAGCATTGTGGCTATAGTGCTTTTTAAACTACGTAACGTTACGAACAAAACGATAAAAATTACTATTAAAACAATAGGCACCATTCGTTTCATATCGGCGGGACCCAGCAATGCGAGCGTTCCTTCCACAATCGGGCGACCTGCAACGTAAATCTTATTTTTATCATTTTCGTATTTTTTCGCCGTATTAAGTATTCGTTCGTAAAATTCTTGCGTAAAAACGTCGTCGCCTATTCGAGCAACAATTACGGTAACCGTTTCCGTGGAGTCAACAAGCATGCCGTAAATCATATTGTTATTGCGAACCTTTTCCCGAAGTTCTTTTAATTTTTCAGGCGTTTTCGGAACACGTTTGTAAAAACGACGTACGTCCATTCCGTCTTCCGTTCCGACAATGTTATCAGCGGTGTAAAGAGAAGTAACGTCGTTTTTTTCGATTTCCGGCATCTTCATGAATTTTTTCGATAAATCTTTAACGATTTTCAGTGTCTCGTAGTTATAAATTCCGTCTTTATTTTCCACCGCGACAATAATACCGTCTTTAATATTAAACCATTTTTCCGCTTTATTGCTGTAAACAAAAGCGGGATGATCTTGCGGCATATATTCGTCAAGATTAGTTTCCATCCTTGAATTTTCCTTCATTTTCAGGAAGAAAAAGACGGAAACAACGATTACAACGCCTATAATCGCCCACGAAAACTTCAATGATTTTTTAAATATCTTTTCCATTTTAACCCTTTTGTTTGTTAGTATTAACTAACTAATTTAACTAAAAATTTTATTTTGCGATTAACTTAAAAATCGTTTTGAATAGTTTTTTCCCTTCTTTTCTCAAATTGAACGAATAACCGGAGAGTTCCCATTTTTTCACAATTAATCGAAGCGACCCCATCATTATCAAGGCGATTTGTTTTTTATTTACATCCTCTCTTATCAATTTGTCCTTTTGAGCCGCGCCTAATAACTTAACGAATAAATTTTCTTTCGATTGCAAAATTTCGTTTATTCTTGTCTTCAGAACATTTTCATTTTTAAAAATCTCATCCGAAAAAATAACTGAAACCCAATAAGGGTGTTTCTCAAATGTATCAAAATATGAAACCATAACTTTTTCAATTTTTTTTAGACTGTTAGATTCCTTGGCAAGAATGGTTTCGGATAAATTTTCCGTAAAATCGTGAAGATTATTTAACATTGTCAAAAGAATGTCGGTTTTACTGTCGAAATGTCTGTATATAGCCGGTTCGGAAACCCCGATTTTTTTCGAAAGATTTTTTATGGTCAATCCTTGAATACCACTCTCGGCAATCAATTCAATCGACTTTTCAATTATTTGTTCTTGTCTCGTTGTCATGTCGCTTCCCTATGTTTGTTAGTATTCACTAACCAAATATAGAAATTTAATTCTCACTTGTCAAGTGGAAAAAGAAAAAAATTCATAATGTCCTATATTAAGCCAACCGAATACCGTCAGTTATTACAAACACAGCCAACGGCGGGGTGAAGCAAACTACCGAATTCTTAGCAAAACTTAAATTAATCAGTCATTACGACCCCGCCGTAGGCGGGGGAAGTAATCCATCGAATTGTTAGCAGAAGACTGCTCGGCGCAGTAATTTGACAGATTCCTTCGTCGCGCCAAAGGCGGACTCGGAATGACAGTGTTTATTCGGGTTGGCGCAGTAATACTACAGATTGCTTCGTCCTTGCCGACTTCGTCGGCTCGTCCTCGCAGACTGGAAAATTTCAAATCCGTGAAAATCCTATAAAATCCGTGTCATCCGTGTTCTATTAAGTGACGAGTTTTTCAATTACAAATTACAAATTCTAAATTCTAAATAGCGTTTAGCATCCAGCGGACAGCGTTCAGTAGTGAACAATTCTATCCCGACTTGTCGTGACCAAATTCTAAATTTAAAATTAAATCCCGCCTTGGCGGGGCAATCGTTCATCCAATCAAACATTCATCCTTCATTTTTTTTAATCCCGCTCCGGCGGGACATAATTCAAAATTTATAATTCATAATTAAAGGGAATCCGCGTCGTGTTCGTATTCAATTCCAAACTTCCGAAATTATCAATCCCGCCAGAATAAACCCCGCGCCGATTAGCGCGAATGTTCCGAGCATTTCGCCGAGCAGAAAAAAAGCGAATATGCTTGCAAAAAGAGGTTCGAGCGAGTAAATTAACGCCGCTTTTGTCGGAGTGATATTTTTCTGATATTTCGTTAAAATAATCGTCGTAAGTAAAGTCGTAAACAGCGATGTGTAAATAAGTCCGAAAATTAAGGCTTCCGTCAGTTCGAATTTCATCGGCTCTATATCGGCGGCATCGAAAAGAAATGCGGCGATAAAAGAAAAACCAGCCGTTACGAGAATTTGCATTGTGAGAATTACCCAAAAGCCGAAGCGCGAGGATGAAATATCGAGATAAACAATGTATGCTGCAAAAGCAAATGCGCAAAGCAAAGTGAGAAAATCGCCGAGATTGAAATTTGCGCCGATGTCTGCAAGAAAATCAAACACGTTTCCTCCGCCGCTTGAAAGGAATAACACTCCGAGAAAGACAAAAGCAGTTCCCGCAAGAGCGCCTTTTGTCGGCGGACGCTTTTCCAAAGTAGTTTGCAATAGAGGAACAAGCACAACTGAAATCGCCGTAATAAACGCCGATTTTGTCGCAAGCGTGTATTTTAATCCGACCGTTTGCGTGGCGAAACCGAGAAAATAAAAAAGTCCGAGTAAAGAACCCGAAATAACCGCTTTGCGCGTAAACTCATTTTTATGCTTGAATAAAAACGGAACAAGAAACAAAAAGGCGAGAAGAAATCTCCAACCAATAAACAACATCGGCGAAGACGCGTTTAACGATTGTTTGACAACGGCGAAAGTACCTCCCCAGAGCATCGTGGCGAATATTAAAATAAGTTCGCTTTTGTATTTCGTCCCGAAATTTTTCATCTTTTTCAGAAAAAGAATGCAAGCCAAACGGTGGGATTTTCCGTATCGGTTCTTTCCACGCGATGTTTTTTATGCGAAGGAATAAAAAGCCAATCCCCTTTTTTCATTTCCGCAAGCGAACCGTCGGCGAATTTTATTTCCGCTTCGCCTTCAAGCAAAAGGACGAACTCGTTTTCCTCTTGGTCGTACCAAAAATTTTTCGGTGAACTTTGACCGTTGGAAACTATCCGCTCTATTTTTACGTTCTTTCCACGAAAGAGTTCTTCAAAAACTTCCTTGTCGTAATTTCGCGGAATGTTCTCGAGCAAACTACCGAAAAGAATTTTCTCCATTGCGGTTTACTTTCGTTTTGTTTTGAAAAAAGAAGACGCTCTTGCAAAAAAGAGCGTCTTAAATGATTGCGAAACAATTTCTGTTTTCCGAAAGTTTTTTCGAAAATTATTTTTCAATTCCCAATAATTCAACTTCGAAAATAAGAACTTGGTTAGGACCGATTTGGCTCGGCGCGTGTTCGCCGTATGCAAGATTTGCAGGAATGTAAATTATCCATTTCGAACCGACATTCATCATCGGAATCGCTTCCTGCCAACCTTTGATTACGCCGTTTACGGGAAATACCGCAGGCTCGCCCCTGTCGTACGACGAATCGAAAACCGTACCGTCTATCAACGTGCCTTTGTAATTTACTTTGACTTTATCCGTAAGTTTCGGTTTGGGTCCGTTGCCTTGTTTCAGAATTTTATATTGAAGTCCGCTCGGAGTTACATGCACGCCTTTTTGCTTGGCGTTCTTTTTCAAAAACTCTTCGCCTTTTTTAAGATTTTCTTCCGCTTTTTTATCGGCTTTGGCTTGTTGTTCCGCTCTCATCTTTTGTTGAAAGCGTGTCAAAATTTGATTAACCGTAGCTTCGTCAATCGTGCCGTTGCCGTCCGAGTATTCCGAAAAACCTTGAATTAACGCGTCTTTATTAATTTCAATATTTTGGCGTTTGAACGTTCGTGCAATATCCGCGCCTATTGCGTAGCTTGCGCTATCCGTCAAATTTTTAAGTTCAACTTTTTTTTCCGAATTTTGTCCGCAACCGACCGTCGCAAAAAATAATCCGAAAATAATCAGCACAGAAAATTTTTTCATTTTTTCTCCTTAATACCGAAGTATTCGTTTAGTTTTACAAATTATTTAATTCTCTTATCAATAAACCTTTTGACTTGCTCTTTTGTTTCTTCCGCGCTCTTCAAAATATGTTTCGATTTTACAAATTCCAACATTCGCACGTTTTCAATCTTGGGATTAACAAGCAAGTCTGGTTGCGATATTTTCAATTTTGCATTTAAGATTGAAACTTGCATGATCTGAAAACTAGCGAAAAGCGTCTCGAAAATCGGCGGGGTTTCTTCTTTGTTCGGTTTCGAAGGCGGCGGCGCTATGTTCACGGCGATTACGTAATCGGCAAGGTGTTCGATTATGTCGTAAGGAACGGGATTTACCATACCGCCGTCGGCGTAGTAATTTTTATTTATTAGAACCGGCGGGAAAAGCCCCGGCACGGAATAACTCGCCTTTATCGGAGCAAAAAGTTCGCCGCTATCGAAAATCGATTGCTCGCGGGTAAAATAATTCGTTGTTACAACCTTAAGCGGAATTTTCAATTCTTCGAAAGTTTTAACGCCAAGCACCTCGGAATAATACGCCATAAATTTTTCGCCTTTAATCAATCCGCCCTGTTTTACGCCAAGGTCGATATACTCCAATAAATTCAGATATTCGGAGTTCTTGTAAAAACTCAAAATTCGCGCTGGCTCGGAATGCATCAGTTCGTTAAAACGTTCTTTGATTTCCTTCGCGGAAAGCCCGGCGCAATATGCCGCCCCGATAAGCGCGCCTATGCTTGAGCCGGCAATAATAGAAGGCTTTATTCCGAGTTCGTCGAACGCTTCAAGAATAACGATATGCGCCAAACCGCGCGCTCCGCCGGAGCCGAGAACCAAACCGAATTTATTCATTCTCTATTTCCTTCGGTTTTGCGGCTTCTTCTATTTCTTTCGCTTTTTCTTTTTCAAATTTTTTCATTACGGAACGATATTTCGAACGCAAACGCCACACGAAAGGCGCAAGAAAGAACACAACGATTATCATTAATAAAATCGGCACGGCGCTGATTAGAATTAAAATCCAATTTACGTCGAGCGTAAAACCGTTCGTTTCGAAAATTTCGCGCAAGACAAAATAATCCACCGCAAGCCATGTTAGCGAAAGTATCGCCAATATCATTAAGGTTAAGGTCAGGCTCCGAACTTTTTGAATAAGTTTTTCCAATGTTTTCAATCCCTTGAAATTTATTTTTTACTCATCGGGAAGAACGTAATGCGTTTCTCTTCCTTTTCCCAATCTTAAAATAAGTTTTTTCTCCAACATTTTATTGAGCAAAGTTTTCGCTTTCGTTGTTTTTAAATCGAGTAATTGCATCAGTCCGTTCTTTTAATTTTCCCGTTATCGCGAATGAATTCGAGAACCCGTTTTTCTTCCGTCGTTAATGTCGCTTTCCCGTTTCGGTCGAAATCGGTCGAAATCGGTCGAAATCGGTCGGAATCGGTCGGAATTGGTCGGATTCGGTCGCGCGTCATCTTTCCACCTTGTAAACCGTGTCAATGACAGTTCCGTCAACCCATTTGATTATAGCCACGGGCTTCGACTTATCCACTTTCGGCTTTTGCGGTTTTCCGCAAATTCCTACAACTTCCTCGTAAATTTCTTTTATCGGACGAATCGGCAACGACGAACCTTTCAGCGCTTTCAGTAAATCCTTTCTTCTCGGATTTATCGCAACGCCGCGTTCCGTAATTACCACGTCTATGAGTTCGCTCGGTCCGACAAGCGTTGTTACTTCGTCAACTATTACGGGAATTCTATCGCGGAAAGAAGGCACGGCAAGAATGGTTGTTTTCGCGAACAATGCGTTTTGCCAACCGCCGATTCCGTGCAACAAAAGTCCGTCGGAATGCGTTACCACGTTGGCGTTAAAATTAATGTCAACTTCCGTCGCGCCGAGAACCGCGGCGTCAACCATCGATGCGAAATTTCCTTTGCCGTGGTAATTGTAACTTGTAAACGGACTTGTATTTACGTGATTGGGATTTTCGCGCATTGAGCGCACGCCTTCCAAATCGAACGTTTGTCCGTCCAAAATAAAATCTGTTAAACCTTCTTCAAGCATTTCAACCAAATACTTCGTGCTTCCGCCTCTGATAAAACGCGCTTTAACGCCTTTGCGTATCATTCGCTCTTTCAGATAAACGGCAAACGCGAGATTAATTCCGCCCGCGCCGGCTTGGAAAGAAAATCCGTTTTTCATAATTCCCGCGTCTTCCATAAATTGCGCGATGTACTCCGCAATAAGCAAGCGGTCGGGACTTTTCGTTACTTGCGTTGTTCCCGAAACGATTTTCTTCGGGTCGCCGATACTTTCCACTTCCACTACGTAGTCAACATTGTTGCCTTGAATTTGCCACGGAACGCAAGGAAACGGCACAAGATTATCGGTAACGACAATGACGTTGTCGGCATAAATCGAATCCGCAAGAGCGAAGCCGAGCAAACCGCAAGCGGCTGGACCTCTGTCGCCAGTTGCGTTTCCGAACGGGTCGGCTGTCGGCGCGGCAATTACAGCAATGTCAATATGAACTTCGCCGTCTTGAATTGCTTGCCAGCGTCCGCCGTGCGAACGCAAAACTCCCATGCCTTTCATCTTTCCTTCCGAACAATATTTGCCGAGCGGCCCGTTCATCGAGCCTTCGATGTGGTGAATAGTTCCGTCTTCGAGATATTTCAGCAAATGCGCGTGAACGGGAAACGACGCGCTTGGAAACCAGCGAATATTTTTTATGCCCATTGATTTTATTGTGTCGAAAAGCATGTTCGTAACGGCGTCGCCGTTTCTGAAATGGTGATGCGTCGAAATCGTCATTCCGTCGCGCAAGCCCGCTTTTTTCAGAGCCTCTTTTAAGTTCTTTACGACTTTGTTTCCGTCGGCGGGATAATCCGCGCACGTGCGAATAGGCGGCGCGGCTTTTCTTCCCGTTGGTCTGAATTTACCCACGCCGAGAAAAGGCGTTTGCGGTTCGCCGTTTACTTCAGTCGGGACTAATCTTCCCGCAACATTTTCTTGAAACTTCATATCGTTTTCCTTTCGAAAAAATTTGTCAACAAATTAAAATTAATTTTCTTCGGATTTTTTCTTAAATCGAATTTTCTCTTTCTTATAAAAATCAAAATAACCGAAAACGAAAATTAACGCAAGCATAATTAAATCACCTATCCAAACGGCTGTTACGCTTGCGTAATAACTTTGCGGCGCAAATTCAAAATTGATTTTATGTTTTCCCGCGGGAATGAAAACGCCGCGCAAGACGTGATTAACGCGATAAATTTTCGTCTCTTTTCCGTCAATCGTCGCGTTCCAACCGACGGGATAAAACATTTCCGCAAGGACAAGAAATTGTTCGTCCGCGCTTTCGGTTGCAAGTTCAATTTC
>CAYZMW010000067.1:0-10295 GCA_964479645.1 uncultured Melioribacter sp. | reverse complement strand
CGAACACCGTCTGTCATTGCGAGCGACCACGTTTTGCGTGGGCGCGCGGCAATCTGTAAGTTTTTCAGCAAAATACTTTTCCGCGCTCGGCGTGGCAGATTCCTTCGTCCCGCCAAAGGCGGAACTCGGAATGACTGTTTTTATTTTGGTTGGCGCACGGTGTGGCGGATCGCTTCGTCGCTTTCCCGTCTTTGGCGAGAAATCTTTTCACAAGGACTGAAAAATTAGTGTCATCGTATTTAATTAATTATTTGAAATTTGCTTCTCGCAAGTTATTTTAAATTCCGAAAAATAATTAACGGGAGAATGACGGATGCTTGCGAAATATTTTGAATTCGAAAAACTCGGGACAGATTTTAAAACCGAGATTATAGGCGGCGTAACCACATTTATTACAATGGCATACATAATCGTGGTAAATCCTAAAATTCTCGAAGCCGCGGGTATGCCGTTCGGAGCGTCGATGGTCGCAACGATTTTAACCGCGTTTTTCGGAACATTCGTAATGGGAGTTTACGCAAAGCGTCCGTTTGCAATTGCTCCCTACATGGGCGAAAACGCTTTCATAGCTTTTACGGTCGTTAAAATTCTCGGCTATTCGTGGCAAACCGCTCTCGGAGCAATTTTCATCAGCGGAACTTTGTTTACTTTGCTTACACTGACAAAAGTTCGCGGTTGGATTGCAGAAAATATTCCCGAACCGATTAAGATTTCGTTCGCCGTGGGCATCGGGCTGTTTTTAACCTTTATCGGATTGAACGATATGGGAATTGTCACTCTCGGGGTTCCCGGCGCGCCTGTGAAACTCGGGGATATGCGGAGCGTTTCGTCTGTCCTTGGCGCGGTTAGTTTTATTATCATCGGCATACTGATGATTAAAAGAGTTAAAGCGGCAATTATTATCGGAATTACAATCGTTACCATTTTAGGAATAATTTTCGGGGCGACGCCGCTTCCGAAATCGATAATCGCTACGCCTCCGAGTATCGACGACGTTTTTCTGAAACTCGACATCGCCGGCGCTTTTACGTGGGGCTTCCTTGCCGTGATAATGACGGTTTTTATCGCCGATTTGATAGATACAATGGGAACGTTGCTCGGCGCATCTTACAAAGCAGGATTGCTCGATGAAAACGGAAATTTACCCGAAATAGAAAAACCGATGTTAACCGACGCATTAAGCACCGTGGTGGCTTCGCTTTTGGGAACTACAACCGCCGGCGTTTTCATTGAATCCGCGGCGGGAATTGAAGCCGGGGCGCGCTCCGGCTTCGCATCCGTAATAACCGCGCTACTTTTCCTCGTTGCGCTTTTCTTTTCGCCCGTGCTTACCATTGTTCCTCCTTTCGCATACGGCGCGGCGCTTGTTGTGGTGGGACTTTTAATGATGTCCGCCGTTTCGAGAATAGATTTCACCGACTTACCCGTTGCAATTCCGGGATTTACGATAATTACGCTTATGAGTTTTACATACAATCTCGGCGTGGGAATGACCGCGGGCTTTTTGCTTTATCCGATAACAATGGGAGTCGGCGGAAGAATCAAAGAAGTAAGCAAAGGAATGTGGCTCCTATTCTTTATTTCGATTGTCTTTTATATTTTCTTCCCGTATTGATTATTCGAAGGTTTTCGTTAAAAAAAATTGTTCCGCGAAAACCGTTGCCGTTTAACTCTTGAATTTTTTCAACAACTGTTCGAGTTCAAGAGTAATAGTGTATCTTTCCATCAATCTTTGAATTTCACTAAGATTTTCTTTCGCGGCGTTCTCGCCTTCCGCTATTATCGTTTTAGCCTTTTTGAATTCCGCCCAAGTGTAACCGTGGACATCGGGCGAAATAACCAAGTCCGCTTCTTTCAGTCGCTCCATTGACAAATGGTAAGATGAAATATCTTCGGTTCTGTATAAAATTTCGAGAACGTTTTTCGGTTCTTCTTCGGTTTTCAGTTCGTGCGAAACGTCCACGGCAAGCACTCTGTCGGCGCCGAGTTCTCGCACTTTTCCGGCGGGAACGCTTTCGGAAGCGCTTCCGTCAACAAAATACATCCCGTCGCGACGCACGGGCGGGAAAATACCGGGTATTGCCGAACTCGCCTTTACGGCGGAACGCAAATTACCGTTTCTGATATTTATTTCGTTTCCCGAAAGCAAGTCGGTCGCAATTGCTGAAAATTTCGGTGTCAAAGAAGAAATTTCCACATCGGGAATTAATTCGAAAATCTTTGTCGCGTGCTCTTCGCTAATAAGGGAAAGATCTTGAAGCGAGCGAACTACCTGAAAACGAAATTTCATTTCGCTTACAAATTCATCCCAAAAAGAAGCGTCTTTTTGTTCTTCGTTATTCGGAATTCCGAGTTCTTCAAGATCGACCTTGTCAATAAAATCGAGCATCAAATCTTCCACTTTTTCCGCGCTTCCGTAATATGTGTAAAGCGAGCCGATGACCGCGCCCATGCTACACCCTGTGATTGCGTGAATATCGATTTTTTCCTTTTCGAGAACTTTAAGAACGCCTATGTGCGCCAAACCGCGCGCCCCGCCTCCGCCGAGCGCCAATCCGAGTTCCGCCATTATTCGCTTCCCTTTTTAGTTATCGTTTTCGTTTCGTTCTTTTGTGCGGCGCTCTTATTGTTTGTCGCCGTATCGTTTTTCGTCGGTTTTTCCGTTTTGTTTCCGTTTGTCTTCGGCTTCGATGAAGAACTCGAGTTATTTTTATAATCCGTGATGTAAAATCCCGAACCTTTGAAAATAAGTCCGGCACCCGCACCGATAAGTTTTTTCACTTCGCCGCCGCATTCGGGACAAGTTTTAATCGGCTCGTCAGTCATTTTCTGAAACACTTCGAATCTGTGTCCGCAACTCAAACATTTGTATTCGTACGTAGGCATAAAATCGTCTCCCGTAAAAAATTTAAGTAACTGGCGTTATAAAAATTTTCGTCTAATTAGTTCCTTTTGTGAATGGCGTTGTAAATCGCCGAATAATCGGAGTCGGCGTCGCCCAAACGCAAAGTTTCGCGTAAAATATATTTCAGCGCATCAAGAATTTCAGTATCGATATATTTTTTCGCGAAATCTTCGTAAATCAAATGCACGTCTTTGAGCAAATGTTTTACGGGGAAATTGGGATTTTCAAAATTTCGCTTCAACATTCTCGGCAATTTTTTGTCGAAAGTAGGCGCGTAAAGAGCGCTTTCGCGAAGGGTCTCCATAAAAAGGTCAACGTCAATTTCATTTTCTAGAATAAATCCGAGCGACATTGAAAACGCCGCCGTAAGCGTCGCAATCAGTTGATTGAAAGCCAACTTCACCGCGGCGGCTTTGCCCGTTTCGCCGAAATAAATCACTTTCGGTCCAAAATTTTCGAACAAAAACTTCCACTTTTCGTAGGATTCTTTTTTCCCGCCGACAAATGTAAAGACGGTTTTATTTTTCACGTTAGGAATACTTCCGAGAACCGGCGCTTCGAGATATTCACCGCCCTGCGCTTCGATTTTGTTTTTCAAATCCACGCTTTCTTCCACTTTTATCGTTCCCATTTGAATTACGGTTTTTCCCGTAAAATCCGTGGTTTCGGGACGGAGTGTGTCGAGATTGGCGTCGTAAGTCGTCAGCATCGTAATAATAACTTCCGCGTCGGAAATAACTTCGTTCGGAGTGTCGCATACACGCGCTCCGAATTCAACAAGAGGTTCCGCCTTTTCTTTTGTCCTGTTATAAACCGAAAGAGAATATCCCGCTTTCAAAAGCGTTTCCGCCATCGGAAAACCGAGCAGACCGGTTCCGATAAATCCTATATTATAATTAGTCACGTTGTCCATTTTTTTCCTAAAGAAAATTCAAAATTTTTCGATAATTTAAAATACATAAAATCAATTTTTATTTGTTACAAAAAGAGGTGGGTATGAAAAAGTTTTTACCCTTTTTTCTGGCATTTTTCGTAACAAGTTTCTCGGTTTTCGCTCAAGATACGACTTATACCGATTTGGGCGAAGCGGGAAATTATAATTTGTTTGTCATCGGAAATGCCACGGCTACCTCCGCCGACATTCAAGGACGTGTTGCCGTAGGCGGAAACGCGCATTTTACAAATTATTCGATAGGCGACCAGCTCCCGAACTCGCAAGGTTCGGAGAACACGCTTGTCGTGGGCGATTCATTATGGTATTACGGCGGAAGAGTTTATTACGGAAACGTGGTTTACGGCGAATTTGCGGATGTAAGCGACAATTTGATTGCAGACGGCGAGGGAACGGTTTTCCAGGGTTCTCCCGTAAGTTTCTCGAATATCGGTCTGCAAGTCGCCGATATTTCGGTTCAATGGAAAAGTCTTGTGGCAAACGGAAGTACCGAAAATGATAACGGAACAATCACTTTGGTCGGCTCAAATCCTTCACTGAATATTTTCGAAGTTGACGGTGAAAATTTATCGTCGGCTACAGGCTTTTCCGTAAACGCTCCCGAGGGTTCGACCGTACTTGTCAATATTAGCGGAAGCGTAATTGATTGGAGCGGCGATAACGACGTCGTCGGCGTAAATCAAACGCATGTCGTTTACAATTTTTACGAAGCCGATTCAATTATTCTTTCGGGTATTGCGGTCAAAGGAAGTATTCTCGCCCCCTTCGCTTACGTTAATTTTGTAAGCGGGCAATTAAACGGAAATCTGATTGTCCACGATTTTGAAGGCGAAGGACAAGTTAATTACAGTTGGTTCCAAGGCACTGTGGATTATACGCCTTCCGACGTAACCAGCGAATGCTACGTAACAATGCGAACCACTTTACGAGGTTATACCATTAGGTTAAGTGAACCGTTTTTCGGACACCACAGTGTTTGGGCGGGTACGTTCCTCGGCGAAGTTAACAACCACAGCACGACTTATTACTGTATCGATTTCACTCATTATCTGCGTTGGAACAAACCGTACGCTTACGACGGCGCGATAACGGGACCGATTGCATATATTATCAGAAACTATTACCCGCGCGTTCCTTATACGGGACAAAACGGACAATTGAATAAAGAGCGTTACGAAGCCGCGGCGGTTCAAGCCGCTATTTGGCACTTTTCGGACGGGCTCGACGCCGAAACAATTACGAAAGAATCGATACGCGAAAGAGCGTTGCAAATAATAGAAGACGCGACGGATCAAAATCCGATTCCATTAAAAACTTTTTACGCGGTCCCCGCAAGTCAGGTTGTTACGGCAGGACAAACGGCAATGGTGAAAATCGTCGCGAAAAATTCCGACGGCGAACCGATGCCCGGAGTTGAAGTTGAAATAAGCACGACGGCGGGTACCGTAGTTCCCGACCAAGGCGTTACGGATGCAAACGGCGAACTCGTTGTGGCGGTGCAATACGACGACGCAACAGAACCCGAAAGCGCCGAAATCACGGTTACGACGATGGAAGCGGCTCTTCCTCCTGGTTCTCGCTATGTGTATGACAATGCACAAACGCTAATTACGAACGACGAACTGATTACTTGCCTTACCGTAACGGCTACGGTTTATTGGTCAACTTCGGCATTGCCCGGAAACGATTACGATTTTTACATGTACTCGACAACAAATTCTTCCATTCCCGATAATTATCTGACAGCGGTTACCTGCATCTCCGATATGGTTTACTTCGGAACGGCGAATTCGGGCGTGTATGCGTTCGATAAAAATACCGAAGAATTCGAAGAAGTTCCCCTCGACAATCAAAATATTACCGCAATTATCGGCGGAGAAGAAGAAGGCGTGCCGAAAATGGCCGTCGGATTTCAAACCGACGGTTTCGCCGCAGGCTCGATTGACGACCTACAATATTTTAATTCCACGAATTCTTCGTTTACGGGTTCTCATGTCTATGCGTTCGATTTTATGGAAAGTGAAAGCGGGGCGTTCCTCGTAATAGCGCACGATGCAGGCGTAAGTCTGTTTAATATCAATACGGGTGAATTTACGAATTACAATTCGCAAAATTCCGATTTACCGCCAGGCGTTTGTTACGACGTTACGGTTGACGAACAAAACGGCGTTTGGGTCGCAACCGATTACGGACTCGCTCACAAATTCGCAGACGGCACTTGGGAAGTGTTCACGGACACGAATTCGGGAATTAACGGCAATTACATTCGCGCCGTGGAATACGGCAACGGAGAAATCCTCGTTGGTACGTTTTACAGCGGCCTTTGCGGTTACGACGTTGAAAACGAAGTATGGACGAACTACACGCCGTTTATAAGCACGCAACCCGTTATGAATATTTTTTATGGCGACGATAAATTTTTCATCGCGAATTGGTCGGAAGGACTTTACGTTTACGACGGCGAAAATTTCAAACAATATTCAAGCGTAAGCCAAACCAATGCGCCGTCGATTATCGAGGATTTTGCATTCGACGGTCAAAACGTTTGGTTCGCTACTCAAGCGGGATTGAGCAGAACCGTTAACGGCTCGCAATCTAACGGTGACGCGGCGATTATCATTACCGATAATTCGGGATATACAGGAGGTGAAACGACAATCGCTTGCAATTTGGTCGGCGACGGCGAATTTGAATTTAACAGACTTTCGGGGACTATTTTGTTCAACAATTCGGAACTCGAATTTATCGATTACGCTCTCGGCGAAACTTTTTCGGGTTGTGTTGTTCATCTCGAAGAAGTAAGTCCCGGAAGAATAGAATTTACCGCAATTGCCGAAGAACCGATTACCGAAAGCGGAACCATGTTTAATCTGATGTTCGGCATAAGTGAGAACCTCGCAGGTTTGGGAGAAGGAATTTCCGCCGTTTACTGTACGGATTTCAATTCCGGTTTCGGAACCGAACTTACTCACGAAGATTTGGGTATCATAAATTGGACAAGTAGCGGAACAGGCAACGCGGGCGTGGGAGATGCAAGCCTTGACGATATGGTGGATATGACCGATTATTTGAAAGTAATTCACCATTACGTTTACGGCGGTCCTTTCGAACTGCAAGGTCAAGCGTTCATCAACGGGGACGTTGATTCGACCAATGTTATAAATTGCAACGACGCCTCCAAGTTATTGAGTTTTCTTGATAACGGATGTTTCCCCTTCGGTGACGGCGGTGCGGAACCCGCGGGCGGATACGTCCCCGCAAGCGTAACTTACGACACCGAAAACAACGAGGCGACGGTGGATCTGGTTGCAGAGGACGTTGCGAATTTTAACGGGATTACAATCGTATTCGAATTCGATTCGAACGCGGTTGATTACAACAATTTTTCTTCGGTACAAATCGGAACGGGCGATTACGTGCACGCCACTGAACTTACGCCCGGCTCGGCGACTTTCGTTTACAATGCGCCGACCGATTTGGAAGGAACATTCGAACTCGGAAAGATTACTTTCAACTATTCCGACGGAAAAGAGCACCCCGTAATTCATACGCGTTATTCGTTGGACGGCGTTAACTTCACCGAAGGACCCGTAATTACGCTCAATCCCACCGGAGTTGAAGACGAAGAAATTCCGAGCAAGTTTACGTTATATCAAAATTATCCGAATCCGTTTAATCCCGAGACAACAATAAAATACGCAGTTCCGAGAGCGACGAAAGTTTCGCTTAAAGTTTATAATTTGCTCGGACAACAAGTCACAACTTTAGTTAACGACGTAAAAGAAGCCGGAGTTTACAGCGTAAGGTGGAACGGGAAAAATTCCACGGGAGAAAAAGTTGCGAGCGGAATTTATTTCTACCGCTTTAAAGCCGGCAATTTCGTGCAAACTAAAAAAATGATTCTGTTGAAATAGCGAAGTAAACCCCATACTTCCGACGTGCAAAAAAGGCGGCTTTGTGCCGCCTTTTTCATTTTCATAATTAATTTAATCCTTTTAATTCAAGCCGAAAAGCACGGTGTTCGAACCGAGTAATTCCTCTATTTCGTCGATGAATTCGTCCGAAACGTTGACCGAAAATCCCGTAACGAATTGACGCCGCGAATTATTTCCGTTTTCGAGAAAAATCCTCACCGACACTTTCCCTTTGTGCTTTTCGAAAACGGGAAGCAATCGTTCAATCGTATTTTCATCGTGCTCTATTGTGTTGAGTTTAAGAATAACCGTTTTTGTCAATTCCTTTTTCACTTGTTCAAGCGGAAGCACTTCGCTAACTTGAAGTTTAATACTGTCGCCGCTACTTTCCACTTTGCCCTTTGCAAGCAGTCGCGCCCCTTTTGAAATAAGATTTTTATATTTTTCAAAATCTCGTCCGAACATAATTGCATCGCAAGAACCCGTCAAATCGTCGAATTTCATGAAAGCCATTTCTCTGCCCGAACGGTCTATTTTCGTTCGCAAATCCGTAACCACAACGCAAACGCGTACGTTTTCCGCATCCTCTTTGAAGGTCGTCGGGTCGCCGAGATGCACCGTCGAGAAAGCGTAAAATTCGCGCTCGTAATTAATCAGCGGATGACCCGTAAGATAAAAGCCGAGTTTTTCCCGTTCTTTCTCGAGTTCCACGTCGCGAGGCCAAGGCTCAACGTCTTCAAGGTCGGGTTCTTTGATTTGATTGAATTCTTCGCTTTCCCCGAAGAGTCCCCCGCCCATGTTTTCTTTGAATTCCTTATAAAATTGCCCGAATTCCAGCGCTTTCTCAATACTGTAAAAATTTTGAGCGCGCGTCCCTTTCAATTCGTCGAGCGCTCCCGCTTCCACAAGTCCTTCCAAAACGCGCTTGTTTACCACGTGCGTATCTACAACGGAACAAAGTTCGAAAATCGTTTCGAAATTTTTACCGTGCTTTTCCCTCGCTCGCACAAGTTCGCGAACCGCTTTTTCACCGACGTTTTTTATCGCTTTCATTCCGAAAATAATTTTACCGTTTACAACGTTGAAATTCACGGAAGGATGATTTACGCTCGGCGGAGCGACTTCCACGTTCAGTTTGCGACAATCTTCGAGAAAATTGGTAACCTTTTCGGTGTTCTTGAATTCGTTCGACATGTTCGCCGCAAGAAATTCGGGCAAATAATGCGCTTTCAGATAAGCCGTTTGATACGCCACCAAACTGTAAGCGACCGCGTGACTCTTATTAAATCCGTAATTTGCGAATTTGTCAATGTCCGCGAATATCTTTTCCGCAATCTCTTTTTTTACACCTTGCTTCGCCGCGCCCTCTATAAATTTCACCTTTTGGCGCGCCATTTCTTCGAGATTTTTCTTACCCATTGCGCGGCGCAAAATGTCCGCTTCCGCGAGGCTCATTCCCGCAATTTTATTAGCAATTTGAATTACTTGCTCTTGATAAACAATAATTCCGTAAGTCGTTTTCAAAATCGGTTCGAGCGAAGGATGAAGATAAGTGATTTTTTCTCTACCGTGTTTTCTTCTGATAAACGAATCGATATATTCCATAGGTCCCGGACGATAAAGCGCGTTCATCGCAACCAAATCTTCCAAGCGCGAAGGTTTCAGTTTTTTCAGGTATTCGCGCATCGGCGCGGATTCAAACTGGAACACGGCGGTGGTTTGTCCGCGTCCGAAAAGTTCGAACGTTTCCTTGTCGTCGAGCGGAATGGCGTCGATATCCACATCTTCGCCGCGCGTTTGCTTCACCAATTCGAGCGTATCGCGAATAATCGTAAGCGTGCGAAGCCCGAGGAAGTCCATTTTAAGCAAACCGTAATCTTCAATTTCCTTCATGTTGTATTGCGTGACAACGTCCTTTTCCGAACCTACGACGGCAAGCGGAACGAAATTGCTTACGTCTTCCGGCGCAATGACGACGCCAGCCGCGTGCTTCGAAAGATTTCGGTTCATTCCTTCAAGCACTTTCGAATATTCGATTAACTCCTTCAAGCGCGGGTCTTCCGCGTTTTTCACCCATTTCAAATCGGGCACTTCGTCCAACGCTTTTTCGATTGTGTAAACCTTACCGAACTTCGACGGAATGTGTTTTGTGATTTTCTCCACTTCCGAAACGGAAAAGCCGAGCACGCGCCCGACGTCTTTCAAGACGGCGCGCGAAGAAAGCGTATTGAACGTTACAATTTGGCAAACCGCATTGTTGCCGTATTTTTCTTTAACGTATTCGATTACTTTTTCGCGTTGGTCGTCCGCAAAATCCACGTCAATATCGGGCATCGATTTCCTTTCGGGATTAAGAAAACGTTCGAAAAGTAAATCGAAATCGAGCGGATTAACATTTGTAATTCCGAGCGCATAGGCTACCAAGCTACCAGCAGCGCTACCTCGTCCGGGACCTACGGGAATTCCCCGCTTCTTTGCGGCATTAATAAAATCCTGCACTATCAAGAAATATCCCGAATATCCC
>CAYZMW010000066.1:0-15597 GCA_964479645.1 uncultured Melioribacter sp. | reverse complement strand
GTCCAAATCTTCGTCGTCTTTGTGACGTTTCAAAAGCATTTTGTAATCTTCGCGTTCTTTCGGCTCGAACTTCCTTTCGTATCGCGCCAACGCTTCGAAATATTTTTTCTGTTCTCTGTAACTCATAGAATGATAGAATGCAAATAAAATTAATCTTAAAATATAAGAAAAATAAGGGAAAAGTTAATTGAGGAAAGAGAGAAAAATAGGGATAACCGATAAATTGATTGAATTATTAATTATGAATGTTGAATGATGAATGAATGGTTGAATTAGGAGTTAGGAGCAAGGAGTTAGAATATAGAAACAGATAGAACACGGACGACACGGATTTCATAGGATTTTCACGGATTAAAATTTTGCTGTCCTTGCGAGAACGCGCAGAGGAAATCGGCAAGGACTAAGCCCAAATAAACATAGTCATTCCGAGTCCCGCAAAAGGCGGGACGAAGGAATCTGTCACACCGTGCGCTAACCAAAATAAACACAGTCGTTGCGAGGAAACCCGCCTCTGGCGGGTTGACGAAGCAATCT
This sequence comes from uncultured Melioribacter sp., assembly GCA_964479645.1. Taxonomy (GTDB): domain Bacteria; phylum Bacteroidota; class Ignavibacteria; order Ignavibacteriales; family Melioribacteraceae; genus WGAL01. The sequence goes on along the minus strand of CAYZMW010000066.1, from coordinate 15,063 downwards.
GTAGTATCACTGCGCCGAATAGTCTTTTGCTCACAATTCGATAGATTGCTTCACCCGCCGTTGGCGGGTTCGCAATGACGTGAAATTTTCGGTCTTTGCGAGAAGACCTCCCGCCAAAGGCGGGAGGACGACGAAGCAATCTGTAGTATCGCTGCGCCGAATAATCTTTTGCCGACAATCCGGTAGTTTGCTTCGTCCCGCCAAGGCGGGACTCGCTAAGACAGACAGTATTTAGCGGGATCGCAGACAAACGGTGTTAGACAACAAAGCAATGACGGACGGCATAGGGGGAATTGTTCACTGTTCATTGTTAACTGTTCACTATTCACTGCTGTTCGCTCCCCGCTCGACGCTGAACGCTATCAAACATTTGGAATTTAGAATTTGTAATTTAGAATTGAGAAACTCGTCACGCTTGTATTGTGAACAAATATAATTCTTGCGTAATTTTGAGGAATAACTGCGGATTAACAAATAAAAGCCTTCGATAAAATCATTTCATTATCGAAGGCGTTGGATGTTTGTTCGGGGCTGCATATTTATTGGTTTCGTTCGTTAATATTTTCAAGAAATTTGATTAACGCCATCAGGACAAAACCTATCGAAGAAAGAATGACGTCGTTGATATCCACGTTGAAATTCGGCATTGTTCCGAAATAAGAAGCGAGTAATTTCGTGATAAGTAAAATCGTAAAGAATAGTGCAAATCCGAAAAAACCGGAACTAATGGGTTCGAGCAACAGCGCTTTGATTTTTTGCGAATATAGCGCGGTTGTTTTTCTTTTCGAAGAACCGCTTTTAATGTTAGTCGTTAAACTTCTCATGTTTCCTCCACCTTTTGACCGCAATATATGAATACGGAGGTGGCGACGGTGTGATTTTCGGCACAGCGCGGCGCGTTTTTGATTTAACTCACACTTTCGAATTCGGCGTGATTTCTAAACGTTATCTGTGCCAAAAATCTCTGTCGAGAGTTCTGTATTGAATTGCTTCGGCGACATGATGCGCGGATATGTTTTCCGCACCTTCCAAATCGGCGATTGTTCTTGACACTTTCAGAATTCTGTCGTAAGCGCGAGCCGAAAGTCCGAGTTTTTCCATTGCGTTTTTCAACATCGCTTTCCCGTCGTCGGATAGTTTGCAATATTTTTCGATTTCCCGTCGTCCCATATCCGCGTTTTTATGAATATTCGGCTTGTCGGCAAAACGTTCGGTTTGAATTTTCCGCGCGGCGATTACACGTCCGCGAATTTCGGCGGAAGTTTCTCCGCGCGTTTCGGTATCCAAATCCTTGTATTTTATTGCGGGTGTTTCGATTTGAATATCTATTCTGTCCGCGAGCGGTCCCGAGATTTTACCGAGATATTTTTGAATGGCGTTAATCGAACAAGTACATTCGTGGTTCGGGTCGGTTAAATATCCGCACGGACAAGGATTCATTGCCGCGGCAAGCATAAAATTGGCGGGAAATTCCACCGAAATTTTCGAGCGACTGATTGTCACTTTTCTGTCTTCCATGGGTTGACGCAAAACTTCAAGAACGTTTTTCTTGAATTCGGGAAGTTCGTCCAAGAATAAAACGCCGTGGTGCGCAAAGGAAACTTCGCCGGGACGCGGGTACGAGCCGCCGCCGATTAACGCGGCATCCGAAACCGTGTGGTGCGGATTTCTGAACTGTCTTTCGGTTATTAATCCTATTTTCTTATCGAGCATTCCCGCAACCGAATAAATTTTGGTCGTTTCCAACGCTTCTTCGAAAGTCAGCGGAGGTAAAATCGTCGGAAGTCTTTTTGCGAGCATCGTTTTTCCCGAACCGGGCGGCCCAATCATTAAAACATTGTGTCCTCCCGCCGCGGCAACTTCGAGCGCGCGTTTTACGGTTTCCTGTCCTTTTACGTCAGAGAAATCGAGAGAATAACGGTTGATTTTATCGAATATCGCCGATTTGTCAACTTCGGTCGGAGTAACGGATATTTCACCGTTCAACAGCGAAACGGCTTCGCGTAAGGACTTTACGGCGTAAACTTCGGTTTCGTCCACAATCGCCGCCTCCTTAGCCGAATGTTCGGGCAGTATTATTTTCTTTATTCCGATTGTTCGCGCAAACGCGGAAATCGACAATGCGCCTTTTATGTCGCGCAAAGTTCCGTCCAAAGCGAGTTCACCGAGCAGAATCGTTTCTTTCAGCGCGCGCGGATTTACATATCCCGCGGCGGCGAGCAAACTGACGGCTATGGGTAAATCGAACGAACTGCCTTCTTTTTTTATGTCCGCAGGCGCAAGATTCACTGTAATTCTTTTACGCGGGAAAGGGTAGCCTGAATTTCGAATGGCGGCGTTGACACGTTCGCGGCTTTCTTTCACCGCGTTATCGGGTAACCCGACGACCGTAAACGACGGAATGTTTTTTTCGTAATGTGTTTCGACTTCAACGAGGTAAGCGTCAATTCCCAGTGTGGTTGCGGATAAAACTTTCGAAAACATTTTCTCCCCCGAAAAATGTTTAAGTAAAAAAAGCCGCTTCGCATTTCGACGAAACGGCTTTTGACAAATCAGAACAAAATGTTGGCCGTAATCGTGTAAGTGTTGAAAGAATCTTCGTCGTCTTCTTTACCCCAAAGATTGTGCATATTGTATTTCGCCACAAGTTCCACATCGATAATCGGCAAGAGGGTGAATTTAACGCCCGCGCCGAAACCCAAACCTGTTCTTGTGTCTCCTTCGACGGTTGATGTCGTGGAAGTTCCGCCTCCGCTGACGGTAAGTTCGCCGTCGTTTATTTTCGTATAAAGTAAATCCGCGGCGATAAACGGTTTAATCGGTCCGGGCATCAAGGTCATTTCCGCGCCGCCGGAAAAGACGAACATTGTTTGGTCGTATTCAACGGAATACCCTTCATACGTTCCGTCGCTTTTCATATTTGTCCAATAAGCGCCTCCTACGATGGAAAAAGGAGTAAGCGGAATTCCGAAACGTAATTTTGCGCCGTAATGAAATTCAGTACCCAATCCGTATCCGCCTTCGGAAATTGATTTTGTGACGTCATCGTTCAAGAAGAACGTTGCACCCATTCCGCCGCCGACGGAAAATTGCGCGAAAGAGTTAGAAGAGATAAAAAGAAACGTCACGGCAAAAATTGTAATTAGTTTTTTCATTATACCTCCATATTTGTAAATGTTATACTTTAAACTAACGGAAAAATTTTGTTTTTCCAAAAGTCCTTTACATTTCGAAGGTTCAAAATTTTGTGTGAAAAATTTGTTTTGAAAAAACATTTTTATTAACATTATTTTTTTAACAAATTATTTAACTTGCGATTAAATTTTTAATAATTGTTGAACGAAAAAGGTGACGGCACTGAGCGATTTAACCAAAATAGTATTGTTATTGCTTTTAATTAATGTCTTAATTTTGATTTCGTGGGGCATGAAAAAATTTTTCACTTTTCTCCCCAATTCAATTCCAAGAAAATTTTTGCACGTTACCGCGATTTCGGTTGCCGCGTACAGTTTTATTTTGATTGAGAACCAAAATTATTTGTTTGCGCTCGGACTTCTGATTTTAGGCGGCAATTACATGATGGTTAAAAAGGGTTTGTTCGAAAACGAAGGAAGTTCGAATAAAAACTACGGCATTTTTCTCGTTCCCGTTTCTTATTTGCTGTTGGTTATTTTCTTTAACCGTTACAGGGAAATCGCTCTTTTGTCCATGTTAATCTTGGCTTTCTCCGACGGATTTGCCGCGCTGATAGGCGAAAATTTCCCTTACAAACCGTACAAACTCGGCGGGAGTTCCAAAACACTTTCGGGGTCGCTTGTTTTCGGTATTTTTACTTTACTCTTTTTCATTGTGGGATTTTACGTTTTTACTCTTTCCGCAAAATTTTTGGTTGAATATTCTCTCTGGGAAGAAGCGGTTTTCGCAATTTATTTTACGGTAATTATTACTTTCATAGAAGCGCTTTCTCACAAAGGACTGGATAATCTTTTAATTCCGCTTTTCTCGTCTATATTATTTTACATTTTCTTTTATTCGGGCAGAGACATTTCCGCGGAACAACTTGCCGTGGCGTTGTTGCTTGTCGGCGGTGTGATAGCGATTTCGGCGAAAGCGAAATTTTTAGCGTCGGACGGGTTAATAGCCGCTTCCGTTATGGGTTTGATTATCTTCGGCTTGGGCGGTTTCCAATGGGCTGTGCCGTTGCTTGTTTTCTTTTTCTTTTCAAGTTTTCTTTCAAAATTGAAGAAAATAGAAACCGACGCTTTCGAAAAAAGTTCCGTCAGAGATGCTTTTCAAGTTCTTGCGAACGGCGCAATTCCCACCGTTCTGATGTTGATGTATTATTATCGCGGTTCGGAGTTTTGTTATCTCTTGTATTTAACGGCTTTAGCCGCCGCCGCGGCTGATACTTGGGGAACGGAAATAGGAAATTTGGCGGTGCAAAAAACCGTTTCACTAATTAACTTCAGAGAAGTTGAACAGGGTTTGTCGGGAGGAGTTAGTATTCTCGGCAGTTTCGGCTCTCTTCTCGGAGCGTTTTTCGTGGCTTTGTCGGGCTTGTACTGGGTCGGCGCGGATTCATGGGAAGCGTTGGTTCTGGTTGTGGCTTTCGGATTTCTCGGAATGGCTGTGGACAGTTTGCTCGGCGCATTGTTGCAAAGAAAAAACAGATGTACGGTTTGCGGTAAATTGACGGAAAAAAGCGTGCATTGCGGCGTTCCGACGGAATATTATTCAGGTGTCAAATGGTTGAATAACGACGCTGTGAATTTGATTTCCATTGCGATTTCCGTGATTTTGTTTTGGTTAATTTATTTTGCGGTTCTGAAATGAGGAAATTTTTTCTTTTTGTTTTCATTTCGATATTTATTTTCGGGCTAAGTTACGCGCAGGAGAAACCCCGACTTCTTTCTTCAGCGTTGGAGTTTTTTTCCGCACGACATTTCACCGAAGCGCTTGAAAATTTGGAAAAACTCGAAAGAGAATCTTCGAAGGAAGATAAATATTATCCGGAAATTATTTATTACAAAGCGAAATGTTACACGGAACTCGGAAAATTTTACGGTGCGGTTTATAATTATGAAAAGTTAGTGAATGACTACAAAGCGTCGTCGTTACGTCAATATGCCTTGTACGATTTGGGTAAATTGTATTTTGAGCACGGCGATTACGCGTCGGCTCTTATTAATTTCAAAAAACTGATAACCGAATATCCTTACGAACAATTTTACGGCTCGGCTCTCTTCTGGGCGGGCGAAAGCGCCGCTAAAATGGATTTCTTCGAAGACGCCGAAACTTATTTCAACGACGCCATTTCAATGAGTTTTACGAACAAGTTTTACGTCGAATCGATTTACGCGTTGGCGGAACTTTACGACAAAAACGGCAATTATTCGGAAGCGATTTCATATTACGACGAATTGCTTTCTTACCATTCCGATTCGAAACTCGCGCCGCATGCGCAATTGAAAATCGGTGAAGCCTACTTTAAACTCGGCGAATACGACAATGCTATTCTGGAACTTTCGGAGCCAAGAATAAAAAAACTCGACAAAGAAAAACAACTCGAAGCGAATTATTATATCGCCAATTCTTATTTCCGATTGAAAGAATACGACAAAGCGCTGAAAATTTACCGCGAATTGCTTAAAACTTTCCCCGACGAAAAGGAGGCGAACCGCATTCGCTTTAATCAGGCGTGGATAAATTTTCAAAGCGGAATGTACGACGAAGCGTACCGTATTTTTAACTTTCTTGCAAAACTCGCCGAAGGTGAGGTGGCGGAACAATCTCTTTATTGGGCGGGAGAAGCCAAAAGGTACAACGGCGAAACCGAACTCGCGAAACTGATTTTCAAGAGATTTATGCAGTTGTATCCCGAATCGAAGTTGTACGGAATGGCGAATTTCAATCTCGGTTTGTTGATTTACGAAGAAGGCGACAAGGCGCAAGCCGAAGAATATTTGCTTCAAGCGATAAACAAGATTGACGGAAAGCCGCTTGCCAAGGCGTACGTTTTGCTCGGCGAAATTTATCTTGAGAAAAAAAATCTCGACAAGGCGGAGATAATGTTTAAATCCGCTATGAAAACAAAAGGCGCCGATGAGAAAACCGTAAAAGGCGGGAAACTCGGTTTGGGCGCTACATACTATTATTCGGGCGAATATTCTCTCGCAAGGAAAACGCTTTCGGATTTGTATCTTTCGGATAAGAACTTCGAAGCGGACAAAGTGCATTTCTTTTTGGCGGAAACGCATTTCGAACTCGGCGACTATTATTCCGCGCTCGAACATTACAAAAAGATTAAGGCGAAAGAGGGGAAATTCGCCGAACTCGGACTTTTCGGCAAAGCGTATTCTTATTTCAATTTAAAAAATTATCCCGACGCGGCGTATTTTTTCGAAGAGTTTCTGGAAAAATTCCCGAATTCTAAATACGCTCTCGAAGCGAAGTTAAGGCTCGCGGATAGTTACTACGGCACGAAAAATTTCGGGCGAGCCGTGGAAATTTACGAATACGCGTATCTGAAAAATCGCGCGGGAATGAACGATTTCGCGTATTTCCAATACGGAAAAACGCTTGTTAACCTGAAACGCAATTCGGACGCGGTTACTATTCTTACTCGATTGCAAAAGCGTTTTCCGAATTCAGCCTATGCCGACGACGCGCAATATTTAATCGGTTGGATTTACTTCAAATCGGGCAATTATCGAAAAGCGGTCGAACAATACAAACTTGTTCTGAAAAAATATCCGCAAACGGATTTGCGTCCGGTTATTTATTCTTCTCTCGGTGACGCTTATTACAACGTCAGAAATTACACGCAAGCGGTATTTTATTATAAACGGTTGTTGGATAATTATCCGAAAACGGAATATGTTCTCGATGCGGTCAACGGCATTCAATACGCTTACATTGCGGCGGGAAATCCCGATAAGGCGGCGAAGATAATCGACGAATACGTTATCCGAAATCCGTATTCGAAATACGGCGAAAAGATTTTCATTAAAAAAGGGGAAATTTATTACGGCGCGGGAAGGTACGACAAAGCAATTCTCGCCTACAAGGAATTTATCGCAACATACCCGTCAAGTTTGCTTGTTCCCGAAGCGTATTATTGGATTGGAAAATCGGCGCTTAATCTCAATCGTACGGAAGAAGCGCGCTATTATTTCGAATACGTCGTTAACGAATATGCGAACTCCGCAAGCGCAATTTCGGCGGCTTTGGAACTCGGCAAAATTTATTCGAACCGAAACGAATACGCCAAAGCGGTGGAGATTTACGACAAAGTCTATTCAAGCACCGAAGCGACCGAAAAGAAAGCGGAATTGCTTTATCGAAAAGGGTTGGCTTTAATCGAACTCGGTAAAATCGAAGACGTTTATAAAACTTTCAACGAACTGACGACGGAATATCCCGAAACGATTTTTGCGGTGAAAGGAAGATTGGAACTTGCCGCTTTCGAACTTGCGAGAGGCAATTACAAGGCGGCGGAAGATATTTTCTCCTTTGTCGGTAAAGAGCGTTCCGACGATACGGGGGCGCAAGCGCAATACATGTACGGCGAAACGCTTTATTTACAAAAAAAATATTCCGAAGCGATTTCGGCGTTCGTGCGTGTCGTTAACGTTTTCGACAAATATCCCGAATGGAAAGTGAAAGCGAAGTTGCGCATCGGCGATTGTTACGCGAAACTCGGAAATTACGGGAAAGCCAAAAAGATTTGGCGCGAAGTTTATTCTAAACATCGAGGAGACACATACGGCAGAGAAGCGCGGAAAAAATTGCGAGGTCTGAGATGAGAAAATTTGTCATAATTCTTTTGTCGGTCTTTTTGTCCTCGGCGAACCTTTACGCGCAGGGCGTCGATTTGCCCGAGTTCGTAATTAAAGGCGTGAAAAAAGTTTCTCTTCCCAAAATAGAAAAAACGAAGCCGGAATTCGTAAAACCGCTGTCGGAAAGTTATTTCAAACATAAATTCAAACCCGAAGATTTCGACGTTACGTTTATTGCGAAAAAAGACACGATAATAACGCATCCGTTTAATCGTAAAACGGGTTATTCCGGAAGAATAAAAGCGGCGGCGGGAATGAACACAATGCCCGCGGGCGAAGCGTTCGTTTCCTACGCAAACGATAATTTTTTGGTTACGCTAAGCGGTTCCGGACGTGCGATAAAGGATTACGAACCTTATTCCGATAAAATCACGGGCGGCGGCGGTTTTTCCGCAAAATATTTTCTTGAAAATTCCCCGAGCGACGAAACGTTTTCGCTATTCGGCGTGGACGGTTACGGAAAATATTACGACGGAAAATTTTGGATGTCGGACAATCCGCAAATTCAACGGAAATCCGTTTTCTACAACGGCAAGGCTAAATTCGAGAGATTTAGTTCCGACAAATACAAAATCGCGCTTAATCTTTCCGGACGCGAAGTCAGATTGCTCAAAGAGAATTTCACCGAAAATTGTTTCGGCGGAAGCGGAATGTTCGAATATCGAATCTCCCCGTTTTTGGTAAAAGCAAACGCGAATTTTCTGCTTCAAACTTTGATTGAGCCGATATATGAAAAGCAAAATTACTATTCCGCGAATGCGGAGGCGGAATTTAAAATCGGGGAAGACGCTTACGTGAATTTCGGCGGCAGTTTTGCGACGCTCGAAAGCGAAAATTTCTTTTATCCTTCTCTCGGTATCAGATACGAACTCGGAAAATATTTCATACTTTCGGCGCAAATCGACGGAGAAGCGAATCTGAAAACAAATTACGATTACGCATTTGCAAATCCGTATTACGACGCCGACGATTTCGTGAACGTTTTCCGACGCGAAAGCAACAGAGTTACGCTCGCGGCGAGGTTTAATTATTACGATTTCATATTTATGAAACTCGAAGCGTTTTACTCCGTTACGGACGGATTTTCATATTTCGACGACAGCGCAAGAAGAGGGATTTTTCGAGTGCGGACGCTCGACGACGTCACTAACACCGCTTTGCTGTTCAACGCGGATTTACTTTATTCCCGCTTCGGTTATTTCAGCGTAAAGACGAAATTTCAAAACACAAGATTGCCCGACGGAAACGTCGCGCCGTATTCGCCCGGCATTTATGCGGCGGCTAATTACAATTTCATTATCGGAAACCGATTTTCCGTAACACTCGGAGCGGAATATTTTTCTCATTTTTACGCCGATATCGCGAATGCGCGACGCATCGAACCTTTTGCCAATCTCTTTGTCGGCGCCGATTATAAAGTTTCGAGTAATTTGAAAATTACGCTTGACGTTAATAATATTCTTAACAGAAATAATTATTATTTCCCCGAATACAAGACCGTGCCGTTCGATGTTCTCGTCGGAATTGAGTATTTTTGGAAATAAGCGAAGGTGAGTATGGAACAAAATAAATTGTCGGAACGAATAGCCGAAATATTCGGCGCGGATAAAAAATTCGCGGAAGCGGCGTATGCCGTTTTTCTCGGGAAACTCGCCGAAAAGTTAAAAATAGGTGAAACGTTATCCGTGCCTGGTGTCGGATTTTTTCAAAAGATTTCGGAGAAAGAATTCCGTTTCGTAGATGCTTTAAGGGAAAAGGAAGACAAACTATTTACGAAAATAGAATTGCCCGACACCGAAAAGAAGCAATTCGAATTCGACGAGAACATTTTTGACGTGGGCGCGGAAAAACCCGTGGCGGATTTGACCGACGAAAATGAAATTGCGGAAATGGAAAAAATCGAGGAAACCGTCGAGCGAAAAATTGCGGAGTTCGAACTTCTCGACGATTTCGACCCGTATTTATTGGTTAACGACGAAGCGGAAGAAGAAACGGAAGCGTTAAGCGAAGAAGAAATAGCCGACCTTGAAAACGCCGCAAACGAATTGGACGAAGAATTGCAAAAAGAACTTGAAGACGAATTACTCGGCGATTTCGAGGACGAAGCGAATTTTGACGAGGAAACGGAGAGTAAGGAAGAAGAAACCGACGCCGAAATTAATCTGACGGAAGAAACCGAAACGGACGGAGAAAACGAAGAAAATTTGGAAAATGAAATCCTGAACGAAGAAGACCTTGAAGGAGTTTTCGACGACATTGGCGAGAAAGCCGAAGACGACAAAGCGGAAGAGAATCTTAAACAACAAGAAGAAAGCGAACCGAAAGAAGAAGAGACGAAAGAAAAGGAAGAACGCAAGAAGAAAAAATCGTTTTTCGGTTTTCTGAAAAAGAAGGGTAAAAAGGAGAAAAAGAAAAAGGACAAAAAGAAAGAAGAAAAACCCGAAAAGAAAGAAGGCGACGAAGAAGGCAAGACGAAAAAGATTTCGAAGAAATTACTAATTATTCTGATTGTCGTATTCGTTTTATTGACGGCGGGAGGAGTTTATTATTTCTTCTTTATGGGAAGCGACGAAGAAGCGCACGGCGAAAAATCCGCGCATGAAGAAAAAGTAGAGGAAGGTCACGGGGGCGGACACGGCGAAGGCGAAAAGGAAAGTCTCGAAGATTCCCTTTGGCGACATAGAAAAAGACCGCTAACGCCCGAAGAAATCGGCGAGCAACACGAACCCGAAGGCAAATATTCCGTTGATATTAATAATCCCGAACATTCTACTAACGAATCGTATTTATTGCCCGAAGCGGATTTGGAAGACCCGCTTTCGATGAAAGAATTTCCGAACGAAGTGAAAATTTCAAATACGATTTACAAAGCCGACGGCAAATATATGGTGCAAATTTCCTCGTGGAAAAGAAGCTCACGCGCCATGAAAATCGTGTCCAAATTGCGGCGTTCGGGCTTCAACGCGTTTATCGTAAAAGCGTACTTGCCTGCGCTCGGCGGAACGTGGTATCGGGTGCGCATCGGATTTTTCGATACGCTCGAAGAAGCGAAAGAATTTTTGAAGAAAAAAGAATACTTGAATGTTAGATAACGAAACTCTCTTTTCCCTTCTTGCAAAAGGGGGGATAATGCAAATCTTTATCGCGCTCTCTTCGGTGGCGGCGCTCGCAATTATTATCGAGCGCTATTTTACTTACGCGCGAATAAACAGAAACTCGAAAAATTTCGAAAAGAAACTCGGCGAATATTTTGCGGAAAATAAAATTGCGGAAGCGACGGAATTTGCGAGAAAAAGCGAAACGGTGGTCGCCGCCGTTGTTTCGGAAGGCTTGAACGTCGCCGATTTGGGAAAGGAACGCGTTGCCGATACAATCGAGACGGCGGGAAAGAAAGTGATTTTCGATTTGGAGAAAGGTCTTTCCACGCTTGCGACAATTGCCGGGGTTGCACCGCTTTTGGGATTTCTCGGCACGGTGACGGGAATGATTTCCGCGTTCATGCAAATTCAAAATCTCGAAGGCGTTGTAAATCCGAGCGACTTGGCGGGAGGCATTTGGGAAGCGCTTATTACCACCGCTTCGGGACTCGCCGTGGGAATAGTCGCGCTTACCGCGTATAATTATTTTGTTGCGCAAGTCAAAAAAATCGCGCTCGAAATTGAAAGCGCGGCGAATATGACCGTAAACAAAATTGCGGAAATCGAAAAAAGATGAAATTCGACGTTGAACATAAACCTTTGGCTTCGTTCAGTTTTTCGTCGTTGACCGACATTGTCCTTTTGCTTTTGATTTTCTTCCTTTTGACTTCGCAGTTCGTAATCGGCAACGGCGTGAAAGTGGAATTGCCGAAAACTAAAAACGCCGAAAAATCGCAACGCTCGCCGCTTATTGTTTCAATCGACGCAAACGGGAAAACGTATTTTAAGGGAAAAGAAATTACGCTTGAAAAACTCGATAAATTTTTCCGTTCGACAAAAGAATCCGATAAACAAAGTTTAATAATTCGCGCCGATAAATCCGCGGCGCTCGAATATGTGGTCAAAGTAATCGATTTGGCGCGCGGCGCGGGCATCGTCAAATTTACGGTTCAAACCGAAAAAACAAACTGACGCGCTATGAAAACAAAATCCGTTTTGTTTTCCGTCTTGTTTCACGCCGCGATTTTGTTAATCGCGCTAACAATCACTTTCGATTTCCCCGCCGAAGTCGTTTCGCTCGGTTACGGCAACGTGGAATTTTCAACAGTCGCTAAAAAAAATCCGAATGAACTCCGCAAGGAGAAAACGAAAAAAGACGAAACAATAAAAAATTCCGGCACGGGCGAGCCTTTGCTCGACAAAACGGACGAAAGGGAAATTCCCTTCGAGAACGAACGAAATCGCGTAACCTACAATAACGGCAAGTTCAGTATTGATTTCATCGGCAAGCGCACGCGCGCAATTTATTCTTACACTTTGCCCGACTATCCGAACGGCGTTGAAAAAGAAGCGGACATTGTTTTGCGAATTACAATTGAGCCGGACGGGACGGTTTCGCGCATTTTTCCGCTAATCAAGGCGGATACTCAATTGGAACTCGCCGCGATTAACGCGTTGAAAAATTGGCGATTCGAGCCTTTGCCGAAAGAGATGCCGCAAATTCCGCAAGAAGCCGTTGTGGTTTTCCCTTACGTTTTGGATTAGCCATTCCCTCGAAAATTCACACCCGATTTTTATTCGAAAAACGTCGGACGCGCGGGATTTTTCAGATGTTCGCGAATTTCGTCGAGATGTTTTCGGTTCGTTCTGTTTTCCGAAAGCGGCGGAAGATTGTCGAAGTCGAAAAATTCCACTTCGGATGTTTCCTCGCTCGATTTCGCTTCGCCGCCGATTAAATCGCACAAAAAGACAAGTTTAACCGCGTGAAAAAATTCCAGCGGTCTGCCCGAACGATTCGCATCGAAAACGCCAATAACTTTATTAGCTTTAACGATAAATCCGCTTTCTTCGAGCGCTTCGCGTTCCGCCGCTTTTGCGGGGTAATCGCCGACGTCCGCCCAACCGCCCGGCATCGCCCAACGTCCGTCGGTGCGTTCTTTTACGAGCAAAATTTTGCCGTCTTTAATCACCGCGGCGCGCACGTCAACTTTCGGCGTCGCGTAACCCGGTTGCGCCATAAACGATTTTTTCAACGTGTCGATTCCCACATCGGCGTGATGCGCCGTGATTTCCGCCGCAATTTCAAGCAATCGTTTGTTGCGCGCTTCCTCGTAATGATTTGGCGCGAAGGTTAAACCCGTTTGCGCAAGCGCTTGAATTTCCCGCGCCCATTCAAGCCATTTGGAATTATTTTTCTCGGACATAAAATTCTCTTTTTTCGCTACATTGTTATTAATAAATTGTCATTCAAATTAAGAAAAATAAAAAGTCGAAATGGAAAAAATCAAAATCAAATTTGCAAGAATTAGCGAAAAATTTTCCGACATTCCTTTGCCCGCGTACGAAACGGAAGGAAGCGCGGGAATGGACATACGCGCCGCGGTGGAAAATTCGGTTCTATTAAAAGCGGGAAAAATTGAAATGATACCCACAAACTTGCGCGTTGAAATTCCCGAAGGCTACGAAATTCAAGTGCGTCCGCGTTCCGGCTTGGCGGCAAAGCACGGAATAGGTGTGTTGAATTCGCCCGGCACAATCGATTCGGATTACCGCGGCGAAATAAAAATCATTCTGTTCAATTTTTCGGACGAAGATTTCACAATCAATCGCGGCGAAAGAATTGCGCAGTTGGTAATCGGAAAAGTGGTACGCGCCGAGACCGAAATTGCGGAAAAACTTTCGGAAACCGAGCGCGGCGAAGGAGGCTTCGGACACACGGGGAAAAAGTGAAATAATTCGTTTTCTTCTGAAACCTAAAAGATGTTGCCATGTTTAACAGGCACAACAAAAGGGAAAAAACCATGAAAAGAAAATTTACGATATTACTTACCGTTGCGCTTTTGGTTTTCGCTTTATCGGGATGCGGTACAAAGCGCGAAGCAATCGGAAAAGAGGACGAAATAATTGTGGTTGCCGATTCAGTTAATTATCTGCAACTCGAACCGACTTTGCTCACGGTTTTCAGTCGCATAATTTACACGCCGCAAGACGAAATTCTTTTCAAATTGAAAAGAATCAGATACGATGACTTTGAGAAGTACAAGAAGTTTAAAAACATTCTTGTCGTATCGCCGCTTGACACGCGAACAAACACCACGAAATACATCAAATCAATTCTCGATTCTAACGTAACTAAACTTGTGGAAGAAGGAAAAGAGTTTGCGTTTGTTAAAAAAGACGTTTGGGCGCGACATCAAATAATGGTAATACTCACCGCGCCGACAATCGAAGAACTGAATAAGAAAATCTTGCAGGATAACGAAAATCTTCTTTACTATTTCAGAAAAGCTTCCGACGACCGCATAAAAGCCAAATTGTTCAAGCCCGAATACGAAAAGAAAAAAATCGCCGCTCGCCTTTTGAAAGAGCACGGGTGGACGATGTACATTCAGCCCGATTACTGGCTTGCAAAAGACGATTCGGCGCACAATTTTGTGTGGTTGCGTCGCGCGCCTAATACCGATATGGAGCGCTGGATTTTCGTTAAGTGGTGGAATAACGCCTCGCCGAAAAGCCTTGTGCGCGATTCCGTTACGGCGATGAGAAACCGCGTAACGAAAAATTACTACGTTGTGGATACGTCGTTTATCACGGGCGAAAAAGCTTACGTGGAAATTGCGGACGATTATCGCGTAACGAAGGAGGTCAATTTTAACGGACGTTATGCAATTATGACGCAAGGTTTGTGGAGAATGAACGACAAGAGCATGGGCGGTCCTTTTGTGAATTACGTCTTTTACGACGAACCGACGAAAAGGCTTTACATGATTGACGGTTCTATTTTCGCGCCGAAATATTACAAAAAGCGCTTAATTCAAGAAGTGGATATTTTGTTGCACACGTTCAGAACCGAACATGAAATGACGAAAGATGAAATTGAAGATTTGCTCGACGAGTTAGATTAAGGTTAAAATTAAATTAATTTTATCGTAGAGACGCGCTAAAGCGCGTCTTTTTTATTGAAATAGAACACGGATAACACTGATTTTCTAGGATTTCCGCGGATTAAAAATCTCGCGTCTTTGCGAGTCCCGCCTTCGGCGGGAGGTCTCCTCGCAACGACTGAAAATTTCGCGTCATTGCGATCC
>CAYZMW010000065.1:0-1869 GCA_964479645.1 uncultured Melioribacter sp. | reverse complement strand
ACTGAATACGAAAGCGATTGTGGCGTTCACTTATTCGGGGCGCACCGCGGAAAAGATTTCGAAATATCGTCCCGTTACGCCGATACTTGCGTTTTCGAACATTTACGAAACTCTTGGACGCTTGAATTTGAAGTGGGGCGTTGAGCCGTATCACATCGAAAAGTTCAGCGAAAAGGACGAAGGCATTCAATACGTAATTAAAACGCTAAAAGAAAAAGAAGTGGTTTCCGAAGGCGATTTGCTTCTTTTCACGGCGGTTGCGCCGGTTTCGGAAAAAGAACGCCGCACGTGGTTGCATTTCGTTGTGGTGTAGCGGAAAATTTTTTCGGCAAATGTTCAACACAATGCGAAAACAAAAAATTATTATTCCGTTTTTGCTAACTTTGACGACCAAATAAATTTTAATATGGAATGAAAATTATCGGAAAGCATTTTTTAATTACGGGCGGCGCGGGATTTATCGGCAGTCATCTCGCTGAACGTTTATTGCAAAACGGCGCGCGTGTTACGGTTGTTGATAATTTCGACGAATTTTATCCGCGCGAAATCAAACTCGCAAATATTTCTTCAATATTGAAAAACGGGAATTTTACTCTCGCGGAAAATGACATTCGCGACAAAGCGGCAATGAGCGCCTTATTTTCCGAAAATCGTTTCGACGCCGTTGTTCATCTTGCCGCAAAAGCGGGCGTGCGTCCTTCGATTGAAAATGCGAAAGAGTATTTCGACGTAAACGTGAACGGAACGCTTGTTTTGCTCGAAGAAATGAAAAACGCGGAAGTGAAAAATTTGATTTTCGCCTCGTCTTCCTCGGTTTACGGCGCTAATAAAAAAATTCCTTTTTCCGAAAACGATTTCACGGACAACCCGATTTCGCCTTACGCCGCAAGCAAGAAAAGCGGTGAAGCGCTTTGCCACACGTTTCATCACCTTTACGGCATTAACGTTCACGCGTTGCGTTTTTTCACGGTTTACGGACCGCGGCAACGTCCCGATTTGGCAATTCATAAATTCGCGCGAAAAATACTTGACGACGAACCTCTACCCGTTTTCGGCGACGGCAAAACTCGCCGCGATTACACTTACATCGACGATATAATTCAAGGTGTTATCCTTTCCATTGAAAAATTAAGCGGTTTTGAAATTATTAATCTCGGCGAATCGCGAACAATCGAGTTACTTGAATTAATAAATCTGATTGAAAACGAAATCGGGAAAAAAGCTAAATTAAACTTTATGCCTCCTCAACCAGGTGACGTTCCGATTACTTACGCGGATATTTCGAAAGCGCGTGAACTGCTCGGTTACAACCCGCAATTTCCGATTGAAAAGGGCATTCGAAATTTCGTCGCGTGGTTGCGTAAGGGTTAAGAGTTACAATTCATAACCAAAAAGAGAAAGAACATTTGTCGGGTTGTTTCTCAAAAACAATATTTAACGCCGTACGCCACAAAACAAACACAGTTTTTCCGAGTTCCCGCCGACGTGAGTCGGTAAGGACGAAGCAATCCGTTGTGCTACTGCGCCGAATAGTCATTGGCTAACAATCCGACGATAGTTTGCTTCGTCCCGCCAAGGCGGGACTCGCAGACAGACGGTGTTAGGCGGGGATAATGACGGACGGCGACAAGAATTGTTCACTGTTCATTGTTAACTGTTCACTGAGGAAACACGCTTTCGCGCGTCTCCTAATCCATGCTTCTTAGCCTTAACTCAACTCGTCGCTATTTTTCTATTCAGAACGCTTTTAATAATATCTTCGGAAGTGATTCCTTCAGCTTCGGCGGCGAAACTCGGAATAACCCGATGCCGTAAAACGGGAAGAGCGACGTTTCTCAAATCTTCTTCGTTCGGTGTGAATCTTCCGTA
>CAYZMW010000064.1:0-22427 GCA_964479645.1 uncultured Melioribacter sp. | reverse complement strand
ATTTTCGTACGTCACAGTTATAATTTTGACGATTTAATTAACGGAAAAGTTGACGCCGCAACAGGTTACGCAACGACTCAACCGTTTTATATCAAGTCAAAAGGATACGAACCTTATTGTATTAATCCCGAAGATTACGGAATAAATTTTTACGGAGATTTTCTTGTAACAACCCGGGAAGAGGTTGAAAAACATCCCGAACGAGTCGAAGCGTTCATACGGGCGACCGTCAAAGGTTGGAAATACGCTTTCGAACACGTCGATGAAATTTCGGATTTAATCCTAAAATTGCCGAGTAAGCGTAAAGAAAAATTAACTAAAGATATGTTGCTTTACGAAGCCGAGATAATGAAAGATTACGTTCTGCCCGACATTGTGGAAATCGGACATATCAATCCTTACAGAATAAAAAGTATGGAAGATAAATTCAAAGAATATTACGGAATAAAAAATAACATCGATTTAAATAAATTCATTTACAAGAGTCCTGCGAACAGTTCACGGAAATTCATTATTCTAATAATTGTAATAGGAACGTTTGCACTGTTCATCATCGTATTGCTGATTGTTTTTTACAAAAAAAATCTGAAATACAAGTCTCTTGCGTTAGAAAAGGAAACCGAAGAAAAATTAATAACCGAAAGTCGTTTGGAAGAAGAGAAACTTGCCAAAAAAGCTTTGCTTTTCGCAAGCCCCGATTTGATTTTCAGAGTTTCCAAGGAAGGAAAAATTTTGGAAGCGAACATTCCGCCTACGATGAAATTGAATTTCGACGCTTCCGAAATTGTCGGAAAAAATATCGTCTTCGCATTACCGAAGGATATTATTCCGCCGACTATCGATAAAGTTTTTGAAACACATGAACTTCAAGTTATAGAATATGAAACCGTAATAGAGAATGAGAAAAAATATTTTGAAGCGCGAATTACACTTTCAACGGAAAATGAAGTGTTGATAATAATAAGAGATATTACGGAATTAAAAAACAAAGAAAAAGAGTTAAAGAAAAGCGAAGAGAAATTCTACACGATTTTCCATAACAGTCCCGACCCAATTTTTATTATCGATGCCGAAAACCATGAAATTCTCGATTGCAATAAAAGTTTTTTGGAATTCGGCGGTTTTACGCGCGAAGAAGTAATCGGTAAAAGACCGATGGAACTTGCGGTTTGGGTAAGCGAAGACCAAAGAGCCAGGTTTCTGGAAAAACTATATAATGAAAAACGCGTATTTGCAATTCGCCACGATTTCAGAAATAAAAAAGGCGAAATCATGCACGTGCTTGTTTCCGCGCAAATCATAAAGCTTTTTAACAAACAAGTAATTCTCGGTTCGTACAAAGATATTACCGACCTTGTAAAAAAAGACCAAGAACTAAAAGAGACCAAATTACTTTTTTCGAAAGTCTTCGAACTGGCTCCTGTTGTTATCGCAATAATTTCTTTTGAAGACGGTAAAATCATCGACATAAATTCTAAGGGCGAAGAATTTATCGGGCTGACTAAAGATAAAATATCGGGCAAAACATTAGCCGAACTTGGACTTTGGGAAAGAAAAAAACAGCGCGAACAATTTTTCAATCAACTGAAAGAAGAAAAAAGCATTAAAGAAATCGAAACCGTCCTACGCAAAAATGACGGAACAGCAATTCCTTGCTCGGTTTCCGCGGAATTAATAGAATTCGATAATCAACAATATGTAATTGCGTGTATTACCGATTTATCGAAGATAAAGGAACATGAATACGAATTAAAAACCAAATTGGAAGAAATTCGTCAGCTTAAACAAAAATTGGAAAAAGAAAATATTGTTTTGCAAGAAGAAATAAACGCAAGTTACAATATCGGCGAAATAATCACGAAAAGTCCCGCCGTGAAAAAAGAACTTCAAAAAATTCAGCAGGTGGCTCCCACAAAAACGACCGTGCTTATTCTCGGCGAAACGGGAACGGGGAAAGAACTTTTCGCCAGAACAATACATAAATTAAGCGACAGAGCGGACAAGCCGCTCGTGAAAGTCAATTGCGCCGCTTTACCTCCCAACTTGATAGAAAGCGAACTTTTCGGACACGAAAAAGGGGCGTTTACAGGAGCAATAAAACAACATACGGGAAGATTTGAATTGGCGCATAAAGGCACGATTTTTTTGGACGAAATCGGAGAACTTCCTCTTGACATTCAGGCGAAACTTTTGCGCGTTCTTCAGGAAGGCGAATTCGAAAGAGTCGGTTCAAGCGAAACTATTTCCGTTGACGTTCGAATTATCGCCGCCTCTAACCGCAATTTGCAACGAATGATTGAAGAAGGCACTTTCCGCGAAGACTTGTTTTACAGATTAAACGTTTTTCCCGTTTACACAATTCCGCTCCGCGAAAGACGGGAAGATATCGAACCGCTTGTTAATAATTTTATTAAACAAATATCCGCAAGAATCGGGAAAAAAGTCACGTCGATAGACAAAACAAGTTACGAAGCGTTGCTCAATTATCCGTTTCCCGGAAATATTCGCGAACTGCAAAACATATTGGAACGCGCCATAATCGAAGCTGAAGGGCCTATTCTGGTAATCCGTTTGCCGAACAGCCGCAAGAAATCTTTTTCAAGACAAAATGACGTTTCGGAGAAAGAAACAATTCTCGAAGCATTAATAAAAAGCGATTGGAAAATAGAAGGAAAAAACGGCGCCGCAAAAATACTTGGAATGCCCCCAAGCACGCTACGCGATAAAATGAAAAAATACAATTTGAAAAAGCCGAATTAAATTTTTATAGTTGAAATAAAAAAAGCCTCTTCGAAAAGAGGCTTTTTCATTCGGCTAAATCCGTACTTCCGACAATTTAATTTTCCGCTCGCACTAAGATTCAAGGACAAAATATTCGTTTTGTCCGTATTGTTGTATAGCGCTTCCCAATTTAAAGGCGCTGATTAAATCCTGTAAATTTTCGGTCAATCTGTTTAAATCCTCGGTAGCTTCGGCAACTTGTTGAATTACAATTGTTGTTTCGCTCGTAACATTATTTATGCTTTCGACGCTTTTCGCGATTTCAGCCGCCGCGGAAGATTGCTCGTTTGTCGCCGTTGCGACCTGATTAATTTCACGAAAGGCGCGCGTCGTACTTTCCAAAATCTTTTGAAAAACTGTTTCGACTTCCGAAATCAATTTCATTCCGCTCATAACCACTTCCGAAGATTCTTCCATCGTAACGTTCGCACTTCGCGCCTCGCTTTGTATCGCTTTGATGGTATCGGCAATTTCTTTTGTAGCCTTTGTGGTTCGTTCCGCCAATTTTCTGACTTCATCGGCAACAACCGCGAAACCTCTTCCTTGTTCGCCCGCTCTTGCCGCTTCAATCGCGGCATTGAGCGCAAGCAAATTCGTTTGTTCGGCAATATCGTTTATCACCTGAGTGACCACGCCTATTTGTTTCGTTTTATCGGCAAGAGAAGAAATTATGTTACCCGTTTCGGACGTTACTTCCACGATTTTTTCCATTCCGTTTTTCGATTCCAGAATTTTTTCCACACCGAATTCCGCTTGTTCGTTCGCATCCTTGGACGCCGTGGCGGCGCTTTCCGCATTAACGGCGGTATGTTGAATTGTAGTTGTCATCTGTTCTACAGCCGACGCCGCTTCGTTGGTTTGAGAAGCTTGTTCGCCGGCTCCCGCCGCCATTTCTTCCATGCTTGAGGAAATCTGCGTGGTTGCGCTTGCGGTCGCCTGCACGGCATCGCTTACTCTGTTTATTAATTCACCGAATTTTTCCACGGTTTTGTTAAAACCTACGAATAATCTGTGAATATCGTCTTCGGTTTGCGGAGGAGTTAATTTTACGGTTAAATCGCCTTCCGAAAATTTTTCAAGCACCGTCAGCATCGACTTCACGGATTCGGATAAATATTTTCGATTTTCTTCCGCGATTTTCTTCGATTGCTCGGCTACGGCGGCGGCTTCTTCCGCTTCTTGCGATTTTCTTTTTACCTCTTCGAACATTTTTCGAAGGTCTTCTTTCATCGCATTCAACGCGAAAATTAATTTCCCGATTTCATTATTCGATTTATGAACGATTTCCGCGGAGAAATCTCCGTCCTTGATTTGCTCGGCAAATTTCACGGTTTTATCAAGCGGTTTGATTATGCTTTGCTTCAAATAAATGTTCGCCAAAATAAAAAAGAAAAGCGCAATGCCGATAACCAAAGTTGCAATTCTGCCGACAGCCGCCCGCATTTCACTTTTTTGTTTCGTAATATCCTTGATTATTCCAAGATAGCCGACTCTCTTTCCCGAATAATCTTGAATCGGAATTTCGAAAACGAAGAGCGATTTCTTTCCTAATGTTATTTCTTTGATTTTTTCTTCGAACGAAAAATTTTCTACCAAATCGGCGAAATTATTCAACGAAGTATTTACAAAAACAATGTCGTTTTTTATGATGCTATTTTTCCCGCTTTTAAAACCGACTTTATTCATAATGCTTTTCTTTATACCGATTGCGTAATCGAATGCATATTCTTTCTTAAGGAAATTCAGCATTTTGTCTATGCTCGCACCGAATTCAACGCTTCCGACATATTCGCCTTCGTATTGCACGGGATAAACTATTCGGATACCGGGCCCGTACTTCCCCACTTCAATTCCTCTTATCGGTTTATGCGTTCTATTAACATCGACGACCGAATATCTGAACGAACTCAAATCATCGCCGAATTTTTCGGGTTTATGTAATCTGAGAAAAGAAACGGCGTTCGGCAAATGAAATTGAAATTGCGATATGCCGTAAACGGGCTTTAATCTTTCCGTGTAAAAATCGTACAATAAATTTTTTAATTCATTTCTATCACGCTCGGCAAACGCCTTTTTTATTTCATTATTTTGCAATAAAATTTCCATCGGAAGACTATACAATTTGGAACGCGAAGAAATTCTTTGTTTATATGACTTTTCAATGGAAACTTTCATTTCCGCAACCGTTTTACGCAAAGTGGTTTCCATTTGGGAATTAAAGAAGAAAAGTATTGCGCCGACAAGAATAACCACGCCGACAACAAGACCTATCAAAATTTGTTTTTGTAAAGAAAAAGAGATTTTTTTTAGATTTAACATATTATTGCCTCCGAAAAGTTTTTTCGATAACCCTTTTTTTATTTTTAATTTATATCTACAGCATTATTGAAATTTTTCTGTTTACTCTGAACGTTAGAGCCACTGTGGTTCCAATACCTTTTTTACTTGTCACGGAGATTTTTATATTATTCAATTCACAAAATTTCTTTACCACGGTTAAGCCTATTCCGTTGCCGTCGAACTCTCTCGTATATCCGCTTTCTTCTTGCGTGAACGGATCGAAGATATGCGGCAAATAATCTTCCGCTATTCCGATGCCGCTATCCGTAATTCTCAGAGTCGCTTCTTCTTTATTCTCTTTTTGTAAGGAAATTTCAATGCCTCCTTTTTCCGTGTACTTTATGGCATTGTCCAATATTTGTCCAAGAATCTTTGTGACGGAATAATGGTCCGCGGTAATTTTTATTTTTCTCGTTCCGAAACGTTTTTCGAACGTCAATCCCTTTTTCTTCGCAAGTTTTTCATATTCGCTTACAACCGGTTCTATTACGTTTTCAATTAAATCCAGTTCTCTGAAAACGCATTTGTAAGCGTTGGCTTGAATTTCGGAAAGATTTATCAGCAAATCGAATGTTCTGACAAGTCTTTTGCCCGCTCTTTCGATAATTTCGAAAGAATTTCGCAATTCGTCACTTAATAACGGCTCCAATTCGGATTTTATTAATTCCGAATAACTCAAGATTTTATTTAACGGCGTGCGAATTTCGTGAGACATTTGCGAAAGGAAAATGGTTTTGGCTTTTTCCGCACTCTCCGCCTTTTGTTTTGCGTACCGATATTTTTCGATTAATTTTTTCTCATGTGTCTTATCATGAAAAGTCAAGATAAAGAGCATTTTCCCTTTTGTATTATAGGTTCTCAGAACCTTAACACAATATGAAATTGTTTCCGAATTTTCATTCTCAAGCAGAACACCGAATTTGAAGCTTTTCACATCGTCTTGTTGTACCGTCCTTATTGCAAACGCGATTTTCTCGATTGTTCCGCCATTAAAAATTTCTTTCAGATTATTCAGTTCCGCTTTCTCTTCATTCATTCCGATAAATTTTTCAATAAACATCGGATTGAAATATTTAATATTAAACTCATCGTCCGTTAAAACTATTCCGTCCTCATTAAATTCGATAAAAGGACTAAATACTCCTATATATTCGGAAGAAAATAAATCTTCTCTCTTCTTCGCATCATTATAAATATCTACTATTTTATACTTAACGCACTTTTCCATTATTGTAAATCCTTTTTTGTGACCTCTTTTGCATTACCGTATTTTTAACATTGTTCGTTAAATATTGCGGTTAATTTATCTTGTAAGCACTTTTTGGAAACGGGGAAATAAATCACATCCCGAAGCACTCCGTTAACAAAAATCAAAATTGACGGTTCGGAAAAAAGTTGAAAATCGTCAATAACATGTTTTTGTTCACGCTCGTTCACTTTGTAAACGTTAATTTTTTGTCGAAAATCTTCCAGCACCTCGCGCAAATTCAGTTCCATCAAATACGACGACGCTTTCGTAGCCTTATTTAACGAAACAATAGCGGTTTCCTCGTCAACCAAAACTTTTTCTTTAATCTCCTTATAAGTCATATTGCAGCTCCTTTTCTCGTCATTACCGATTAGGCATATTTCATGCCGAAATTAACAGTTTTGGTAACTTGTTGCATTTCAATAAGTTAGGAGTTGATAAAAAACGGCAAGTTGCGATAAATAACCCACGGAAACGGAAAACCCACGGATTCCGTGGGTTATTTTACAAAAAAAATCCCCGAAAAATCGGGGATTAAAAATTTTTAGTTATATTTTAATAAATTACATATTAAACGGGTAAACGAAAGAAATTCTCGGTTCGATTTTTTTCTGCGGTTCGAAATCGATGATTTCGTCGTTAATTCCGCGTATCGGTGTAAACGTCCATTTGTAAACCAATGAAACAATCAAAAACGGATAAGGTTTATAACCCGCTTCGACGAAAAAGAGCGAACGGTCGTCCAATTTGAAAAGCTCGCTTTCCTTATCAATGTGAGTTTTGGAATATCCCGCTTTTATTACTACGGGAGCGGTTTCCGGCGTAATTTGCGAATATAAATTTAACATACCGCTGTGGTCAACCTTATCCATTCTTTGGTAACTTCCAAGTATCTTGAAAGCGCCAAGCACGTCTATCATCAATCCGCCGTAATAACCGTTAGCGCCCGATTCGTCAAGATTTTGCAACAACGCGTATTTTGTAACAACGGAATCGCCGACAACTTTGTAGCGGTCAATTTCATGTGTTGCGTTGAAATATGATGGCATGTATTGCGGATTATTGATATTCCTTTCAAATTTAATTTTAACATCAACAATTCGAAAATCAAGTCCAAGCAAAGTCCCGTAAGATTGTCCGTCGCCTGCATCAAGTATTTTCGTGTAAGTATAGTAGAGTTCCCAATTAACAACATTGTTTTTAAAGATTGGTAAACCGACATCAATCGAACCGATTTGCACGTTGCCGTAATCTTCATCTACAATTATCTTGTCGTCCGCGGAGTCGTAATAACCTTTTAAAACGCCCGCATATTTTTGCATATCGTTGGCATAAGTAATCCCGAAAGTAAGTCCGCCGATAATGGGAACGCTCCCAAGGGAAGTGAATTTAAGAGGACGTATAAAACCGCGAACGGCGAGAACGCCCGCTTGCGAAAAATCGCTATAAACGCCTTCCACTCCCATAACATCAAAATCAAGTTTGAAATTCATTCCGATGGTGCGAGCATCGAAACTCGGGCTGTTATTGTACATATACATTACGTTGCCGTAGCCAAGCGAAGCGTAATCAAGCGCGCCGACTCTAATATAATACGGGTCGTAACGACGCCCGTATCTTACGTAACGTATCACACTTAAATAATCGGAAAACGAATTGAAATTTTCCGTACGAAGACCGTCGGAATTGAATTCAAGATTTAAGTCCAAGCCCATACCGAATTTACCGACGGAAATTTCAGGTCGAAATTGAAACGTATAGTAAGGTTCGCCGTCAATCCAGCTCATACCGAGACCGCCGTCAACAACGCCCGCGTCGGTTTCGTCAAATGTAAATTGTCCGAAAACATTTAATCCGGTAAACAACAACACAAACAAAGTAAACTTCATTCTTCTCATGATTTCTCCCGAATAATTGAATAATTTCTAACCTAAAAAGATAACAAACTTTTGCATTAATTTTCGTGTTAAAAAACTTTTGAGTTATTATTACAAATAATTAACTTTCTTAATCCATTAAAAATTTCTGGAGTAAAACATGTGCGGAATTGTCGGTTACATCGGTACGCAAAACAGTACGCCGATTTTGATTGACGGCTTAAAACGTCTTGAATACAGAGGCTATGACTCGGCTGGGCTCGGAATTTTTTGCGAAAACAATCTCAACGTTGTAAAGGCGAAAGGAAAAGTCTCGGTGCTTGAAACGAAAGCGGAACAAAGCGGATTAAACGGGACTCTGGGCATCGGGCATACGCGCTGGGCGACTCACGGTATTCCGAACGAAACCAATGCGCACCCGCATTTCAGCGCAGATGAAACGCTTCTGCTTGTTCACAACGGAATTATTGAAAACTACGCAACGTTAAAGGAATTTTTACTTGATAACGGATATGAATTTAGAAGCGAAACCGATACGGAAGTGCTCGTTAATCTTATCGATTTTTATTACAAACAAAATCAAGATTTGCTCGAAGCGGTTCGTCAAGCGTTACTGCGCGTTGACGGAACTTTCGGAATCGCCGTTATTTCTAAAGACGAACCGGATAAAATCGTGGTTGCAAAAAACGGTTCGCCGCTTGTAATCGGAATAGGCGACAATGAAAATTTCGTCGCATCGGACGTAAACGCGCTTATCGCTCACACGAAAAAAGTGATTTATCTCGAAGACAATGAAATCGGTTATATTACAAAAGACTCGTATTTGGTAAAATCGCTGAAAAACGAAGCGCTTGAAAAAGAGATTTCGGAAATCGATATGGATTTGGACGAAATCACCAAAGGCGGCTACCCGCACTACATGTTAAAAGAAATAATGGAACAACCGGAATCTCTTGCAAATACGTTTCGCGGACGTTACATCGAAGAAGAAGGAATTGCGAAACTCGGCGGACTTATCGGCTACGAAGAAAGAATTTTAAATTCCGATAGAATAATCATAACCGCATGCGGAACATCGTGGCACGCCGCACTTGTCGGCGAATATCTCTTCGAACAATACGCGGGAATTCCCGTCGAAGTGGAATACGCTTCCGAATTCAGATACCGCAATCCGATAATCGGGAAAAACGACACGGTCATTTTTATTTCGCAAAGCGGCGAAACGGCGGATACTCTTGCGGCGTTAAAAGAAGCGAAACGCAAAGGCGCTCTTACCGTCGGAATAGTGAACGTCGTCGGAAGTTCGATTGCGCGCGCAAGCGACACGGGCGTTTATATTCACGCGGGACCCGAAATCGGCGTGGCTTCGACGAAAGCGTTTACCTCACAAGTGATGACGCTTGCCCTTATTACGCTTCTTCTTGCGCGCATGAAAAATATGTCGCTCGAAGAAGGAAAAGAAATCATTCACGCGATTCAAGAACTTCCCGCAAAAGTTCAGGAAATATTAAATCACAATTCGTTTATTGAAAAAGTTTCGGGCAAGTTGGTTGACGCGAAAAACTTTCTTTATCTCGGGCGCGGACTTCATTTCCCCGTGGCGCTTGAGGGAGCTTTGAAATTGAAAGAAATTTCTTACATCCACGCGGAAGGCTATCCCGCGGCGGAAATGAAACACGGGCCGATTGCTTTGATTGACGAAAACATGCCGTCGGTATTCATCGCGCCGAAAGATGCAATTTACGACAAAGTGCTGAACAACATCGAAGAAGTAAAAGCCCGTAACGGTCAAGTTCTCGCAATTGCCGATAAAGACGACAATAAAATCGACCAACTCGCCGATTACGTAATTAAAATTCCGCGCACGCATAATATGCTTATGCCTATTTTGACCGTTATTCCGTTGCAACTTCTCGCTTATCACATTGCGGTTAAAAAAGGACTTAACGTTGACCAACCGCGGAATTTGGCGAAAAGCGTTACCGTGGAATAAACGAAAATTATTATTTTTGTATTCTTGAAAAAAGGCGTTCCGACGAGCGTCTTTTTCTTTTTTGAAAATTGAACGATAATCGGATTATTTTGTGAAAGGAGAAGAAACGATGAGTAAACTTGCCGTGGTTGCATTCGGTGGAAACGCGCTTTTGCGCGGCGATGAAATAGGTACAATCGAACAACAAGAAAAAAACACGTACGACACTTGTATTAATCTCATACCCTTATTGGAAAACAATTACGATTTAATTATCACGC
Organism: uncultured Melioribacter sp.; assembly: GCA_964479645.1. Classification (GTDB taxonomy): domain Bacteria; phylum Bacteroidota; class Ignavibacteria; order Ignavibacteriales; family Melioribacteraceae; genus WGAL01. The sequence continues at coordinate 11,927 of CAYZMW010000064.1, read as the reverse complement.
ACGGCAACGGTCCGCAAGTGGGAAATATTTTATTGCGAAACGAAGCGGGTTACGAAAAATATAAAATTCCGCGAATGCCGCTCGACATTTGCGTTGCCGATTCCCAAGGAGGCATCGGTTACATGATTGAACGACAAATGTTCAACGTGTTGAAAGACAAGGGTTTGACAAAAAATATCGTTACGATAGTTACCGAAGTTGTTGTCGATAAAAACGACCCCGCTTTTGAAAATCCCACAAAACCCGTAGGCGCGTTTTACTTGAAAGAAGAAGCTGAACTTCTCGCAAAAGCGAACGATTGGATTTTCAAGGAAGACCCGCGCAAGCGCGGTTGGCGAAGAGTTGTGCCTTCACCTAAACCGTTGGATGTATTTAACAAAGAAGTAATCGCCGAATTAAGTCGCGCGGGCAAAATAGTTATTGCGGTCGGCGGCGGCGGTGTTCCTGTTTTCTACGATGAAAACGGCAACTTGCAACGCGTCGAAGCCGTAATAGACAAAGACCTTGCCTCTTCGCTACTTGCTTCTCAAATCAACGCTGACGAATTTATAATTTTAACCGACGTGCCGAAAGTCTTCATAAATTTCAATACTCCGCAACAAAAGGCGCTTGAAACCGTCACCGTTTCGGAGGCTTTGAAATATTTGAACGAAGGACAATTTGCGGCGGGAAGTATGAAACCGAAAGTGGAAGCGGCGATAAATTTTGTAACTAACGGCGGAAAGCAGGCGATTATCACCGAAGCGAAAGAACTCGGTAAAGAAAACGCGGGCACGCGGATAGTTGCGGACTAACGGGAAATTCGATTGCACGAATTGATTTTGTAAACTTTAATTATTCGATTCTGATATGGTTGGAAAAAATCCATCCGAATTTGCCTTTGAAAACTTCGGCGCGATAGACTCCGCGCTCGTCAATTTCGATTTCTGCGGAAAAATCTTTAACGGAGTAAATCTGTTTCCCGTTTTTAATCAAACGAATCTCAGCCTCCGCAGGCAAAACAATATTGAGTTTAATTTTACCGTTTAGCCTAACCGTTTCCCCTTGCTCGAAAGTTCCGTTTTCGGTTTCCGCGAAAAATTTAAATCCTTTCGCATCTCCGTGATAAAAATTTGAAACGAAACAAGAGCCTTTTTCCAACGCTTTGTAAATCGCTTTTTTCGCTTTTTCGATTTCACGCGCCGAACGTGATTTCCTTAAAGGTTCATCGAGCAAAACGTGCGTTCGAATCGACTGGAACAACACTTTATACGGAAATATTTCCACTTCGAAAAATCCGAGTACATTTACCTTGTGAGCGTGAGCGTCCACGCCGCCGATTCCCGTTATATGTCGCTTTTCCGCAATTTCGTCCCACTTCGCGAGGGTTTCCCGCGGCGGCGCAACAATGGAGCGCAAAGGGTGAACTACACGTTGATATTTGTTTTCTTCCGTCAATCCCTCCATCCATTCGCTCATGTGATTCCAAATTTCGATGCCCGTAAAATCTTCCGCATTCCACGCCGTCCACGGAAAAGGCGGATGTTCGGGCATTCGATTTCGCTTTTCATGCGGATGCGCGATAAAACCTATTCCCCCTTTTTCTTTTACTTTTCGCACGTATTCTTCGGCGCTCATGCGTGTGGAAAACGCTTCGTTAACGCCCATTGCAAGGTAATGGTTTTTATTTTCCTTATCGTTAATTTCAACTCCGACAAGCAAAAGAGAATTTCCGTACCATTTTTCGTAACCCTCGCGGAGAGCGCGCAAAGTGTTGTGGTCGGTCAATATTAAATAATCCAACCCGACCTCGTCGGCGATTTGCGCTATCTCGTCAACCTTTCCCGTGCCGTCGGAAAATTCGGAGTGAACATGAATTACGCCGATATATTCGAACTTCATTCTTGTATGTACTTTTCGTACGTCGAATATTCCATTGAACCGTCAACTATAAGTTCGGAAAGTTTGCTCAAAAGCAAAGTCAGCATTTCATCCGAATCGTCGTAGTTTTCGTACGCATCGTTATCTTCAAAAATAAATATTTCGCAGAATTCGTTTTTGCCCTTCAGTTTGTAAATATCATAACTCAACAAACCCTCCGCTTTCACAATCGCTTTCAATTCCTTTGCTATTTTGAAAAATTTCTCGTTCGTATTTTCTTTTAATTTGTATTTAACCGTAAAAACTATATTTCCCATAGCCTTTTCAAATCCTATATTTTTTTAATAACAAATTAAAATTATGGATTTTCGCGCCAATTTACAATTGAGTTTTTTTACGGTTTTGTGTTAATAATTTGAATTTTTCAATTTGTTCCAAATTCTTTTTTTGGGGACATGCAAATAAAACCGCTCGACGTTAACAAAAACCAAAATAAGCTTTCCCAGTTGTTCTAAATAATTTTAACGATTAAATAAACCGCCGACGGCGGGGGAAGAAAACTATCGGTTCGTCAGTGAAAGATTATTCAGCGCAGTAGTACTACAGATTGCTTCGTCGTCCTCCCGCCTTCTGCGGGAGGTCTCCTCGCAACGACTGAAAATTTTGCGTCATTGCGAGCGACCACGATTTGTGGGGGGCGCGCGGCAATCTGTAGGTTTGTCAGCAAAACTTAAATTAATCAGTCATTACGAGTCCCGCCGTAGGCGGGACGAAGTAATCTATCAAATTGTTAGTATAAAACTTTTCAGCGCACGGTGCTACAGATTGCTTCGTCGTCCTCCTGCCTTCTGCGGGAGGTCTCCTCGCAACGACTGTGTTTATTGGGATTTGGAGACGGCACGCAATAGCGTTTTTGAACCGACCGTTCAAAGGCGTGGTTCGGAACGTTCATGCGGTTTCCGCTTCGCTCTTGCCGTTTGGGTTATCACCAATTTATCATAAAAAAAGGGACTGAAAAATCAGTCCCCTTTTCGCGTGAAATTTCACGAAGATTAATCTTGCGCCATTTTTTGGATTTCGGCGACAACTTGCGGATTTGCCAAGGTTGTTGTGTCGCCCGGGTCTTTTCCTGCTGCGATTGCGGCGAGAACTCTGCGCATGATTTTGCCCGAACGAGTTTTCGGCATATCGGGAACAATCCACACTTTACCCGGTTTTGCAATTGGTCCGATTTCCTTTGCGAGAGTATCGGTAACCTTTTGCTCTATTTCCGCGCTTGCTTCGAAACCTGGTTTAAGCGATACGAATACGTGCGGCTTTACGCCTTTAATCGGGTCGGGAACCGGCACAACCGCGGCTTCTCCGACTTCTTCAACAAGCAACGCCGCCGATTCAAGTTCTTTCGTTCCGAGACGGTGTCCCGCAACATTAATCACATCGTCAATGCGTCCCAAAATGCGGAAATATCCGTCGGGCGCTTCCACCGCACCGTCGCCAGCGAAATAAGGCCAGTCGTGCCAATCTTTGCTGTTCGGGTCTTTGTTAAAGCGTTGATAATATTGGCGCACGAAACGTTCGTCGTCGCCCCAAATCGTGAGCATTCTTCCGGGCCAAGGATTGCGAATTACAATGTTGCCCGCTTTTCCGCTTCCCGCCGGTAAAGGATTTCCTTCGTCGTCGAGAATTGCGGGATAAATTCCGGGCATTCCGGGTCCCGCGCTTCCCGGTTTCATTTTGTGAATTGCGGGAACTGTCGAGCAAAGGAAACCGCCAGTTTCGGTTTGCCACCAAGTATCCACAATCACGGCTTCTTTCTTTCCGATTACGTCGTAATACCAGCGCCAAACGTTCGGCTCAATCGGTTCGCCCACGGTTGTCATGTGTTTGAAATGATAATTGTATTTTTTCGGTTCTTCTTCGCCCAAGCGACGCAATGCGCGAATTGCAGTCGGAGAAGTGTGGAAAATATTCACGTTAAGTTCTTCCGCAATGCGCCAAGGACGTCCTGCATCGGGATGCGTGGGAACGCCTTCGTAAATCACCGTGGAAGCCGCAAGAGCAAGCGGTCCGTAAACGATATACGAATGTCCCGTAATCCAGCCGATGTCAGCCATGCACCAATAAACGTCTTCCGGGTGAATATCTTGAATGTATTTCGAAGTTCCGGTTACGTAGGACAAATATCCGCCGATTGAATGTTGCGCGCCTTTCGGTTTGCCGGTAGTTCCCGAAGTGTACATTAAGAAAAGCGTATCTTCGGAATTCAGTTTAACAGGTTCAACTTCCTTGTGATAGAATTTTTTCAGTTCGTCGTTAAGAATTACGTCGCGACCTTCAACGAGCGGCGTTTGAGCCGAATATTTTCCGGGATAACGTTGCCAAATGAAAACATGTTCGACGTGTTGACCTTCTTTTTCGGCTTCCGCTACCGCAATGTCCGCCTTTTCTTTGTGGTCGAGTAGCGTTCCGCCGCGATAATAAGCATCGGCGGTAATGAGGAATTTGCTTTTTGCGTCCACAATTCTGTCAGCCGCCGCTTTGCCAGAAAAGCCCGAAAAGACTTGCGAGTGAATTACTCCGATACGCGCGCAAGCGAGCATTGTGATAGGAAGTTCGGGAATCATCGGCATATGAAGCGTCACGGTGTCGCCTGCTTTCAAACCGTAACTTTGCAGAAGCGCGGCAAGTTCGTTTACGCGGCGATAAAGTTCTTGAAACGTGATATGCTGAATCGGTTCGTCTTCAGGTTCGGGTACGTAATGAAGCGCTGTTTTATTTTTGTATTTCGGTAAATGCCTGTCAACGCAATTGTAGCAAGCGTTTATTTTTCCGCCCACGAACCATTTGAAAAACGGCGGATTGCTGTCGTCGAGAAGTGTATGCCAATACTCATACCAATCGAGCATATCGGCGTATTCTTTAAAGCAATTCGGAAAATTTTCTTCACCGAAACGTTCGAGAATATTCACGTCCGTCATGTTTGCTTGCGCGATAAAACTGACGGGCGGTTCGAAATATTCTTCCTCTTTCCAGTGAACGGCTATTTGCGCTTCGGAAACGCTGTCGCCTTGATTATTGATTTCTTCGCTCATAATTTTTTCTCCCGATTATTTTTGGAAATATGTTAAAATTACATAAAAAAATCAGCCTACGGGCAGAACCGTTTTTCCGTAAGCGTCGTTTAGTACTTGTGCAAGCGCGAGATAAATTGCCGAAAAGCCGCAGAAAATGCCTTCCCAACCGGCAATCAATCCGATTGTTGCGCTTCCCGTTGCGTCTTTAATGGCGAGAAGCCAGAACAAAACAAAGAGAGTGAAAAATACCACTTGAAGAGCTTTGTTATGTTTCAGAGTTGCAATCCACATGGCAAAAGTGAAAAGTCCCCACATAAACAGATACGCGACCATTGCGCCTTCTTCGGGTCCGTTCCACCAGCCGAGTTTTTTCATTAAAAGTAAAAAGACAAGAGTTTCCCAGAAAAGTCCGTACGACGTAAAAGCCGTAGTCCCGAACGTGTTGCCTTTTTTCCACTCCATCCAGCCTGCGAAAATTTGAGCCATACCGCCGTAAAAAAGTCCCATGGCGAGAATCATGCTGCCGAGTGCGAAAAATCCGGCGTTGTGCAAATTTAGCAAAACGGTTGTCATCCCGAAGCCCAAGAGACCGAGAGGCGCGGGATTTGCGGTTGTATCCGCGATGCGTACTTCATCGGACATAAGTACCTCCTAATATTTGTGAATAGTTGATAATGATTTGATTGTGCGGAACATTTAGTATTACGGAAAGAAATATTCCGGCTTGAGTTGTTGCATATAATGGAGGTACGTATATAAATGAAATGTTAATTTCAATCGAATGGTATGCAAAAAGCGCTTTACGATTTCTTTAACGAAATCTTTGTGTAATTCATTTTGCACACACGTTCTTTGTATGTGAAACAAAGACGGCGGCATTTTCCTCAATCAATTTATTTTTAATAAAAAAAATTTCGCGGCTTTTTGCAGAAGTGGAAAATTTGAAAAACATATTAGGAAAAATTTCGGTTTTTTTCAAATCATAATAAGAATTTTTTTTGCTTGCAAAAACGAATAACTTCAGACCAAATTTATACGAAACACACGTTTGCGCGTTTCGATAAACAAAATTCGAAGAAAATTTCAAGAGACGGACAAAATAAATCTTACCCGTAATGGAAAAATCTTCGAACAAGTTCCATTATCTTTTCGTTCTGTTGGTAAAGTTCTTCGCTTAAGTTTCTATCGTTGTAGGAACGAAGTTTTTCGATAAATCTTTTCAGCGTTCCGAGCGGGAAAATATTATCACGATTGAAAAATTCGATTTCTTTTTCCAGTTCGTCCGCCGATTCGCTACAGGAAGTCGGCAACTGTTCGAATTTATAAGCAAGTTCTTTATTGTGGAAAATGTTTTCTTCCACGCGTAGTTTCTCCGCGAGTTCAACGCCGTTCGGCATTTCAAAACCGTGTTGCATCGCAAGAACCATTCCCGCGAGCAAATGGTAAATATCCGCCGAGCCGTCGGGAACGCGGAACTCCGCCGTTTGCTTGCCCGGAATATACGGCACTTCGGCGATTTCCATCGGATTGGCATCTTTTATCATTTCGGTTTTTAGCGTCCAACCGAGCGGAATTCTAATTAGCGCCGAACGGTTCGTTTCGCCCCAACAAATATTTGTCGGCGCTTCCTGATGAGGCACAAGACGCAGATAGGATGTCGGGATAGTATTACCGAACGCCGTGAGAGCTTTGGTTTTCGATAAAATTCCCGCAATCGATTTCAGAGCGATTGGACTAAGTTCGTCGTTTTCAATCATTAGATTGTTGTCGTGCTCGTCGGTAATCATGTAATGAATGTGCAAACCGCTTCCCGCTTTTCCCACCGTGATTTTAGGCGCGAAACTAATATCCACCCCGTATTTGTAAGCAAGATTTCTTAAAATCCACTTGCCGAGAAGAAGTTGGTCGGCGGCTTCGTCAACATCCACGGGATTAAATTCGATTTCGTGTTGTTCGTAATATTTATCTTCCGTTGTAAAATTGCCGACTTCCGAATGCGAGTATTTTATTTTCCCGCCGCATTTTGCAATCAGTCTCATCGCTTCGACGCGCAAAAATTCGAACTTGACGAAAGGCGAAGATTCGTGATAGCCTTTTTGGTCGGCGACGGGATATTCGATATTCGCGTCTTTATCCGCAATGATGTAATATTCAAGTTCGCCCAAAGCTTTTACTTTGTAACCGGTAGCCTTCGTAAAACTGCGCGAAGCGTTGCGCAGGATGTTTTCCGGCGCGCTCGGCAAAGGTTTTCCTTCTTTCGTGTAAAACGAGCAAAATAAATCTATCGTCGGGACTTCGGAAAAAGGATTGACGAAAGCGGTTTTGAATCGCGGGATTACGTAAAGGTCGCTTGTCGAAGCGTCGATGTAAGAAAATAAACTTGAACCGTCCACACGCTCGCCGGTTGATAAAATTGATTCGAGGTAAGCGCGCGAAGTAATAACGAAATTCAGAGTTTTTAATTTCCCGTCTTCAGCGACGTAGTGGAAATTCACTTGTTCGATTTCGTTTTCTTCGATGTACCGAATTATGTCGTGTCGTGTGAATTCCTTGGCGGGCTTGCGTAAATATTTTACAAGCGAATTTTGATTAAGAGCCACTTCGTATTCGCGCATTTTTTCTCCTTTCGTGAAATTTCAATTTTCGAAAAATAAATAAGTTTTTATGATTTCTCAATAAAAATATAGAATTATTATAAAGCGACAATTACGTTTTTTAGAGTATCGATTAAAAAAGTTACGCGCTACTCGTAACAAGTGACGAGTTTCCCAATTCCAAATTCTAAATTCCAAATTCTAAATGTTTGATAGCGTTTAGCGTCAAGCGGACAGCGTTCAGTAGTTAACAGTGATTAGTGAACAATGAACAGTGAATAATTTCAAACACCGCCGAATACCGTCAGTCTTGCAAACACCGCCGAAGGCGGGGTGAAGCAATCTGTAGGTTTGTCAGCAAAAGACTACTCGGCGCAGTAATTTGACAGATTCCTTCGTCCCGCCTACGGCGGGACTCGGAATGACTGTGTTTATTTAGGTTTGCGCAGTAATGCGGTAGATTGCTTCGTCGCTTTCCCGCATTTGGCGGGATGTCTCCTCGCAACGACAGTCTTTATTCGAATTGGCGCAGTAATACAACGAATTGCCTCGTCGTTTCACTTCGCGCAATATGTAAGTTTTCTCGTCTTCGTGTAATTCTTATATTCCCCTTTTGTCTTTCGCTGTATTATAAAATAGAAAATAATTTATCCGCCCGTTTTTCGCTTAGGAAAATATTCTTTATATTTGAATGAAATAATTAAATGAATACCTGCGAGGGTATTTTAAGTAACAAATCAAAAAAGGAGAGAAAATGCAAGTCGAAAAAGATAAAGTCGTTTCGATTCATTACACACTTACGGACGATAACGGAAAGGTTATCGATACTTCACAGGGCAGAGAGCCGCTCGCTTATTTACACGGCAATAATAATTTAATCATCGGATTGGAAAAAGCGCTCGAAGGGAAAAAGGTCGGCGACAAATTCACGGTTACGATTGCGCCGGAAGAAGCATACGGTGAACGTCGTGAAGAACTCGTTTCGGTAGTAAACAAGAAAGATTTCCAAGGCGTTGACGAAATTCTTCCCGGAATGCAATTTCACGCGTCGCATAACGGACAAGAATATATTGTTACCGTAACAAAAGTGGAAGGCGACGAAGTAACAATCGATGCGAATCACCAGTTGGCTGGCGAAAATTTAACTTTCGAAGTTGAAGTTGTTGATATCCGCGAATCTACGGAAGAAGAACGCGCTCACGGACATGTTCACCAAGACGGACATCATCACTAATCTCAATTTACGTCGTACAAAAATTCAAGCCGCTTTTTGCAAGCGGCTTTTTCATTTTAAAATTTCAGAAGTTTCGTGTCGCGTAGAAAAGGAAATTTTTCGCGATATTCCCCCGTGCGTTCGGTCGGAGCGTCGAAAATCAAAATTCGTTCGGTTTCGTCGGTTTGCCCGATAGCCTCGCCGTCGGGCAAAATTACGGCACTGTGTCCGTTATATTTGTAATACGGGTCTTCCCCCGTACGATTAACTCCGATGATTATCGATTGTGAAAAAACGGCGTTCGCTTTCAATAATAAATCCCAGTGTTTTACGCGTTGCGTGGGCCAATTGGCAATATTTACAATAACTTCCGCGCCTTTGAGCGCGTAAATTCTGTAAAGTTCGGGGAAACGCAAATCGTAACAAATCGTTAAACCGAATTTCACTTTTTCGATTGTTGTCAGAACCGGTTCTTTTCCCGCGGCGAAAAATTTATCTTCGTTCGAAAATGAAAAAGGATGAATTTTTTCGTATCGTGCGGCAATTAACCCTTCTCGACTAATGTGCAAAAGAGTGTTGTGCGTACCGTTTTCGCTTCTTTCAATTACTCCGCCGATAACGTGAATTTTATGTCGCATAGCCAAATCAATGAAAAAGCGGAAAGACGCGCCGTCTATTTCTTCGGCGAACTTTTTCGTATTCATCGTAAAGCCGGTTAAGGTCAGTTCGGGAAAAATTATCAAATCGATTTCATGTATATCGGTTCTTGCAAGAAGTTCATAAATTTTTTCTTTGCTTGCTTCGGGATTTTCCCACGCGGGCGAAAATTGAACGAGTGCAATTTTCATTTTTTCGAACCTATTCTTGATTAATATTAATGCGATGGTAAAATTACTAATAAAATTTTACGAAAAAAAGATAACCCTTTGTAAAAACGGCTTGAATAATAGCCGAACTTCACGGCTACGGTAAAATGGGAATTGCGGCGGTCACGAGCATTATTTTTTCTGCGCCCGCGTTTTTTAATGCCGCGGCGGCTTCGTCGGAAGTTGCGCCGGTCGTGGAAACGTCGTCAACCAAAATTATGCGTTTCCCTGTGATGCGTTTTTTATGCCGAACCGCAAAAGCATCGGTAATGTTTCTTTTTCTTTCCTCGTAGGAAAGACGGGTTTGCGTTTCGGTGTATTTTTTACGCCTCAAAACATTATTCAGAACCGGAACGTTAAGATTTTTCGCAACGCCCTTTGCGATGTAAAAAGACTGATTGTAACCGCGTTCCGCTTTTTTCAAGGGATGAAGCGGAATCGGCACAATATAGTCGGGACGAAAAGTTTCAATTTCCGCGCCGTGAAATTCCGTTATTTTCTCGCCGAGAAAAATTCCCGCGCGAAAATCGTTTTCGTATTTTAGCGAATGGATTAGATGTCGTACGGGATTATCTTCCTTAAAAATAAAGGCGGAGCGAAAAAGTTCTATGTTTCCGTTATTTGAAAATTTGCGTTTCGTTTCGGAGATTAGAAGAGAATTTTCCGCGCGAATTAATTCGGAGTTGCAATTACGGCAAATGATTTTTTCGGCGTTTGTTAGAAGTTCGCCGCAAGCGGAACATTTGCGCGGCATGAAGAAATCGAGAAAACCCGCAAGAAATTTAAGCTTTATTTCGCTCCTTTCTTGACTAATTCTTCGCCCATCTTTTTGTCGTGAAATTTATGATGATTAATCATCCAATCACGCATTAGCATAATAAATTGCTCATTCAATTCTTTATTGCCTTCTTCCACTTCTTCCAGATTTTCGTCAAGTATGCGGGAAAGCCGATTGTGTTGAGCGGTGTGCGAAAATATGTTGAAGATTTTATATTTTTGCATTAATTTTTCTTCGGTTGCAAAATGCTCATCAACGGCTTTGTTCAATTTTCTCAGAAGTTCGATGATTTCTTTTTTATTGTTGCTCCCGAGCAATTCGTGAAGTTTGTTTATATAACCGGCAATTTCGGTGTGTTGCTTGTCCACTTTTTTAATTCCGATGGAATACCGTTCGTCCCATTCCAAAATTGGCATTTTCAACTCCCGTTTTTTAGAGTAATCCTTTACGTTTTCTCAAAATCCATTCTAACGTAAAAAGAAAAATAATAAAAAATAAAAACTCTTGTCGAGGAAAAAAGACAAAAATATGTTTTTTTCCGATTACTTCTTTATTCCCGTTTTGCGATAAATATGCAAGCAAATCATCGTAATTATCGAAATCAAAATACTCCCCTTTCGTTTCGTTCGCTATTTTTTTCAAAAATTCCGTGTTTCTACGCGCGGTGATTTTTTCGACGTTAACGGCAATAACATCGAAATTAACGCTTGACGAAAAACTTTTTCCGTCAACGCTTGTTTCCGCGTAAACGGTGTAACTTCCCGGCGGGAGATTAATCAATTGTGCGTTGTAAATACCGTTGCCCGCTTCCTTGAAAACAAGCTCTTTTTCTCTCCCGTTTTGCGAAATCAATTTCGCCGTGATTTTCGCATTTTCAACAGGCTCCAAAAATTCGTTATAGACTTCCGCTTCAATCGTAATTCCCGCGGTTTGTTCATAGAAATTCTTTTCCGTAAAAAGTTTGAACAATCGTTTATTATTTGCGCTTGTCAACCATTTGGCTATATTGACAAAAAATTTGTCGAAATTCCCGGGCGAAGAATTTTGCAATTTCCACTTCCAAACGTTATCGACCAACATTATGAATTTGCGTCCGTTTTCATTGGAATACAAAGCGAGAGGCTTATTTAACGATTCACCGTTAAGTGCGCTTTCAAGAAGCACGGAAAAAATCGGAGAAAATTTCAAACCGTTCGTTATCGCATTAATCGGCGGTAAATCGCTTACGGTTTTGTTATCGAACGAAATTCCTTCGAAAAAAGGGGCGGAAGAATTAACAACAAGCGGTTGAATTTTCGTTTCCTTGATTTTTTTATTTGTCAGTTCGAACGCCGAAGTAAGTTCGCGCGCCGCCATTATATCTGTCCTTTTCCCTATTTGCAAATAGTAAGGAAGTCCGCTTTTAAGCGCCGTTCGAAATACGGAGAAAACTTTCCGATTGTAACCGGGCGCAGGATAGCCGATAAAAAAAACGGCTTTCGTAATTCGCAGTTTTTCGCGCAAGCGAGCCAAGTCGGGCGATTTTGTATTAGCGAAAAAAAT
>CAYZMW010000063.1:0-3295 GCA_964479645.1 uncultured Melioribacter sp. | reverse complement strand
AACACGGATGATACGGTTTTAAACGGATTTTCCCGAATAAAAAATTTTAACGAAAGGGAAAAATCTTCAAAAAAATATTTTGTATCTTAAAATGCATTGTTTATTTTAATCAAAAATTATTCCAAATTTTATGAAATACGGATTTAAAACAATAAACGGCATATTAGTTGATACGGATATTCTTTCGCACAAATTCGTTTGCGACCTTGAAGCGTGCAAAGGAGCGTGCTGCACATTGGAAAGCGAATACGGCGCTCCCTTGGAAAAAGCGGAAATAGAAATCATAGAAAAAATTTATCCCGTGGTTAAAAAATATCTGCCGCAAAAATCCGTGGAAGAAATAGAAAAGAACGGCTTTTGGGAATACAAAAGCGAAACGTATATGACTCGTAGCATTGATAATCGCGATTGCGTTTTTGTTTATCATGAAAACGGCATTGCAAAGTGCGCAATAGAAAAAGCGTACGTCAACGGCGAAGTCGATTTCAAAAAGCCGATTTCCTGTCACTTGTTCCCGATTCGCGTAACGGATTTCGGCGGACCCATTTTAAAGTACGAAAGTTACACCGTGTGTAATCCCGCGATTGAAAACGGAGAGAAACTAAACGTTTCCGTATTTGAATTCCTCGAAGAACCGTTGAAAAGAAAATTCGGAAATGAATTTTACGAAGCGTTAATAAGTTCGGGAGAATAAGCGGAATGTTGTCGTTGCAAACCAAATTGGCTCAAACGCAAAAACTTTCGCCCCAACAAATTCAGTATCAAAAACTGTTGCAGTTAAATAATCTCGCGCTTGTTCAAAGAATTAAAAACGAACTTGAAATTAATCCCGTGCTCGAAGAAGTTATCGACGAAGATTTGGAACTTTCTCTCGACCAATTGGAAAACGATAACGACAACGAAGATTACGAAGATGAATTGGTAACCGATGCCGACGACGAATTCGACATCGAAGATTACGTTGACGAAGATGAATACGAATTTGCAAAAATCAATCGCTCGCCGGACGAAGAAAAAACCGCGCCGTTTTCGCCCGCGCGCACAACTCTTACAGAACATTTGACCGACCAACTGCGTTATACCGATTTGACGGAAGAAGAAAAATTTTTCGGCGAACATGTAATCGGAAGTTTGGACAACGACGGATATTTTAAAGAAGATTTGGAAACGTTTTTGCGGGAATTTAACGAACGCGAAAATCTTAATCTGACGTTCGAACAAGCGGAAAAAGTTCTGAAAACAATTCAACATCTCGATCCGCCGGGAATCGCCGCAAGAAATTTGCAGGAATGTCTTCTCGCTCAAATGGAAGAGGCTTCGTTCGATCCGTATTATAAATTTATCGCGGAAAAAATTCTGCGTGAAGAATACAAGAACTTTACGAACAAACGCTTCGATTTGATTAAAAAGAATTTGAATATCACCGACGACGCGTTAAAAACGGCGCTTGAATTAATTCAAAAATTAAATCCGAAACCGGGCGAAGGCAACATTCAAGACGAACAAGCGAATCAGATTACGCCCGATTTTATTATCGAAAAGGTTGACGGAAATTATATCATCACGTTGAACGACCGTTCGATGCCTTCTGTAACCATTAGTCCGCAATATCTTGAAATGCTCGATAAAAACAAGGGACGCAAAAAGAAAAGCGCGCAGCAAAAAGAAGTGAACAAATTTCTACGTGAAAAAATCGAATCGGCGAAATGGTTTATTTATTCGATTGAGCAACGTCGCCAAACGTTGATGAAAATCATGCGCGCCATTTTCGAAAAACAGCACGCTTTTTTCGAATACGGACCGCGCGCGCTCAAACCGATGATTTACAAGGATATCGCCGATGAAATCGGAATGGATATTTCAACAATCAGTCGCGTGGTTAACGGCAAGTATGTTCAAAGTCCGCAGGGTATTCACGAATTGAAATATTTTTTCAGCGAAGGTTTAAAAACGAACGACGGCGAAGAAATTTCGAACAAACACATCAAAGAATTAATTAAAGAAATTATTGAGAACGAACCTAAAAACAGACCTTACAGCGACGATAAGATAGCGAAAATATTACAGGAGAAAGGGATTCGCATAGCGCGGAGAACCGTTGCGAAATACCGCGAACAAATGAAAATTCCCGTCGCAAGATTAAGGAAAGTTTACTCATGATTTTAAAAATTGCCGGTATTATTTTCGGCATGGCGGTTTTCGGATTTTCGCATTCTTACCTCGCTTCGCTTAATTTCAAAAGAACTCTCGTAAAATTCGCAGGTAAAAAAATCGCGTTTTATCGCGCGTTTTACACGCTCTTTTCTACAATCGAATTTTTAGCAATTCTTTATCTTATCCCGAAAATTCCGCAAAAAGTTTACGATGTCGGTTTTCCTTTCGACATACTGATTTTCGGTGTGCAAATCGCGGCTTTTATCGGACTTGTTTGGACGGGATTAAGTTTCGATTGGAAAGAGTTTATCGGCATTACTCAAATCGTTCGTTATTTCAAGGGAACTTATCGCATTGAGGATTTGGACGAAAAACCTGAGTTCCGCGTTTCGGGACCGTTCAAATTCATGAGACATCCGGTTTACTTTTTTTCGATACTCTTTCTCGGCGCGCGTCCGTACATGGACGTAACGTATTTCGTTTTGTTTCTCTCGTCCACCGCGTACTTTATTATCGGAGCGTATTTCGAAGAAAAAAAATTGGTCGAAATTTACGGCGACCTTTATTTACAGTATCAAAAAGAAGTTCCTTTTATGTTCCCCCGAATTGGCGGGTTTTTGAGTTGAATGGATGATGGGATAGAAGTTAGAAGCGAGGAGTTAGAATTTAGATTATAGAAACAGATAGAACACGGATAACACTGATTTGAACGGATTTTCACGGATTTAAAATTTTGCTGTCCTTGCGAGGACGCGCCGACAAAGTCGGCAAAGACGAAGCAGTTCGCCACACCGTCTCCCGAACCAAACAAACACAGTCCTTGCGAGGAGACCTCCCGCAGAAGGCGGGAGGACGACGAAGCAATCTGTAGTGCCGAGCGCCAACATAAATAAACACAGTCTTTCCGAGTCCAGCCTTTGGCGGGACGAAGGAATCCGCCGTGCCGTGTGCCGATTTTTCTTTTGCTGACAAACCGACAGATTGCTTCGCTCCACTTCGTTCCGCTCGCAAAGACAGATCATTTCAATTTTCGCTAACAAACCGACAGATTGCCGCGCGCCCACGCACAGCGTGCCCGCTCGCAATGACAGACGGTATTAGTCTCGCCTTCGGCAGTGTTTGCTATGACTGACGGTGTTTT
>CAYZMW010000062.1:0-22393 GCA_964479645.1 uncultured Melioribacter sp. | reverse complement strand
ATAAAAAAGAAAAAATAGAAAACAAAGCGAAAGAGATTTTGGAAGAAAAAGGTTTCTTCTTAATTGATTTCGTTTGGCGCGGTTCCGAACAGCGCCCCGTGCTTGAACTCTTTATGGATAACGCTCGCGGAATAACAACCGACGATTGTTACGAAGTATCGCGCGAATTGGAAAAGTTTATCGATGAAAACGAATTGCTTCGTCAATATCGGCTTGACGTTTCGTCGCCCGGCGTTGACAAGCCTCTTGTATTTGCGGAACAGTTCCCGAAGCATGTGGGGAGAAATTTCGAAATTGAATATACCGACGATGAAACGGAGAAACACACGGAGGCGAAATTGATTGAAGCGAAAGGGGACAATTTTGTTTTCGAAACGACGGGAAAAGGAAAAGAAAAAATTGAAATAAATTTTAACAATATTAAAAAAGCAAAAGTATTAATTTCGTTTTGAACGGAGGAAAAATAAATGAATAGCATGATTGTCGAATCCTTTGCGCAAATGGCTCGCGAAAAAAATTTGGATAAAGACGTTCTCGCGGGAATTATCGAAGAGGTTTTCGGGGTATTGGTTCGTAAAAAATACGGACAAGAAGCGCAGTTCGAAGTTGTTGTGAATATGGATAAGGGATACATTCAAATTTTTCTTGAAAAAGAAATCGTTGAAGAAGTGGAAGACCCGACGACGCAAATAAGCATCGAAGAGGTGGAAAAACTTGGCAACGAAGAAGAACTTGAAGTCGGTGATTTTTATGTGGAGGAAGTTTCGCTCGATTCGTTCGGGCGCAGATTGATTAATCTTGCGCGTCAAACATTGAACCAGAAAATTCGCGAAATCGAAAAAGTAATTATTTACAAAGAATATTCCGACATGCTCGGAGAAATTATTCTCGGCGATATTTACCAGGTTCGCAGAAACGATTTGCTCGTTAATCATAACAAACATGAACTTTTGCTTCCGCGTTCGGAACAAATTCCGCGCGAACGTTACCGCAAGGGTGACACTATTAGAGCGGTTGTCAAAGAGGTTAAGAAAACATCGCACGGTCCGGTTATCATTATTTCGCGTGCCGATAATATGTTTCTGCGCAGATTATTCGAAATCGAAATTCCGGAAATTTACGACGGAATAATCGAAATAAAAGGAATTGCCCGCGAACCGGGCGAACGCGCGAAAGTGGCGGTCGAATCACAAGACCCGCGTATCGATGCGGTCGGCGCGTGCGTCGGAATGAAAGGCGTAAGGATTCACGCAATCGTGCGCGAACTTAACAATGAAAACATCGACGTGATAAATTATTCCGACGACCCTATCGAATATATTCAGAGGGCGCTCGGTTCCGCAAAATTAAAAGCCATAGAAGTGAACGAAGACGAAAAGAAATGCACGGTTTGGGCTGACCCGAGCCAAGTGTCGCTTATTGTCGGACGTAACGGCGTTAACATTCGTCTCGCGATGAAATTAACGGGCTACGACATTGAAGTGATTAGAGAAGAAAAAGAAATCGAATATGAAGACGATATCGAATTGGTTGACCTTCGCGAAGAACTCGGCGACGATATTGTAAATCTACTTATCGAAAACAGATTCGACACGGCGGTCGAAGTAATAACCGCAGGCGTTGACGAACTTGCCGTTATAGAAGGTATCGGCGAAGAAAAAGCGAAAGAAATAATCGAAATACTTAAAGATCAATTCGAAGAAGAATAAAAATTATAGGTTTTGGTAATGGCCGAAAAGAAGAAGAAAGTCAGAATTTACAAATTTGCTTCACAGTACAATCTCGCGACGGAAAAAATCGAAGAATTGCTCCGCTCGAAAGGTTTCGACGTAAAATCGAAAATGACGATTTTAACCGACGAAATGATCGAGGTTATCAGAGAGAAATTCAAGAAAGAAATCGAAGCCGCGGAGAAGCATTACAGAAAAATCGAGGATTTTAAGAAAAAATTCGCGACCAAAGAAGAACGCGAAAAATACGAGCGAGAGCAGGCTGAGTTGGCTAAAAAGAAAGCCGAAGAAGAAGCCAAAGCGCAGGCTGAACTCGATAAGGAAGCGGAAGAGAAAAAAGATGCCGAGGCGGAAACAACGTCCGAAGAAGTTCATGCCGAAGAGACGGAAACCGTGAGCGAACAAGAAGTTACGGCGGAGGAAACCGCCGCTGAGAAGACGGAGACGGTTGAAGAAATCGTTGAAACAGAAGAAGTTGAAGCGAAAAGTACGGAAGATGTTACTGTCGCCGAAGAAGCGGAAACCGAATCCGCCGACGAGAAGGGAACGAAATTCGTTACCGAAACCGAAAAAGCGCTTGAAGGAAGCGGAGGCTTGAAAGTCCTCGGTAAAATTGATCTTGAGGAAGGTAAAAAGAAGAAGAAAAAACGTTCGCGTAAAAAGAACAAAAAGGCCGAGGAAACAAAAGAAAAGTCCGAAGCGAAAGAAGAAAAGAAAACTTCGTCGCAAATGCCTGCGCCCGAACAAGTCGCGGAAGAAACGGGGAAAAAGAAAAAGAAAAAACTTAAAGCCAAGAAACGAAAAAAAGGAGCGGAAGGCGACGAAGAGAAAGTCAGCAAACGTAAGAAGAAATCGAAAAAATTCGAGATAGACAAACGCGAAGTTGAAATCGCCATTAAGAAAACTTTATTGGAAGGGGACGATACGGCGGTAACTGACAGAGCGCAATTACGTAAGAAAAAGAAAAAAGAGAAACAACAAAAGCAGGAAGAAATTCTTGAACAAATAGAAAAAGAAAAGAGCAAACTTAAAGTTACCGAATTTATTTCCGTCGGCGATTTGGCAGGTTTGATGAACGTCAATCCGAACGAAGTAATCGGTAAACTTTTTGCGATGGGCTTAATGGTTACAATAAATCAGCGATTGGATTTCGAGACAATTCAACTTGTTGCCGACGAATTCGGTTACGAAGTGGAATTGCAAGAGGAACTTTTGGACGAAGCGCTCGAAGATACGGAAGATCCGCCTGAAACTCTTGTCCCGCGTCCGCCCGTAGTTACGATAATGGGACACGTTGACCACGGTAAAACTTCGCTTCTCGACTACATTCGCAGAACAAATGTGGTTGCGGGCGAGTCGGGCGGAATAACGCAGCACATCGGCGCGTATCACGTCGAAGTGGAATCGAACGGCGAAAAGAAATACATTACGTTTCTCGATACGCCGGGACACGAGGCTTTTACGGCGATGCGTGCGCGCGGAGCGCAAGTAACCGATATCGTTGTGTTGATTGTCGCCGCCGACGACGCGGTGATGCCGCAAACGGTGGAGGCGATAAATCACGCGCAATCCGCGGGCGTGCCGATTATTGTCGCGATAAACAAAGTTGACAAACCCAACGCAAATCCCGAGAAAATCAAGCAACAACTTGCGGAACGCAACGTGCTGATTGAGGAGTGGGGCGGAAAATATCAAAGCGTGGAAATTTCCGCCAAAAAAGGAACTAACGTTGACGTGCTTCTTGAAAAGATTTTGCTCGAAGCGGAAATGTTGGAACTTAAAGCGAATCCGAACCGAAAGGCGCGCGGAACTATTATCGAGTCGAAACTCGACAAAGGACGTGGCGTAGTTGCAACGGTTCTTATTCAAAAGGGAACTTTGCACGTCGGCGAGCCTTTTGTAGCCGGAATTTATTCGGGACGCGTCCGTTCCATGACCGACGAACGCGGCAGTAAAATCAAGGAAGCGGGTCCTTCGATTCCCGTTGTGGTTACGGGTTTCGAAGGCGTGCCGCAAGCGGGCGACCAGTTCGTTGTGGTGGAAACCGAAAAACAAGCGCACGAAATCGCTTCGAAACGTCAGCAAATTAAACGCGAGCAAGACCAACGCAAAATCCACATGCACACTTTGGACGATATCGCAAGACGTATCAGCGAAGGCGACGTTCGCGAATTGCCTATCATTATTAAGGGCGACGTTGACGGTTCGGTGGAGGCGCTTGCTGATTCGTTCCTTAAACTTTCCAACGAAGACGTAAAAGTGATTATTGTTCATAAGGGCGTTGGGGCAATAACCGAAAGCGACGTGCTTCTGGCGGCGGCGTCCCGCGCAATTATTATCGGCTTCCATGTGCGTCCGCACTTGAATGCGCGCAAACTTGCGGAAACCGAAAAAGTTGAAATAAGACTTTACAACGTGATTTACGACGCAATAGAAGAAGTCAAATCCGCCCTTGAAGGAATGTTGAAACCGATAGTTTCGGAAGAAGTAACAGGAACGCTTGAAGTTCGCGAAACGTTCAAAGTGCCGAAAGTAGGAACGGTTGCCGGTTGTTACGTTCTCGACGGCAAAATAACGCGGCACGACAAAGTGCGCTTGTTCCGCGACGGCGTGAAAATTTACGAAGGCGAACTCGCTTCGCTTAAACGCTTTAAGGACGACGTTAAAGAAGTGGTGGCGGGTTACGAGTGCGGTCTCGGTATTGCGAACTTTAACGATATTAAAGTCGGCGATACGATAGAAGCGTTCAGATTAATAGAAACAAAACAGACGCTCGACGGATGAGTATCAGAACGAAAAGAGTCGCCAAATTAATTCAAGAAGAATTGAGTTACGTTTTTCTTCGGGAAATCGACGAACCGGAGCTTGAGTTCGTAACGATTACCGAAGTGAAAGTAACTCCCGATTTAAAAATAGCGCGCGTTTATTTTACCACGATAGATAAATCGCGACGCGAAATCGCTCTTTCAAAGATTGAAGAAATAAAAAGCGTAATTCGAAAGGAACTTGCGCGTAGAGTGAGAAATCTGCGTTTTATTCCCGAATTGGAATTTTATATCGATACCACGCAGGATTACGTCGAAAAAATGGAAAGCCTTTTCGAGAAAATTCACGAGACCGAGAACAAACTCTCGGACGAAAACGAAAGCGAAGAAAAAAACGGCGATGAATAAAATTCCCGATACGCTTCGCGATGCAATTATTTCGAAAAGCGGAAAATTTGAAATCGATAAAGAAAACGGCGGAATAGCGCTTATCGATAAATATTCCGATTGGACGTCGTTCGATGCGGTGAATAAAATTCGGCATTTGCTGAAAATAAAAAAAGTCGGACACGCGGGAACGCTCGACCCCGCGGCAACGGGACTTTTGATAATAGCATTCGGAAGAAAAACGAAAGCGCTGAACGAACTGCAAGGCTTCGATAAAGAGTACGTCGGAACGATTATGCTCGGTAAAACTACACTTTCGATGGACGGAGAAACCGAAGTGATTCGCGAGCGTCCGTGCGATGACGTTGACGAAAGCCTTATTTTATCGGTTCGCGACGAATTGCTGAAAACGACGGAGCAAATTCCGCCGATGTATTCGGCGATAAAACACAAAGGAAAAGCGCTTTACAAATACGCGCGAAAAGGCAAGGAAATAGAACGCAAACCGCGTAAGATTAAAATTTACGAATTCGAAATTACGCGAACGGAATTGCCCGAAATAGATTTTCGTCTGCGAGTTTCGAAAGGGACTTACATTCGGGTTATCGCCAACGATTTCGGCGAAATGCTCGGATGCGGCGGATACTTGAAAACACTGCGCAGAACGGCAATCGGCGAGTTCCGTGTGGAAAACGCTTTTACAATTGACGAGTTTACCGAAGAATTGAAGAAATATGAAAGTATATTATAATCCGGCTCATATAGAGAAAAAGAAAAAAACGGTCGTTACAATCGGAACGTTTGACGGCGTTCATTTGGGACACCGAAAAATATTGGACGAAGTAACACGAAGAGCGCGCGAAATCGGCGGAAGAAGCCTTGTGATTACGTTTCATCCGCATCCGCGTTTTGTGGTCGAACCTGAACGAAAGTTCGAATTGCTTACCACGATTGACGAAAAAATGGAACGCTTCGAGAAAGCGGGAATTGACGTTGCGCTTGCGATAAATTTCACGAAAGAGTTTTCACAACTTTCGTATAAAGAGTTCGTTGAAAAAATTATTTGCGACGAAATCGGAGTGACGCACTTCGTAGTCGGTTACGACCACCGTTTCGGAAAGGACAGAAGCGGCGATAAAGAACGTCTCGCCGAACTTGCGGATTTGTGCGAATACACCGTTTCGTCGGTCGATAGCGTAACGCTTGACGGCGAAGTAATAAGTAGCACGAAAATAAGGAACTTATTGCGTGAAGGAAATCTTGAAAAAGCGAATAAGTTTCTCGGCTACAATTACTCGTTTTGGGGAAAAGTGGTTCGCGGTGCGCAGCGCGGTAGAACGCTCGGATATCCTACTGCGAACGTTAAACCCGAAAAGGATAAACTTATTCCCGCCAACGGCGTTTACGTTGTGAAAGTTACCGTTAGGGACGATGAGTTTTTCGGCTTGATGAATATCGGAAATCGTCCTACATTTGAAAATTTGAATCAACGAATTATTGAAACTTATATTTTCGATTTCGACGAAAATATTTACGGACGCAATATCAGAACCGAAATTTTCGCTCGTTTGCGCGAAGAAAAGAAATTTATAACGAAAGAAGCGTTGCTTGCGCAAATAGAAAAAGATATTGCGGAAGCGAAAAAAATAATTTCGGAAAAAGTGGTTAGTAATCACTAACATAAAATTAACTAATTAATTAACGTCGGTTAATTCTGACGTTACATTGTATCAAAAAATAAAAGGAGTTAAAATGCCAGTAACAAAAGAAGACAAATTGGAAATCGTAAAGAAATTCGGTGAAAACGAAAAAGACACCGGAAAACCCGAAGTCCAAATTGCGATTCTTACGGCGAGAATCAATCACTTGACAAAGCATTTTTCCGAACATAAAAAAGACCACGCATCGCGTCGCGGTTTGATGAAAATGGTCGGAAAAAGAAGAAAATTATTGAAATATTTGGCTAAAAATGATATCGAAAGATACAGAGCCGTATTGAAAGAACTTAATCTTAGGAAATAAGAGGCACATTGATGGTTTACAGAAAAGAAGTTGAAATAGGCGGAAAGCCTTTCGTAATTGAGACGGGAAAATTGGCTAAACAAGCGAACGGCGCGGTAATGGTATCCTACGGCGATACTATGATTTTGGTTACCGCCGTCGCATCGTCGGAAGTGCGCGACGATATCGATTTTTTCCCGCTTTCGGTCGAGTATCGCGAGCGCGCGTTTGCCGCGGGTAAAATTCCCGGCGGATTTTTCAAACGCGAAGGTCGTCCGACCGAAAAAGAAATATTAAGCGCACGTTTAATCGACAGACCAATTCGTCCCTTGTTTCCGAAAGATTATAGAAACGATACGCAGATAGCGGCGTTCGTTTATTCTTACGACGGCGAACACGATGCGGACGTTCTCGGCGCTGTTGGCGCATCCGCGGCTCTTACGATTTCCGACATTCCGTTTTTCGGACCGATTGCGGAAGTAAGAGTAACGCGAGTAAACGGCGAATTTATCGTTAATCCTTCCGAAGAGCAGATTTTACAAGGCGATATGGAACTTGTCGTGGCGGGTTCCGCCGATTCGGTAATGATGGTGGAAGGCGAATCGAAGGAAGTAAGCGAAAGCGATTTGCTCGACGCTTTGAAATTCGCTCACGAAGAAATTAAAAAACTTATTGTCGTTCAGGAAGAATTGCGGGAACTTTGCGGCAAACCGAAAATGGAAGTCGAAGAAAAAGAAATTCCGGAAGAACTTGTAAACGACGTTAAAGCGCTTGCTTATGAAGAATACAAGGAACTTGTCGCAACGGTTCTGACGAAAGAAGAACGTAGCAAAAGGAATAAGGAACTTAACACGAAAGTTCAGGAAGAATTGGCGGAAAAATATCCCGAACAGGAAAAGTTAATCGCCGAAATTCTGCATGACATCGAGAAGGAATTGATGCGCGAACGCATTCTCAAAGAAGGGAAACGTTTGGACGGAAGAACCACGACAGAAATTCGTCCTATCTCCTGTGAAATAGGCGTTCTGCCGCGCACTCACGGCTCGGCGCT
The DNA here is from genome assembly GCA_964479645.1 of uncultured Melioribacter sp. Classification (GTDB taxonomy): domain Bacteria; phylum Bacteroidota; class Ignavibacteria; order Ignavibacteriales; family Melioribacteraceae; genus WGAL01. Next base: position 14,459 of record CAYZMW010000062.1, on the reverse strand, counting down.
TTTTACTCGCGGCGAAACTCAAAGCTTGATGACGCTTACTTTGGGAAGCAAGCGTGACGAACAAATTATCGACGGTTTGCAGGAAGAATACAGCAAACGTTTTATGCTTCACTACAATTTCCCGCCGTTTTCCGTAGGCGAAACAGGACGTTACAGCGGTCCCGGTCGCCGCGAAATCGGTCACGGAAATTTAGCCGAACGCGCGCTTAAACATATTATTCCGGCGGAAGGCGAATTTCCTTACACAATTCGTTTAAATTCCGACATTCTCGAATCGAACGGTTCGTCTTCCATGGCTACCGTTTGCTCCGGTTCGCTCGCATTGATGGACGCGGGTGTTCCCGTTTCGAAACCGATCGCAGGCATTGCCATGGGCTTGATTAAGGAAGGCGACGAGTATGCGGTTCTTTCCGATATTCTCGGAAACGAAGATCATCTCGGCGATATGGATTTCAAAGTTGCGGGTTCTTCGGAAGGAATTACCGCGTTCCAAATGGATATTAAAATCCAAGGTATTTCTTACGAAATTATGGAAAAAGCGCTTGCGCAAGCCAAAGAAGGAAGATTGCATATTCTGAATATAATGAACGAAACGATTTCCGAACCGCGCGAACAACTTTCGCCTTACGCTCCTGTGATCGACCAAATGAAAATCGACGTCGATAAAATCGGTGCGATTATCGGTCCGGGAGGAAAGGTCGTTCAGAAAATTCAGAAAGACTACGGCGTGGAAATCGTTATCGACGAAGACGGAACGATTAACATTTCCGCTCCGCAAGCCGAAGCGGCGCGCAATGCGAAATCGTTTATTAAAACATTGGTCGAAGAGCCGGAAATCGGCAAAACGTACGAAGGCGTCGTAAAACGCATAATGGATTTCGGCGCGTTCGTTGAAATTTTGCCCGGCAAAGAAGGCTTGCTTCACATTTCCAACATTGACCACAAACGCGTGGAGAAAGTCGGAGATTATCTCAAGGAAGGCGACCACGTACAGGTTAAATTGATAAAGATGGAAAACGGAAAGATGAGTCTTTCGCGCAAAGCGTTGCTCGAACGTCCCGAAAGACATCGTCACGGGAAACACGATAAATAATTATCGGCGTTTCGAAAATATTAAGGGGAAGTCCCGTGTAAGGATTTCCCCTTTGTTTTAAAAAGTTTACGCGTGAATTCGCGACCGGAAGGAAACGTGCAAATAGGAAATCTCGATATCGGAGATAAATTGATTTTGGCGCCAATGGCGGAGATAACGGACAGACCGTTTCGCGATATGGCGAGGAAACACGGCGCGGGCTTGACGTTTACGCAGATGATAAGCGCGCGCGGAGTTGTGAAATCGGAATTCAGAACAATGCGAAAAGTCGCTTTTGCACGTAGCGAGTTGCCTATCGGCGTGCAAATTCTCGGTTGCGAACCCGATTGTATCGGAGAATCTGTTAAAGAGATTTCCAAATATAAACCGAGCGTTATCGACTTAAATGCGGGTTGTCCCGTAAGAAAAGTTACAAAACTCGGCTTCGGCGTTGCGCTTTTGGACGAACCGAAAAAACTCGGGGAAATCGTTGCGGCGATGAAACGCAATTCCGACGGAATTCCGATTTCGGTGAAATTAAGGCTCGGAAATAAAAAAGATACAATAAACGAAATTGCCGCCGTAATAGAAGGTGCGGGCGCGGATTATATCGTTCTTCATCCGAAATTGGGAACACAATCGAGTTTCGAGAAACCCGATTGGAGCAGAATAGCGGAACTGAAATCGCGAATTAAAATTCCCGTGGTGGGAAACGGTTTTGTTTTTACGGCGGAAGACGCAATTGAAATGAAAAAACAAACGGGATGCGACGGCGTAATGATTTCGCGCGGTGCTATCGGTAATCCGTTTATCTTTTCGCGATATGAAAAATTGCGCCGTAACGAAAGCGCTCCTAAACCTTCGCCGCGAGAAATATACAATAACGTTCTCGAACATATTGAAAGAATAACGCGCGAATACGGACGTAACATGTCGGGATTGCACAATGCGAAAAAGCATATAATTTGGTATTTCAAGTATTCGGACGGCATTGAAGAATTGATTCCGCGCATACTCGGCGCACGCGGTTGCGACGATTTACGAAAAACTCTCGACGAATATGTGGAAAATCTCGAAAAAAATTCTTATCATAAGGCGGACACGGAGAGCGTGAAAAAAAAGTTTATTGACAGAATTCTCTTTTGGTTGGTTAATTGACCGCTCAAAAGAGAGTTTTAAAAAAAAGTTTGGGAGTTAAATGGCTAAAGAGATACTGATTAATTCATCCGCGTTCCAAAACAGAGTGGCTATTACCGAAGACGGCGTGTTGGTCGATTATTTTGTAGATCACATCGAAAAACGCCGAATGGTCGGGAATATTTATCTCGGACGTGTGGCTCGAATTCTTCCCGGGATTCGCGCCGTGTTCATAGATATCGGAATGAAACACGACGCTTTTCTGCATTTCGCCGATATCGATAAGGGAAACGAACAGGCGAACAGTTTGTTCGAAGAAGACGAAGGCGACGAAGAAGAAACGAACGAACGTCGCGAAAAATTTAATTTCATCTATGAAAAACCGCGTCTTGAACGTCGCAAGGGAATGGAATATCCCACGCTTCGAAAAGGGCAAAAAGTTATTATTCAAATAATTAAAGAACCGGTAAAAGGCAAAGGCGTGCGAGTAACGTCGTCGCCCTCGCTGCCCGGCAGATTTTGCGTGTTAATCCCTTTCGAAAGCAGAGTGGGCGTATCGAAAAAAATTACGGATTTCAGAGAACGTAAACGTTTGCGCCGAATAGCAAGAAAATTTTTGCCTGAAAATTTCGGATTGATTATTCGAACGGCGGCGAAAGGACAAGACGAAGAATCAATTAAAACCGACATTAAATATTTAACGAACGTTTGGCGCGAAGTGGAAAAACAAGCGAAACAAAAGACGCCGCCCGCGCTTCTTTACAGAGATTTGAGTACCACGACAAGCGTAATTCGCGATTTGTTCACGCCCGATGTTACGAAAATTTACGTCGATTCCCGAAAACTTTATCGCGAAATTCGAGATTACGTTCGGTCGGTTCAGCCGGAGCAAGCCAACAAAGTCGTTTATCATAAAAGCAGTACGACGATTTTCGAGGATTTCCAAATCGAAGACCAAGTCCAAACGCTTTTCAGTCGGCGCGTTCAATTGCAAAGCGGCGGATACATAATTATCGAACATACGGAAGCGATGACGGTAATCGATGTAAATAGCGGAAAGTACGCAAAAAAACGGGAACAAGAAGCGAACTCGTTAAAAACCGATTTGGAAGCGTCGCGCGAAATTGTGCGCCAATTGCGATTGCGGGACATCGGCGGTTTGATAGTCGTCGATTTTATCGATTTGGAAGACGAAATTAATCGCAAAAAAGTTTACGACGAACTGAAAAAGGAATTTAAGAAAGACCGCGCGAAAGTAGTCGTTTTACCGATGACGGAATTCGGACTTGTGCAAATCACACGCGAACGCGTCCGTGAAAACATTTTGCAATCGACGCACGAAGTTTGTCCTTACTGCCAAGGCACGGGAATTTTACAAAAGAAATCAAGCACGATACACGACATCGAAGATTGGATTAAACGTCATAAAAAAGAAGGCAAATTGAGATTTTTACGCTTGAAAGTGCATCCGTCGATTTTTCACAAATTGAAAGAAGGCGGATTGAAGTCGCTAATCGTAAAATGGCAGTTCAAATACGCTTTGCGCATCAAACTCGAAGTTGACGAAAGCGTAAATCCGCGCGATTTTATTTTCCTATCGTCGAAGGGCGAAGACTTAACGGACTTGTATCAATGATTTTTCTTGATTGAAAAATTTCAGAGCGCTCGCAAGAGCGCTTTTTTTATGTAAATCGCATGTTGTTGTCGGTTAATCACATTAACTTTGTCAAGCGCACAATTCCGCACAAAAATCGATAAATTTGCTTAACTTTTCATTTCAAATTTCGATTTACTTTCGGAGGATTAATGTTCAGACAAGAGATATACATCGAACGAAGAAAAAAACTAAAAGAAAATCTGAAAAGCGGAATTGCAATTTTCCCGGGGAACAACGAAAGCCCGATAAATTACCCTTCTAATCCGTATCATTTTAGGCAAGACAGTTCTTTCCTTTATTTTTGGGGACTTGACGAACCCGGACTTTTCGCCGCGATAGATTTGGACAACGGCGACGAAATAATTTTCGGAGATAACAGAACGCTCGACGACGTGATTTGGATGGGTCCCACGCGCTCGGTAAACGAAAAAGCCGAAAACGTCGGAGTGAAGAAAACCGCGCCGACAAAGGAGTTCGCGAATTTCGTAAAAGACGCGCTTTCGAAGAACCGCAAAGTTCATTTCCTACCGCAATACAGAGCGGATAATCGTTTTTTCCTTTCCGAACTGCTCGGAATAAATTATCACGAATTGAATAAACATTCGTCGCGCGAATTTGCGAAGGAAGTAATCGCGCAACGTTCGATAAAATCGGAAGAAGAAATCGCCGAAATCGAAAAAGCGCTTACCACAAGTTTTTATATGTATCTTTACGCTTTCAAGAAAACTCATCCCGGCGCGCGCGAACAGGAAATTGCAGGCGGAATAGAAGGCATTGCGCTTTCGCGCGGTCGCGGAGTTTCGTTTCCTACGATTTTTTCAATACACGGCGAAATACTTCACAATCATCACCACAAAAACATTATGCGAAGCGGCGATTTGGTTGTGCTCGATTCCGGCGCGGAATCGTTTATGCACTACGCAAGCGATATTACGCGCACGTTTCCTGTTAACGGGAAATACACATCGTTGCAAAGGGACGTTTACAACGCGGTTCTTGATGCGCAATTGACGGCGATTGAAATGATTAAGCCCGGCATATATTACAAGGACGTTCATTTGAAAGCCGCAAGAGTAATAACGGAGCGACTTAAAGATTTGGGATTGATGAAAGGAAATACCGACGAAGCGGTAAAGGCGGGCGCATACGCGCTTTTCTTCCCGCACGGTTTGGGACACATGATGGGACTTGACGTTCACGACATGGAAGGCTTGGGCGAAAATCTCGTCGGTTACGAAGAGGGACAACAGCGCAGCGAACAGTTCGGACTTGCGTTTTTGCGTCTTGCGCGTAAATTGCAACCGGGTTTTGTGCTTACCGTTGAACCCGGAATTTATTTTATTCCGAAATTAATCGAATTGTGGAAAGCCGAAAACAAACACGCCGATTTTATCGATTATTCGAAAGTTGAAAAAATGATTGGTTTCGGCGGAATAAGAATTGAAGACGATATTCTCGTTACGTCCGAAGGGAATAAAGTTCTCGGACATAAAATTGCGAAGACTGTCGAAGAAGTTGAAGAAATTTGTCAAAATACGTAAGGAGATAAATTATGTATAAAGTGGTTTTGCTACGTCACGGCGAAAGCGAATGGAATAAGAAAAATTTGTTTACCGGTTGGACGGACGTTGACCTTACCGACAAGGGAAGGGAAGAAGCGAAAACCGCCGGCACGTTAATGAAAGAGGAAGGTTTGGTTTTCGACATCGCTTTTACTTCGGTTCTGAAAAGAGCGATTAATACGCTTCATATCGCGCTTGCGGAAATGGATTTGCTTTGGATACCGGAAATCAAATCGTGGCGCTTGAACGAACGGCATTACGGCGCGTTGCAAGGCTTGAACAAAGCGGAGACGGCGGAGAAATACGGCGACGAACAAGTGTTGCTTTGGAGAAGAAGTTACGACGTCCCGCCGCCCGCGCTTACGAAAGATGACGAACGCTATCCCGGACACGACCCGCGTTACGCAGATTTGAGCGAAGACGAACTTCCGCTTACGGAAAGTCTGAAAGACACGGTTGCGCGTTTCGTTCCGTATTGGGAAAATGAAATCGTTCCCGTCGTGAAATCGGGAAAGCGCGTGATTATTGCCGCGCACGGAAACAGTTTGCGCGCGCTTGTTAAATATCTCGACGAAATGAGCGAAGAGGAAATCGTAAAACTCAATATTCCCACCGGTGTTCCGCTTGTTTACGAACTCGACGACGATTTGAAGCCGATAAAACATTATTATCTCGGCGACCAAGAAAAAATTCAAGCGGCGATAAATTCGGTGGCTAATCAAACGAAGAAAAAATAAAAGCGACATTTTACAAGGTTCGGGAAAACTTTCATGGCGCACGTCGTAATAATCGGCGCGGGATTTTCGGGACACACCGCCGCGCTTTACTTGCGTAAATATTTACGTAAGTCGGACGAAATCACGGTAATTTCGGCGTCAGATAAATTCGTTTATCATCCTTTGCTCGTTGATGTCGCCGCAGGCAGAACGCCGCGCGAAAAAATCGAAATTCCGCTTGAACGCATTTATTCGGAAAAGGGCGTTAAATTTATTCGCGGGCGCGCCGTTGCAATTTATCCCGATACGAATGAGGCGGAATACCGAACCGAAAACGAAAAGAAAAAGACGCGTTACGATTTCCTAATTATCGCGACTGGCAATTGCGCGGCTTTCGAAGAAACGAAAGGTTTTGCGCCCAACGGCGAAACGTTAACCGCGCTGATTTCGTTAAATGAAATTGAAAAAACGAAAAACGCTTTGAACGAAATTATCGCGCGGATGAAAAAAGGGGAGAAGCAAAAAATAGTCGTCGGTTCTGGGCATCCTCAATCGACTTACCACAACGCGTCGCTCGGATTTATTACGAACTTGCATTACAAATTTCTCGAAGAAAAAGTGCGTGACAAAGCGCAACTCCTTTATTTTTCGAACGAACCCGCGCTCGGAGATTTCGGTTTGCGAAAGCCCGCCGTTAAACGAAAAGGTTCGGTAATCGATGCCGAAATTTTTCTTACGAAAATCTTAAATGAACTTTCGATTGATTTTTCGGTGGGAAACGGCGTTCGTGAAATTTCCGAAAGCAAAATTTATTATGAAAATCGCGAAGGCGAATTCGGAGAAACGAATTTTGATTTCGCGGTTCTCACGCCGAAAACGAAAGGCTGTCCGTTAAAATTCGTAGGCGAAAATGGCGAAGACGTTTCGGGGAAAATCACCGACGAAAACGATTACATTCTTGTTGATACTTTTTACGGCTTGTCGTATGAAGAGATTGCGGAAAAACCCGACTATTTGCCAAGTCTATATCGCAACAGAAATTACAAGAACATTTTCGCCGGCGGATTTGCATTTGCGATGCCGACGACGATAACGCCGCCGCACATTACGAAAAACGGCACTAACATCACGCCCGCGCCGATGATCAGTTCGACGGTTTCCGCCACAATCGGAAGATTGATTGCAAAAAACATCGCGCAATTTTTACGCGAAGAAAGAATGACGCACGCGGAACGCTTGTCGGAAATGCTTTCCTTTTTCACCGTTCAACTCGGCGGCGGAAAATTAAAAGGAGAAGCGCTTTTGAGCGTCGTTTATCCCGTCTTTCCCGATATTCGCAAATATCCGAAAGAGAACGGACGCGATATGTTCATTTCGGAAATCGAAGTCGGTTACGCCGCGCATTGGATGAGAAAAATCATTCACGGAAGTTATCTTTACAAATACAAAGGCAAACTCGGTTGGAGAATTATTCCCGAATGAAATGCTTGGATAAAAAATATCGCACGAATTTTCTGATACAGATTTTCAGATTTATAAAATTGAATATCAAAATTTTAAAAGCGGTTGACCACAGTAAACGCGCATAAAACGGAGTGTGAAAATGAAAGAGATTTCCAATTTTTTTTATCCGAAAACGATTTGCGTTGCGGGCGCATCGTCGAAGGAAAAAAGCATCGGTTACGAATTATTGAATTCAATTAAAACTTTCGGTTTCAAAGGAAAAGTTTTTCCCGTCAATCCGAAAGCGGACGAAATTCTCGGTTACAAATGTTTTCATTCCATTGAAGAAATAGAAGAAAAAATAGAGCTTGCAGTAATTGTCGTACCGAAAAAATTTGTGCGCGAAACCTTAATCGCTTTGCTTGAGAAGGGAACGAAAGCGGTGATTGTCGTAACGGCTGGGTTCGGCGAAACGGGCGAAAGCGGCGCGGCGGAAGAAAAAGAACTTCGAACGCTCGCGGAAAAATACGGCGCGCGGCTCGTCGGTCCGAACTGTATGGGCGTAATTAACGCGCTTGAAGAAGTAAAACTGAACGCCACTTTCGTAGCCGAAAAACCTGAAAGCGCGCCCGCGTCGTTTCTTTCGCAAAGCGGAGCGCTCGGCGCGGCGGTGATAAATTCGCTTCGTGAAACCGACATTAAGTTGGCGCATTTTATCAGCGTGGGAAATAAAGCCGACATCAACGAAAACGATTTGTTGCGGTTTTGGGAAAAAGATAAAAACATTGCCGTCAATACTTTTTATCTCGAAAGTTTCGTAAACGGATTGGAATTTGTCGGAGGATTTTTAACGGGCGAAATTCGCAAGCCTTCGATTGTGTTGAAAGCGGGACGCTCGCAAGCGGGAATGAAAGCGGCGGCGTCTCACACCGGCGCGCTCGGAAGCGCGGATAAAACGGTTGACGCGATTTTGCGACAAGCGGGCATTGTGCGCGTGGAAACAATTGACGAAATGTTCGACACGGTAAAAGCGTTCAACGATTTTCCTTTGCCGAAAGGGAATCGCATTGCGGTGGTAACGAACGCCGGCGGTCCCGCAATTCTTGCCGTTGACGCTTTGGAGAACGCGGGCTTGCGTCTTGCGGAATTCTCGAAAGCGACATTGAAAAAGTTGGAAAAAGTTGTTCCGCCCGCCGGTTCGAAGAAAAATCCAGTGGACTTACTGCCCGGCGCAACCGCGGAAATTTACAAGGCTACTAACGAAATCGTTCTTGCCGATAAAAACGTGGACGCGGTAATTTCGATTTTCGTAGAGCCCGTAATGGTAAAGCCGCTTCCCGTAATCGAAGCGGTGAATTCCGTTGTTTCGCGCAAGCCTATTTATCAAGTCGCGATGCCTTTGCCCGAATTTTGGGAAGAGTACCGCCGAAATTCAGCGACGCGCAAACCGATTTTCAGAAAAGCGGAAGCGCCCGCGAAAGTAATTGCAAACGTTTTATTCGCAACGAAAAAGAAAAAGGAAATTTCCGCTCGCAAAAAAGAATACGCCGCGCTTTTTAAGGAATACAATTCGAAGAAAGTTAAAGGGAGCGGTTTGCTTTCACCGCGCGCGGCGAATTCATTGGCGCGAAAATACGGTTTGCCCGTTCCGAAAAGCGTTTTCGTAAAGCCGTCCGAAATTGCGCGTTTGCCTGAGATTTCCTTTCCAGTTGTGGTAAAAGGAATTAATTACGAAGTTTCGCACAAATCCGAATTGGACGCGGTGCGCTTGAATATCGGTTCTAAAACGGAATTGAAAAAAGCGATGAAAGAAATTGTAAGCGTGATGCGAAAAAAAGGCGCGGCGACGGACGAATTCTTAATTCAATCTTTCGTTAAACCCAAACATGAATTGCTAATCGGCGGTTATCGCGACTCTTCGTTCGGCGCGGTGATTATGTTCGGCGCGGGCGGAAAATACGTGGAGCAACTTGACGATACACGCTTGCGTTCGGCAATTCTTACGGAAGCGGACGCGCTCGAAATGATTGCGGAAACTAAAATCGGCGAAATAATTTCGGGAGTGCGCGGCGAAAAATCAGCCGACTTGAAAAAACTCGCGCGAATAATTTTGAACGCCGCTCGTATGTTGCGCGAAAACGAAAACATTGCTGAGTTCGATATTAATCCGTTAATTCTTGACGAAAAAGGAAAATTTGCGGCGGTGGACGTGAGAATCGTTTTAACGTGATTTTCATCTTACGGCTTAAACTTTTATTTTTACGAAATAATTTTTTCGTTTTAATCAGAAAGGAGATACGATGGCTACAAGAAAGGCTTACGTAAAACAATTATCGGGAATTACTTTTGCGGGCAGAACTGAACAGACTAATCATTGGGTAATGTGGGACGGTCCCGAAACATTCGGCGGGAGCAACGCCGCTATTCGTCCCAAAGAACTTTTGCTTTTGAGTTTGGCCGGTTGCACGGCAAGCGACGTCGTTGCGATTTTGCAGAAGAAAAGAGTTAATTTTCACGATTTCGAAATGAACATTACGGCGGAAGAAACGGAAGAACATCCGAAAGTTTACAAAAGCATAAATCTCGAATATGTTGTTTACGGAACGAATGTAAAAGCGAAAGACGTGGAAAGAGCGATCGAACTTTCGCAGGATAAATATTGCGGCGTAACGGAAATGTTGCGTCATTCCGTGGAAATTACGCACACGTATAAAATCGTGGATACGGCGGAAGAAAAAAATTAAAAAAATACTTGCGTTCTTTTAAAAAAGTTGTATATTTGTATTAGGTAATATTTAATATTTCATATTAAATTTTACTCCCCCTAAATATACATTCCGGTCGTCAAGGTCCGCCCTCAGCCTTGACGACTTGTTATTTTAAACCGATTTTATTTTCCGTAAATTCCATCTCGGATTTTTTAAATTAAATTTTTTAAGGATTTTTTATGCGACAATTGCTCGGAGCGCACACTTCCATCGCGGGCGGAATTTACAAATCCGTAGAGATAGCCGAAAGACTCGGTTTTACCGCAATGCAAATTTTCACCAAAAACAACAATCGTTGGTTCGCAAAGCCGATTGAAGAAAAGGACGCGGAAAAATTCAAATCGGCGCTTGTGAAATCAAGCGTGAAATTCGTCGTGGCGCACGATTCGTATTTGATAAATCTTTGTGCGAAAAATCCCGAAACGCTTGAAAAATCGCGCAACGCGTTTGTTGACGAATTGCAACGCTGCGAACAACTCGGAATTCCGTATTTGAACTTTCACCCCGGCGCGCACGGCGGACAGGGCGAAAAGGAAGGAATAAAAATCATTGCCGAATCGATTAATCTCGCACACGAAAAAACAGAAGGTTTCGCCGTTAGCAGTATGTTGGAATTAACCGCCGGGCAAGGGACGAATATCGGTTATCGCTTTGAACAGATTGCCGAAATAATTGAACTTGTGGAAGAAAAAGAGCGAATGTCGGTTTGCATAGATACCGCGCATATTTTCGCGGCGGGTTACGATATTCGCACGCCCGAAACTTACGAAAAGACGATGAGCGAATTCGACGCGGTTATCGGTTTGGAACGGCTGAAATGTTTTCATATGAACGATAGCAAAAAGGAATTGGGAAGCAGAGTTGACAGGCACGAACATATCGGAAAAGGCTTTATCGGGTTGAGCGGATTTGCGAATATTATGAACGATAAGAGAGTTGAGCAAATTCCGAAAATTCTTGAAACGCCGAAAGGGAAAGAACAACTTGAAGACATTGAAAATTTAAACGTGCTTAAAAGTTTAATTAAATCGTAAATTAAAAAAGCCCCGAAAAATCGGGGCTTTTCGTTTTATTTCTCTTCTTTTTTTGCGCTTGCAATCGTGTTGATAGCCGAACGGTCGAATTTAAGTTTCACGTTATTCCCGACGTCAATCAATACGGTTTTTTCATCGATGCCCGCAATAGTTCCGTGCAAGCCGCCCGTTGTGATTATTTTGTCGCCTTTCTTCAACGAATTCAACATTTTTTCGCGCTCTTTCTGGCGTTTTTGTTGCGGACGAATAATCATAAAATAAAAGATTAAGAAAATCGCACCGAACATAATGAGCGTGCTAATCATACTTCCGCCGCCTTGTCCTTGTCCCGGCGGTGGCGCCATTGCCAATAGATAGTTTAACATCTATTCCTCCTTGTTTTTTATATTAACCGATAAATTATTAATTACGGAATTTTTCCATTCCTTGAAATCGCCCGAAAGAATTTTTTCGCGGGCGGTTTTTACCAATCGCAAGTAAAAATGCAGATTGTGAATTGTCGCAAGCGTTAAAGCGAGCAGTTCGTTCGCTTTGAACAAATGTCGCAAATAAGCGCGACTAAAATTTCGGCACGTGTAGCAATCGCAAGTTTCGTCAACGGGTGAGAAATCTTCCTTGTAATATGCGTTGCTTATCGTTACGATACCGTCCCAAGTGAAAAGATAAGCGTTGCGCGCGTTTCGCGTCGGCATTACGCAATCGAACATATCCACGCCGCGTTCAATCGCTTCGAGAATATTTTCCGGACGTCCGACGCCCATTAAATAGCGCGGTTTGTTTTCCGGCAGAATATCCGTGACGAAATCGGTTATTTCGTACATCGTTTCCGCCGGTTCTCCCACCGCAAGTCCGCCGATGGAATAGCCGTCGAAATCGAGTTCGATTAAATCGCGAGCGGAAATTTCGCGCAAATCCTTGTAAACGCTACCTTGCACAATTCCGAAGAGCGCTTGTTCGTGTCCGTAAAGCGGATTTGTTTTTTCGAACGCTTCTTTGTTCAGCACCGCCCACCGCGACGTGAGTTCCTGCGAGTTTTTCGCGTAGTCGTAATCGCAAGGGTAGGGCGTGCATTCGTCGAGCGGCATCATAATATCGGAACCGATGGAACGCTGAATTTCAATTACTTTTTCGGGCGTGAAAAAATGTTTCGACCCGTCGAGATGAGAGCGAAATTCCACGCCGTTTTTTTTGAGTTTTCTCAATTCGGCGAGGCTGAAAATCTGAAATCCGCCGCTGTCGGTTAAAATCGGTTTCTCCCAATTCATAAATTTGTGCAAACCGCCCGCTTTTTCGAGAATTTCCGTGCCGGGTCTCAAATAAAGATGATAAGTGTTTCCGAGAATAATTTCGGCTTTTACGTCGCGTTCGAGCATTCGCGGAGTAACGGCTTTAACCGTCCCTTGCGTCCCGACGGGCATAAAAATCGGCGTTTCTATTTCTCCGTGCGCCGTTTCGATTATTCCCGCGCGCGCTTTGGTTTCTTTATCTTTTTCGATTAATTGAAACTTCAATTTGTCCCTTTCTGATTTTTAACGCGCAGTTTAACCAAATCGATGCGCGTTTTTTCGGCGTACATTATTTCAATGATAAAATTATCGATTTGAATTTTTTCGCCTTTTTTCGGTATCCTTCCGAGTTTCGTAACAATGTAACCGCCGATTGTTTCGTATTCTCCTTCGGGAATGTTCAGATTAAATTCTTCGTTAATTGCGTCTATTTCCACTTTGCCGCTGAAAAGATACGTTTTAGCGTCGAGTTTTTTCATCACTTCGTCTTCGTCGTCGTATTCGTCGCGAATTTCACCGACCATTTCTTCGATAATGTCTTCAATCGTTACAATTCCCGCCGTTCCGCCGAATTCATCGACAACGACCGCCATTGAAGCGTTTTCGGCAAGCAGTTCGTTCAGTGTGTCGAGGCTTCGTTTTGTTTCAGGCACGTAAGGAACTTCGCGTATGACATCCTTGATATTTTCGGGACGCTTGAACATATCGTACGCGAGAATGATTCCGACGATATGGTCGAGACTTTCTTTGTAAACGGGAAGTTTCGAAAAGCCCGATTCGATGAAAACGTCAATCGCTTCGTCAACGCTTGTGTTTATTTCCACGCCAACAATTTCGGTTCGCGGCGTCATTGTTTCAGCGACCTTTTGGTCGCTCATTTCAATCACTTTGGTAAGAATGCTTGAATCTTCTTCGTTCACTTCGCCCGCTTCGGCGCTTTCGGTTATCAGTTCCGCAATGTCGTCGCGGTTGTAAATTCTGTTAATTCCTTCTTCGGCAAGACGCGCGCGCCCGGTGAAAATGTCTGCAATCGCAGATGCGGCTTTCACGAAAGGATAAAGCAAAAACGTAATTACGCGCAACGGCGTAACGGAAATCGAAACGAGAGTGTCAGCCAATTCGTTCGCCGCAAGTTTCGGAATTAATTCGCCGAAAAGAAAAAGTACGAAAGTCGAGAAAATCAGAATTTGCGTGTCGTTCATTCCGAAATACTTTGCAAGGAAAACCGTAATTAACGAGGCGAACGCAATGTTAATGATATTATTCGCGACAAGTATCGTCGAAAAGAAAACATTCGGGTTTTCGGTATAGTACAAAGCGTTTTTCGCCGCAAGATTATTCAAACGCGCGCGCAGTTCGATTTTTAATTTATTCGAAACCACAAACGCAAGTTCGGACGACGAGAAAAAGCCGCTTGCCAAAACAAGCAAAATCAAACCCGATATTTCGTAAATCATATTCCCTATGTAAATAACAGAATTATTGAAAAACAAATTTAATTAATAATTCCGAATTATTTAGGGAAATCGGGGGAGTGAAATCAATTCTTGGAATATGTGAAAATCGAGAGCGCTCTTTTGAAAATATTTAAAGTGCACTTTCTAAATTTAGATAAGCCTGTAAAGTTATATAGTCTGAATATAGTTTGCGTAAAAAATTTTTTTACGAAATTTTCTTTCCTGCTATTGTTTTCTTTTTGTTGTTAATCGGAAATTCTTTACTTTGCTTACAACGGTTAATATGAGTTTTTCGTTCACAAAAAATCATTCACAAAATAAAAAAAT
>CAYZMW010000061.1:0-15448 GCA_964479645.1 uncultured Melioribacter sp. | reverse complement strand
TTTTCACGGAACGAAGGATTTTATTATGCGAACGGAAAATTTTACGTGGACAGAGTCGGAGTTTCGCAAGCGAAAAATATTGACACCGATGCGCCCGATTATTCTTGCGACAGTATTTCGGTTATGAAAATTTTCAAAATGAAAAACGGCGAAATGGTCTTCCAAAAAAGACTTGCCGGAAGCGGAATTTTAATCGACAAGATGAAAGGAAATTTAAATGAATACGACGGAATTTTGATTCGAAAACAGATTTCAATAATAAAAGGACAGCGATACGATGTCCTTTACGGATTTAATAAGAGGGATTTTTCTTTGAAGCCGATTATCAAATTTCCTCATTACATCACTTCTACGAAAACGGTCTATTTCGGGAGTAAAACCATTGTTCAGGTTTCCGATTCAACGGCTATGGTAATAAAAAACGGTAGGCTCCGGGAAATAAAATTAAATTTTCCGCCTTATACTAAGATTTATAATTTTCTTAAAACGGGTTTAGGCTATCTCTTTATCGCGGCGAACGCCGTGGAAAACTTGGTTTACGACGAAAATCAGAATTTGCTCGCCACAAGTGAAGGACGATTGCGGATAAAATACATGAAAGGTACCGGAAATATTTTTTTTAGAAAATATGTGGTTAATCGCAAGCCCGTAACCGTTTTCCTTAAAATGGAGGAAACTCCGATTTTCGACAGAATTCCCACGAAAACTTATCTATATCTTACAACCGCTCTGTTCGCTCTTTTTCTTTTTATAACCTTGTTGTGGGCTTCCACTATGTTTTATTC
This sequence comes from uncultured Melioribacter sp., assembly GCA_964479645.1. Classification (GTDB taxonomy): domain Bacteria; phylum Bacteroidota; class Ignavibacteria; order Ignavibacteriales; family Melioribacteraceae; genus WGAL01. Next base: position 14,663 of record CAYZMW010000061.1, on the reverse strand, counting down.
GCAAAAGAAAATCAAACGGCAGAGCAAGGAATTGGAAATCACTACATCGAAACTTCTGCAAGCGGAAAAACTTTCCGCGCTCGGCACGATAGCGGGTAGCATTGCGCACCAAATTAATAGTCCGCTCGGAGCGATATTGAACGCGGCTACGAGATTGAAACGAAAAGGCATTGACGACGCGAACGTTAATCTGATTAAGGAAGCGGGGGAAAGAATAAAAACGATTGTTAACAAATTTTTAGTCACGACGCATACTTCCGAGGAGGAGCAACGCGGCGTTACTTTCGACGAAGTTTTCGAAGCGTGGTACGAATTGTTCACGCACGATTTTGCCAATCAAGGTATCAGAATAATTGCGGATATAAAAAATGCGGACGTTACAATTCCTTTAACCCGTAGCGAAGTAAACGAGATTATTAATAATCTTATGTTTAATGCAAGAGATGCCGTGATTGCGGCTAACGAAGCGGGGAAAAGAGAAATAAAAATTTCCACCGTTAAAAAAGGCGAAAAATTTCTGATAGAAATTGCGGATAACGGAACCGGTTTTAACGAAGATATTCTGAAAAAAGGGATAAGAATTTTCGCAACAACGAAAGAACGCGGCAAAGGGACAGGGCTCGGTTTGTGGATTTTAACAATTATTTTGAGAAACGTGCACGGAAAAATAAAATTGGCGAACGGAGAAAAAGGCGCTATTGTTACGGTTGAAATTCCTTTGAACAACCCGAAAAAGAAAACGTGATTTTTGTTTCCGTCGCTTTTTTAATGCGAATTTTATTAAAGGGGAATGAATAAAGTCAAAAGGTTTTTGCAATGAAAAGTGAAGTTAAAATACTGGTGGTTGACGACGAATATCTTGTGCTTACGGATTTAAAATTAATTTTATCGGAAAAAAATTATGCGGTGGATATCGCTTCCACGTACGAAAACGCATTGAAAAAATTGGACGAAAATTTTTACGACATTTTAATTACTGACTTGAAACTTGCCGAACACACGGGCTTGGATATTATCGATTACGCGTTCGAAAAAAAAGCGATTTTCGGCAGTATTTTGATTACGGGATATTCAGACGAGGGAGCGATAATAAAAGCGACGAAACTCGGCGTGCGCGAAATTCTTAAAAAGCCCTTTTCCGACGATGAACTTTACGCCGCGGTCGATAAAATTCTCAAATTGCAGGAAGAGGAAGAAAATAAAAGACGCTTGACCGAACGCTTACGCGAAGAAAACGAAATTCTTAAACAGGAGTTAAATAAAAAACTTAAAGAATCGTTGCAGATTATCGGCGAATCGCCCAAACTTCTCAGCGCGTTGAACAAAGCCGAACAAATTGCGAATTACGAATTGAATTGCATAATAGGCGGCGAAAGCGGAACGGGAAAAGAACTTTTAGCGCAATATATTCACATGCACGGACCGCGCAAAAGCAAGCCTTTCGTGGAAGTCAATTGCGCGTCCATTTCGCCTTCTCTTTTCGAAGCGGAATTTTTCGGATATAGAAAAGGCGCTTTTACGAACGCGCTCGATACTCGTCCGGGTTTTTTCGAAACGGCGGACGGCGGAATTTTATTTCTTGATGAAATAACCGAAATACCGCTTGAAATGCAGGCGAAATTGCTCACCGCCGTAGAGCGCGGAATAATTCACCGCGTCGGCGATACCAAGGATATTAAAATCGACGTGCAAATAATTGCGGCTACAAATCGCGACGTCGAAAAGTTGGTCGAAAACGGGAAATTGCGCCGCGACTTGTATCATCGACTTTCGCAAGGCTTTATCGTTCTTCCTCCCTTGCGCGAACGCGGACGCGATATTAAAATCCTTTTGGATTATTACATCGAGAAATACGAAAACGAATTTTCGAGAAAGGCAAAGGAAATTCCCGACGAACTTTGGGAAAAAATCATCAATTATTCTTGGCCCGGGAATATTCGGCAATTGACGAATTTCATTAAAGAATGGGTGCTTTTCGGCGAAGATACGCTTGCGGAAGAAAACGAAGAAAAACTTTTCCGCGAAGCGTCCGAAAAAACGGGCGTAAAGAGCGTTTTGAAATACGAATTCGTTAACGGTACGTTCAGCGAACTTGAAGAAGCGAAACGATTGCTTATTAGAACGATTTTGGAAAAGTACAACGGAAACAAATCCCAAGCGGCGCGACACTTGGGATTGACTTATCAAGGTTTGCTTAAAATGCTGAAAAAGTTCGACGCCACCGACGACGCGGCGTAAAAATCAGAAAATTCGGTTCGTCATTTTGAGTTCTATTCCTTTGAATTCCGGTTCGTAACGGCAAACGCCTCCCACGCAAATGTTGCCAGCATGTCGCGAGCCGATTAGCAACGAAAGTTCCGAACCTTCGAAAATATTGTAAGTTACCATTCCGAACGCCCAAAATTCCCGCTCCAAGTTACCCGCCGTCGGTTCTTTTGTCTGCATTTCGCCGACAAAAGAGAATACAAGGTCGGGCGAGCGCATCCATTCGAAAACCAAAACGTCGTCGTAATATTTTTCTTCCGTTGAAATTACGCGCACCTGTTGATGCTCCCAAACGAACCTGAGAGTATTTTCGTCGTTCAAATAATAGCGTCCTTCAAAAACGGGCGTGAAATTTTCGGTGTTCGCCGAAAGTTCCTTCCCGTAGCCGAAAGCGAAAATCGTCATGAAATTTTTCCAATCCTTGTGCAATTGCGCGTAGGCTTCCGTTAATTGCGTGCGAACGTCGAGGTGCGTTCCTTTTATAATTTGATAAAACGAATTATCGTCGAGCGTTTTTGTAATTCCGAAATTCGCTTTGAAATCGAATGTAGGGTCGAAGACGTAATTAACCGCAATTTGTCCGCCCTGTTCGTTGTCTTGGTTCAAAGCGTGCGGGTGACGGTTCAACAAAATGTAGGAATAATCCTGCGTGGTCGAAGGAGGCGTGTTGTAAACGACAGTTCCGTCGTAACTTGTGAATTTGAAATTGTCGTAATATTTGTATTCGGTTGAAACCGAAAACGAACCGAAGTAAAAATTCAGATTGCCGTAAATCCCGCGTCCGACAATGTTTCTGTCGATTTCGTTTTCCAAATCGGCGTTTTGTTTGACGCCGTATTCTCCGTAAAAATCGAATTTACCGAAGCGCGCGGAAACTCTTCCCGAAAGCAAATTCGTCGTCGCAATGCCGTCGAGGTAAGGGCGATTGGATGCGAACGAGACGCCGATTTTCGTTCTTTTAATTCCGCGAAATTCCAAATCCGCCGCGTGCAAAATATCTTTACGAACCGCATCGGCGCTTTCGGGCATTCCAGAAAAAGCGGTGAGCCGAAATGCTTTGTAGCGTCCCGAAAATTTCGCGCCGAGCAAATTATTGTCGATGCGAATATTGCGGTTCTCAAAAATTTTAACGACAAGACCGCGTCCGAAAACCGAATAGAAATTCCCGACGGTTAAATCAAGTCCGCGTTTCCGTTTCCCGAGCGAAACCGAAAGATATTTGAATCCGATGTCGCCGTATTTTTCCTTTCCGCGACTTATTGCGGGGTTCGGGTCGTTCGGCTGAAAAACGTCGAAACGAATGCCCGCCTTGAAAATTCCGTAGCGATAATCGGCGTTAAACCAATCTTCGAAAATTTCGCGCTTCAAATCTTGGTCGTAAGAATATTTCATTTGGTTCGAAACGGAAACTCCGCTTGGCAAATCGAAACCTTGCGCGAAAAAGGTTGAAACGAACGCGAAGAAAAATAAAAGTGGAAGCGTTAATTTTTTCATTTTTCTTTTTCTCCGAGAAGTTCCGTAATGATACGTTCGACTTCCTTTTCGTCGCCTTTTTTGTAGCCCGAATGCGAATAAACGATTTCGCCTTCGGAATTAAGAATGTAAGTGTGCGGAACAACGCGCACGTAAAAATCGCGCGCCACGGCGTTGTCGGGGTCGAGCAAAACGGTAAAATTGTAATTGTTCGCCTTGATGTAGGGGAGCACCTTCGCGACGCTACGTTCGGTATCTTCCGAAATAGCGAGCATTTTCATACCGTCCGCCTTGTGTTTGTCGTAAATCTCCTGATAATATTTCATTTCTTCCACGCACGGTTTGCACCACGTAGCCCAGAAATTTATAAGGACGGGACCTTCGCCGAGAAAATCGGAAAGTTCGACCGTTTCGTCTTCTATCGTTTCGAGTTCGAAATTCGGCGCCACTTTTTTCGTCGCTTCTTGCGCGGAGATAATCGAGACCGCGAAAAGCAATAAAATCGGTATTAGCAAGCGTTTCATTTTTTCAACTCCTTATTTCATCAAAATCATTTTTTTTGTTAGAACCGAATTGGCGGCTTGCAGTTTGTAAAAATAAATTCCGCTTGGCAAACCGCTTGCGTCGAATTGCACGCTGTATTTTCCCGCTGTTTGCATTTTGTTTACGAGCGTCGCGACTTTTTGACCGAGCGAGTTATAAACGGTCAATGATACATTAACGACGGATTGCTTACCCGCCGTGACGCTTGCATTTGGAATCGAATACCAAATTGTCGTTGTCGGATTAAAGGGATTGGGGTAGTTTTGCGCGAGGGAAAATTCGTAAGCGTTAATATTTTCATCGACGTCGTTAATCATTGCATAAGCGGATAAATTGAAAGTTTCGTAATTCGCCGCATCATCGAGCGAACCGATTTTTATCGAGATAAATCCCGAGTCGGGCGTAGCCGCCGTAAAAACGTGTAGTGAAACTTCCGCCGTATCGCCGGGCGCAATCGGATTGCTACCGAAATCGCGCGTCGTTGCAATGCTATCGACCGTCGGAGAAAAGCAATAAGAAAAACAAAGCGATGACGACCAATCGTTCGGAATGTCGTTTTCGGTTCTTACGATGTAAAGCGAAATTTCCTGAGCGCCCGTGTTTATTAATTCGAAACGAAAAACGCCTTCGTCGTTTGCGTTCAAATGCAGTGTTTCGGCGTTAAGTTCCACTTCGAAATTTTGCGCGAACGAAGTTATTGTCAATATCGCCGCAAAAAGAAGTAAAAATTTTTTCATTGCGTTTTCTCCCGTTTTTCTTCGATATGCTTCGGTTAAAAATTCGGGAGCGCCGAAATTTCGACGCTCCGTAATAATTTATTTTAGCAAAATCATTTTCTTCGTTTGAGTAAAATTTCCCGCGTTTAACGTGTAGAAATAAATTCCGCTTGGCAAATTCGTCGCCTTGAATTGCACGGTGTAATTTCCCGGCGCTTGCGCTTTGTTTACGAGAGTCGCCACTTTTTCTCCGAGCGCGTTGTAAACTGTTAACGCCACATTAACGGCGGATTGATTTCCCGCCTTGACGCTTGAATTTGGAATTGAGTATGCAATCGTCGTGGTCGGATTGAACGGGTTCGGATAATTTTGCGAGAGAGCGAATTTCTTCGGCAAAGTCTCCGCTTCGTCGTTAACGTCCGTTATTACGCCGAACCACTCAAGAGATTTCTGCACGAGCGCAATTCTTGCCGTTTCGGTGCTCACTTGTTCCAAACCGATACCGAGATAAACCGTTTTGTAATTGTCGATTTCGTTTTTCACGGCGGCGTTTTTACCGTTTGCATATTTTAAGATAATCGAAGAACCGCTTCCGCGCGGGCGAATGCTTTCGGGATAACGTTGGTGAATGGCCGAAACGCTAAAGGAAAGTCCGTCGGTAATCGGGTCGCCCGCCACTCCGTTAATCGAATAACTTCCCGCATCGTCGGCTAAATAAGTCGCTCCGAGATATGTTTGATAAAAATCGCTTGCTTCGGGAAATCTGCTTGTTCCGCTCGGGTCGAAAATGTCCCAGCCGATATCTTGTCCCGCGATAAATAAATTTCCGCCGTTGTCAAGATAGTTTGTAAGAAAATCGATTTCGTCCGGAACGAAAGCGGGGAAACCCCAAGCGGTGTTCCAATAGATTGCGTCCCAATCGTATTCGAGCAATTGCGCTCCGAGGATGGTAATCAAGCCGCGGTCGAGCATGCTGTAATCCATTTCGATTTGATTAAAAGCGACTTGATAGTAAACTTCATAATGCTTTCCGCCGTCGGCATCCACGAGCAAAACATTTCCGTTCGGCAAGAATTCGAAATTGTTAACGGCATATCCGTAGAGATACGGGTCGTCGGCGTTTCTCGGGAAAACGATGATTTTTCCCAAACCCGCTTCTTCGCCGATATTAACGGTCATTGAAAAAACAAGCGAATCGAAAGGAGAAAGAGTCGCAACATCGCCGTTCATTATGGAATCGGGAATGTCGTAATTAACCGACCAATCGGAAGGCAAATCGGCTTCGAAAGTAAGTTGTATATGCATCGTATCGGGATTCGAATTCATCACCGAAAAGGTTTTTGTAATCGTTCCGCCGCTTGAAACTATTTCGGCGAAAGGTTTGTCGCATTTCGTGTAAATCGTCGGGAAATCTATATTCGCTTGAATTACATTTTTGTCGTTGTCGTTTTGCACCCAAGAAACAACAGCCAAATCCGTTGCGTTCCATGCGTCTTCGATAGGATAAGCGTAAGAAAAATTCAGAGTGTCGCCTGCGGTTAAGTTGCCGAGATTTTCGCCGTCGGTGTTCGGTAGCATTTTTCGGAAGACGTCGTTGAAAATTCTTTCGCCGTTGCTTCCGGGCGGGGTCGGGTAAACTTTTCTTCTTTCGATAATCGCATTACGCAATTTCAGCGCGCCGTTGACGTCTTCGCCGACGATAACCTGTACGTCGAAAATAACGCTGTCGGAACTTTCGGTTCGCTCGATATTAATCCAGAGGGGAGAGCCTTGTCGCAAATCGGCGTCCATTTGAGCGCGCATTGTTTCGGGATTGCCTGGCACGCCTTTGAACACGCCGTCCATTGTATAACCCGGCACACCGTTAATTCCGTAATATTCAATACGTGCGCGGTTCTCGGTGGGATTTAACGAATACATCGGGTCGGACCCGGGCCACCACGCATGATACCTTACGGTGATTACTCCTCCGAAACTTTTTTCCACGAACTCTTGCAAGTTGGGATTATTTTGTGCGCACGGTGAACAACTTGCATTCGTCGCTTCTTCGAGAAGCGCTATTCTTCTGAACTGTGCGTTCGAAACAAAAGCGAAAACAATCAAGAGCAGTAATATTTTTTTCATCATAACCTCATGTTAATTGGTGTTTGTTTGTAATATTTCTTTCGTTAATTTATTTTGAATGAATGAAACGACTTTAAAATTATCTTCCGTTAACCCGAACGAATTCGGAATCGAATATTCGAATGTTTTTTCACCGTTAAGACTTTCGCCGTTGGCGTCGGGTAACATTTCCGTTACGACGTTGCGAAAAACCGTTTCGCCGTTGCTTCCCGGCGGTTCGTTAAATCTTATTTCCTTTTTTATAAGAACGGTAAAAAGCGTCAGATTTTCCATCTCCGTATTCGAAGGATAATCGATTACGACGTTTACATTAATGTTTCCGCCCGAAATATCGGCGTTGACGTCAATCGAAAATTCGGTCGTGTTTTGCAGGGCTTCGTCGATTGCGGTGATGATATCGTTGGAGTCCGTCGGTATGGGTTTTGCGTCGCCGTCGATAATCGTCGTAGGAGCGAATAGGACGTTGTAAAAAGAAATTCGCGTGTCGAACAACTGCGGATTAGCAAGATAAAACGGGTCGTTCGGAGAGGGAAAATTCGTAGCGTAGCGAAGCACGATGAGACTTCCGTCCGAATAACGCGAAGAAAGAAGATTTTCGATTATTTCGCCCGATGTAACGCACGGGTCGCAACTCACGTTTGCGAAATCCTCAAGCAATACCTTTTTGTAATTTCCCGTATTGAATAAAAAATGCGCCTCCGCCGTGGTGTTCGGTTCGATTTCAATCGTTCGAACCGCCGTGGCGACGGTGTCGTAACGCAAATAAACTTTGTGTTCGCCCGTTTCAAGCTTGAGGGTCGCGGGCGAATAATCGCCTGTAAATTCGTCATCGACGAAAATTTTGATTGTGTCTATTGCGTTGTCCAAATTGGAAGAGACGGCGAGAAAGCCGTATTCTTTTTCCACGAAATTCGGCGGATTGGTTTCGCATGCGAAAAGAAAAAGGACTGCAAAAAGCGAAGCGATTATTTTTTTCATAAACACTTATGGATTTTGATTAAAAAATAAAATTAAATTTCGCGTATTATTAAAAGATAGCAAGACGTAAAATTAATTTGCAGCCTTAAAACAAAGATACGAGATATTTCGATTTTCCCAAAAGTTTTTTTGTTTATTTACCGCCGAACACCGCAGAACATTCGGAAGTACTATGAAAGTGTGTCGATTAACTTTTTCGCCAATTCCAAATCTTCTTTTGTCGTGATTTTGAAATTAAACGAACTTCCCTCCGCAATAAATACGCGTTCGCCGTATCTTTTTACAAGCATCGATTCGTCCGTGCCGATATAATTTTCTTCTTTCGCCTTGAGCATTGCGTTCATCAATGTTTTGTAAGTGAAAATTTGAGGCGTTTGAACATAGTATATTTTCGAACGGTCGGAATAATTTTCTATTTTATTTTCATCGACTTCGGCGAGCGTATCGCGCGCGGGAATTGCGACCACCGCGTTGCCCCGATTTTTCGCCATTTCCAAAGCGTTTTTAAGAACCGAAATATCAAGGAAAGCGCGGGCGGCATCGTGAACAACAACAAAATCGGTGGGTTCAGCATTTTCAATAGAAGAAAGAGCGGCAAAAACTGAGTCCTGCCGCTCTTTTCCGCCGATGACAATTTCGAGAGGTTTTATCTTGCGATATTCCGAGAAAAGTTTTTTCGCAAAATCAAAATACGTTTCGGACACCGCGATTATTATTTCGTCAATCATTTCGCAAGCGAAAAACGGTTCGAGCGTGTGAAGAATAATTTCCTTTCCGCCGATTTTCAAAAACTGTTTGGGCGTTTCGAAACCCAAACGTTTTCCGCTTCCGCCCGCCGGTATGATTGCAAAGCGTTTCATTAAAGAATAAGCATTGCGTCGCCGTAACTCAAAAATCTGTATTTATTTTTAAGCGCTTGCTTGTAGGCTTTCATTGTAAAATCGTAGCCCGCAAAAGCCGAAACAAGCATCAGCAATGTCGATTCCGGCTGGTGGAAATTCGTGATAAGTTTTTTCGTAATCTTGAATTCGTACGGCGGAAAAATGAATTTGTCCGTCCAGCCCGAATTGGGTTTCAAATAGCCTTCGGCGGTAACGCTACTTTCAAGCGCGCGCGTGGCGCTTGTTCCCACCACGAACACGTTTTTCTTTTTCTTCAGCGCTTCGGTTACCGCTTTTGCGGTTTCTTCGGGAATTTCGAAATACTCTGAATCCATTCTGTGTTTCGTCAAGTCTTCCACTTCGACGGGACGAAACGTTCCCAATCCGATGTGAAGCAAAACGGGAACGACCTTGATACCTTTCTTTTTGATTTTGCTCAATAGTTCTTTCGTAAAGTGCAAACCCGCCGTAGGCGCGGCGACCGAGCCGTCTTTTTTCGCGTAAACCGTTTGATAACGTTCTTTGTCTTCGGGTACGGCTTCGCGTTTGATGTATGGCGGTAACGGCGTGTGTCCGATATTTTCAATCGCTTTGAAAACATCGCCCGCTTCCGAATTGAAACGAACCGTTCTGCCGCGCGAGGTAGTGTTATCGATGACTTCGCACCATACTTTGTCGCTAAAATATATTCTGTTACCAATTCGCACTTTTCGCGCGGGGTCCACTATTACGTCCCAAATATTATCTTTCTTATTAAGTTCGCGAAGGACGAAAACTTCAATTTTCGCGTTCGTGCGTTCTTTTGTTCCGATTAAACGCGCTTGCATTACTTTCGATTCGTTAATGACAAGCACGTCGCCTTTGGACATATATTGAATAATATCTTTGAATACTTTGTGTTCGATTTCTTGCGTTTCCCGATTAAGCACCATTAATTTTGATTCGTCTCTTTTTTCAAGCGGGAATTTCGCAATCGCCTTTTGCGGCAAATTATACTTGAAATCGGATAATTTCATTGTTACTCCTATCTTAACTTCTACATCTCTTCACTAAAATACGGGACGGGAAACTCCCGTCCCTTTATTTCAACGTATCTTTACTTTTTCATTTTTTCGCTTACGGCGGCACGAGCGGCGGCAAGTCGCGCAATCGGCACGCGGAAAGGCGAACAACTTACGTAATCCAAACCGGTGTAATGGCAGAACTCAACCGAAGAAGGTTCGCCGCCGTGTTCTCCGCATATTCCGAGTTTAATATCGGGACGTGTTTTACGTCCGTCTTCAACGGCCATTTTAACAAGTTTGCCGACGCCGTTTCTGTCAAGAACTTCGAACGGATCGACTTCGAGAATTCCGCGTTCTTTATATTCGGGAAGGAACGAGCCGATATCGTCGCGCGAAAATCCGAAAGTCATTTGCGTCAAGTCGTTAGTGCCGAAACTGAAAAACTGCGCCGTTTCGGCGACTTCGGCGGCGGTCAAAGCCGCGCGCGGTGTCTCAATCATCGTTCCCACCAGGAAATTGATTTTCGTCTTACGACGTTTGAATACCGCTTCCGCGGTTTTCATAATCACTTCTTTTTGCAAATCGAGTTCTTTCTTTGTGGAAACGAGCGGAACCATAATTTCGGGATATACTCTTACGCCTTTTTTCTTAACGTTTAGAGCCGCTTCCAAAATGGCGCGAGTTTGCATTTCGGTAATTTCAGGATAAGTGTTACCGAGACGGCAACCGCGATGTCCGAGCATCGGATTGACTTCCGCAAGTTCTTCGACTTTACGTTTGATTTTCGAAACGGGGACGCCCATAATTTCAGCCATTTCCTTCTGCTCTTTCGCTTCTTTCGGTAAGAATTCGTGCAACGGCGGATCCAGCAAACGCACGGTTACGGGCAATCCGTTCATCGCTTCAAAAATTCCTTCGAAATCCTTGCGTTGAATAGGCAAGAGTTTATCGAGCGCTTTTCTTCTTCCCTCTTCGTCGTCCGCAAGAATCATTTCGCGAACGGCGAGAATTTTATCTTCGCCGAAGAACATATGCTCAGTGCGGCAAAGCCCGATACCTTTCGCGCCGAAATCACGCGCCACTTTCGAATCGTGCGGCGTATCGGCGTTTGTGCGAACTTTAAGGCGAGCGTGTTTATCGGCGAGTTTCATCAACTTGGCGAAATCGCCGCTTAGTTTCGCTTCGGCGGTTTTTATTTTTCCTTCGTAAACAATACCCGTCGAACCGTTAAGGGAAATCCAATCGCCTTCTTTTATCGTGTGATTTCCCACTTTCGCCACTTTCTTTTTATAATCGATATTCAATTCGCCGGCGCCGGTTACCGCGCATTTTCCCATTCCGCGCGCAACAACTGCCGCGTGCGAAGTCATTCCGCCGCGAGCCGTCAAAATACCTTCCGCCGCGTTCATTCCTTTCAAATCTTCGGGCGAAGTTTCAACGCGAACAAGAATCACTTTTTCGCCTTTTGCCGCCCATTCTTCGGCATCTTCGGCGTGAAAAACAACGCGTCCCGTAGCCGCGCCGGGCGAAGCGGGCAAGCCTTTCGTAAGCGCTTTTGCTTTTTTCAATTCGTTGGCATCGAAAACGGGATGCAAAAGTTCGTCGAGTTTTTCGGGTTCAACGCGCATCAACGCTTCCTCTTCGCTCAACAAGCCTTCCTTTAACATATCCATTGCGATTTTGACCATCGCCGCGCCCGTGCGTTTTCCGTTGCGAGTTTGGAGCAACCAGAGTTTTCCGTTTTGAATTGTAAATTCAAGGTCTTGCATATCCTTGTAATGCTTTTCGAGTTTGTCCTGAACTTCATAAAGTTCTTTGTAAACTTCGGGCATCGCTTCTTCGAGCGAAGGATATTTTTCTTTTCTTTCCTTTTCGGAAATTCCCTGCGCTTTCGCCCAACGTTTCGAACCGATTTTAGTAATCTGTTGAGGCGTGCGAATTCCCGCCACAACGTCTTCGCCTTGCGCGTTAATCAAATATTCGCCGTTGAAAATATTTTCGCCCGTTGCCGCATCGCGCGTAAACGCAACGCCGGTTGCGGAATCGTCGCCCATGTTTCCGAATACCATCGCCTGGACGTTCACCGCGGTTCCCCAGTGGGCGGGAATGTTGTTCATTTGGCGATAAAGGATTGCGCGGTCGTTGTTCCAACTATCGAAGACCGCCATAATCGCGCCCCAAAGTTGTTCCCATGGATTTGTCGGGAAATTCTTTTTCGTTTTTTGTTTGATGATTTCCTTGAAACGTTTGACAAGCTCTTGCAAATCCTCAACCGTAAATTCGGTATCGAGGTTAATTCCTTTTTCTTCTTTCATCTTTTCAATAATTTCTTCGAACGGGTCGTGGTCTTCTTTATTTTCCGGCTTCATCCCCATAACCACGTCGCCGTACATTTGAACGAAGCGACGATAAGAATCCCACGCAAAACGCGGATTATTGGTTTTCTTCGCCAAGCCTTCGACCACTTCGTCGTTCAATCCGAGATTAAGAACCGTGTCCATCATTCCGGGCATCGAAGCGGGCGCGCCCGAACGAACGGAAACCAAAAGCGGATTGTTTTTATCACCGAATTTCGATTTCATAATTTTTTCCACGTGAGCAACACCTTTGGTTACTTCCGGTTCGAGCATTTTTCTTGTTTCTTTCGGACCTATTTCATAATACTTATTACAAACTTCCGTCGTTATCGTAAATCCGGGTGGAACGGGTACGCCGATTCTATTCATCTCGGCAAGATTTGCGCCTTTACCGCCGAGCAACTCTTTCATTTCGGCTTTGCCGTCGGCTTTACCGTTTCCGAATAGGTAAACAAATTTTGTCTTTGCATTTTTTTTCTTTGCCATAATACGGAACCTCCGTTATATTTGTTGATTGTTATCTCCTTAAATCGCGCATAAATTTAATGCGAAAATTTCATTTGTCAAGTATTTTTTTTACAACCTTATAATATCGTAATTTTTCCACTTTAAATCGAGTTAGTGAGTATTCACTTCCGCCGGTTAAGTTTACGCCACTTGGCGAACAGTTGGCAGTGAATAATTCTTGTCGCCGTTCGCCATTGCCTTCGCCGAATACCGTCTGATATTGCAAACAACGCCAACGGCGGGGTGAAGCAATCTATCGGTTTGTCGGCAAAAGAAAAATCGGCGCACGGTACTACAGATTGCTTCGTCGCTTTTTGCTTACGCAAAAATCTCCTCGCAGACTGTAGTTGTTTAGGTTTGGAACGGCGTGGCGGATTGTTTCGTCGTCCTCCCGCCTTCTGCGGGAGGTCTCCTCGCAAGGACTCTGTTTATTCGGGTTTCGTCCTTGCTGAGTGTTGCGCCGCGTGAACACATTAGCTGTCACCGTTTCGATAAGACAAGCGGGAATTCGGACGCTTCGTAAAAAATAAAGCGTTTCGAATGTTCGCACCTTTTCCCGAATATTCCCTAAATTTGAATTAATAAAATTTGACGACTGAGTAATAAAATGAGAAAGATAATTTTTCTGCTTGTTGCGTTTTATGCAAGTTTTCTTGCGCAAATAAATTTTAACAAGTACTTCGAAAACGCCGCGATGCGCGTGGATATTTTCCAAGCGGGCGACGCAAACGAAGAAGAAATTTTTCTGAAGGAAATAAAACGCGAACCCTATTTTTCAGGTTCGCGAAAAAATTTAATTGACACACTTAATCTCGGCTATTATTATTTTTACGTTCGAAGCGTTCCCGACGGTAAATTAATTTTCTCCAAAGGTTTTTCAACGCTTTTTCAAGAATGGCAAAGCACGGAAGAAGCCAAAAGCGTTCGCAAAGCGTTTTCGTATTCGCTCCGCTTCCCCTATCCTAAAGATACCGTAACTGTCGAAATCAAACGACGCGGGAAAAACGGAAAGTTTCATGCTTTATTTTCAATGGCAATCGACCCGAAAAGTTATTTGATAAAAAACGATACCCCGAAAAACTACGCATTCGAAAAAATCGCGGGAGAAAAAAATCACGAATCCGCGCTCGATATCGTGTTTCTCCCGGAAGGTTATAGGAAAAGCGATTCAATAAAATTCAGAAAAGATTGCAAGCGCTTCGCCGATTTCCTTTTTTCCTATCCGCCTTTCGACAAAGCGAAAAATTCGATTAATATTCGTGCGGTTTACGCGTGGTCGGACGAAAAAGGCGCCGATATTCCGGGCGACAGCATTTACAAAAGAACATTGCTCGGCGCAAGTTTTTACACCTTCGACAGCGAACGTTATTTAATGATCGAAGATTATCATCATCTCGCCGATATTGCCGCGTGCGTTCCTTACGACCAAATTTACGTGCTTGTCAATACCGATAAATACGGCGGCGGCGCAATTTACAATTTCTACAATGTTACGTGCGTGGACAATCCGCGTTCCGAACTTGTTTTCATTCACGAATTCGGACACGGTCTTTCGGGACTTGCCGACGAATATTACACCTCCGACGTTTCGTACCGAGATTATTACGATTTATCCGTCGAACCGTGGGAGAAAAACATTACCACGCTTGTCGATTTCAAATCCAAATGGGAAAATCTCGTGCCCGCCGACGTTCCGATTCCGACGCCCGACGATTCGCTTTATTACGGTAAAATCGGGGTTTTCGAAGGAGGCGGATACGTTGCAAAAGGCGTTTATCGTCCGTCCCACAATAGCATTATGAAATCGCTAAAAGC
>CAYZMW010000060.1:0-24670 GCA_964479645.1 uncultured Melioribacter sp. | reverse complement strand
CTCCAACCGTTTTTCTATTGTGTAAACCTTTCCAAACTTCGACGGAATGTGTTTTGTGATTTCCTCCACTTCCGGAACGGAAAAGCCGAGCACGCGCCCGGCGTGTTTCAGCACGGCGCGCGACGAAAGCGTATTGAACGTTACGATTTGGCAAACCGCGTCGTTACCGTATTTTTCTTTAACGTATTCGATTACTTTTTCACGTTGGTCGTCCGCAAAATCCACATCAATATCGGGCATCGATTTCCTTTCGGGATTAAGAAAACGTTCGAAAAGCAAATCGAAATCGAGCGGATTTACGTTCGTAATTCCGAGCGCATAAGCGACGAGACTTCCCGCCGCGCTTCCGCGACCGGGTCCTACGGGAATTCCGCGACTTTTCGACGCGTTGATAAAATCCTGAACGATGAGAAAATAACCCGAGTAACCCATCTTTTGAATAATTCCGATTTCGTATTCGAAGCGTTCGCGAATTTCGTCGGTGATTTCGGAAAAGCGCTTTTTCAAACCTTCTTCTGCAAGCAATTTAAAATATTCATCCAAATTTTTCGCGGGCGAGTCTTCGGGAATAGGAAATTTCGGATAATGAAAACCTTCGAATTTCAATTCCACGTTACACTTTTCGGCGATTTCGAGCGTGTTTTCTATTGCGCCGGGATATTTCGCGAACAGACGTTTCATTTCCTCCGCGCTTTTGAAATAAATCTGGTCTGTTCTATAACGGAGTTGTTTGTAATCGAGATTGCCCGTTTTGTCGCCGAGATTAATCAAAACGTTGTGCGCTATTGCGTGTTCTTGTTTGATGTAATGAATGTCGTTTGTCGCAATCAATTTAATACCGAGTTCTTTTGCGAGTTTCGGCATTTGCGCCAAAACAATTTGTTCGTCGTCAAGTCCGTGATTTTGAATTTCGAGATAAAAATCGTCGCCGAAAAGTTCGTGAAATTCAATCGCGCGTTTTTTTGCGAGTTCGTAATCGCCTAAAATCAGCGGTTCGGCAATCGGTCCCGAAGCGCACGCGCTTGTAACTACAAGTCCTTCTTTATATTTTTCAAGGACTTCCATGTCAATGCGCGGACGATAGTAAAATCCTTCGAGGTAACCGATTGTGGAAAGCTTCATTAAATTTTTGTAACCCGTTTTGTTTTTCGCAAGAATTAACAAATGGTTGTACGGTTTTTTTCTTTTGCGCGGTGCGGCTCCGTTTCCGTTCGAATTTTGCGCGCCTTTGTCAAAGCGGCTCCCGTCCATCACAATGTAGGCTTCCATTCCGATTATCGGCTTGACTCCTTCCTTGACGGCGGTTTTGTAAAACTTGGAAATCCCGAACATGTTGCCGTGGTCGGTTAGCGCAATTGCGTGCATATCGTTTTCGACGGCGGCTTGAACCAACGATTTAACCGTTGCGGCGGCGTCTTGCAAACTGAAATCGGAGTGGTTGTGAAGGTGAATAAAATCGCTCATATCGTGCAATCCCCGTAAAATTAAAATTTATCGTAAGAGTGTTTTTTCGGTTCCATGCGGGATTTTCAGAGGTAAAAAAATTGAATTTCCCGCACGGCTAAATTAGTAAAATCGTGACAGAAAAAGGAAATCTTTTTATAATTATTTTTTAGTGACACACGATGTTCAATAAATTAAGATTAAGGTTGAGAAAAGAAAATTAAAATAAATGTAGAAGCATGCGAAAGCGCGTCTCTCACTTCCTCCGTCACTTACTTTGTTCCTTAATTTTTAGTGTCTTGGAGTGGTGTTGTGAAAAATAAAATGATGTTGTTTGTTAACGGTGAATTTTCTATTTTTCGAACATTCAATTAAAAAGTTCGAAAAATCCAATGGTAAAATACGACAAGAAAAAAGGAGAAATAATCGAAGCGGGAATTAAGGCTTTTGCCGCTTACGGTTATTACAAAACAACTCTTGAGGATATCGCTCAAATGCTCGGGATGAAAAAAAATTCCCTTTACTATTACTTTAAGAATAAGGAAGATTTGTTTCGCGAAATTATAATGTCGGATGTTGACGAACATTTTGCGTCGCAAGAAAGAATTTTGGCGAAAAATATTTCAAATGCGAAAAAAATAGAAGAAATTTTGCTTGACGTAATGCGTTTTATCAGAACACGAACCAGCAAATATTCCGTAAAATTAAGTACGTATTTGGAGTTTAGCGCCGTCGTGAAAAGAGAATTTTCGGAATTCAATACGCGACAGTGTAAAATCATTGAAACCCTGATTAAAAACGGAATTAAATCGGGCGAATTTCGGAAAGTAAACGCGAAACAAGTTTCTAAAGACATGGGCGAACTTGTTCCCGCGCTCGTTAATAATGCGTATCTTAATTCCGACGCGGTTTTCGTCCACGATGTGGAATTTGAAGAAATTGTCAAACGTGTCCGAAGAGTTGTACGTTACGTAATAAACGGAATGAAAAATAAATAAAGGTGTTGTGTATGTGGCGAAAAATTTTATTGGCAACGCTTTTTCTGGCGACATTATTTCCCGAAATCATAACGTCGCAAGTTGTCAAACTAACTCTCGATGAGGCTATTAAAACGGCGCTCGAAAACAATCGCAAAATCGAAATTGCGAAAATGGACGTGGAAAAAGCGAACGCCGCCGTGAAAGAAGCCTTCGGTTATGCGCTTCCCACAGTGGATTTTTCCGCGGGACTGACGCATTTTCTTAAAAAGCCGATGGTTGCGTTTCCCGATTTCAACGCGATGTTGAATAATTCGACTTACGGAATTTTGTTTAACGAAGGCTTAATTCCGTATGACCCGAACAAACTGATGCCGATGGGCTACAAACTACAAAGTTTCGCTTTAGCCAATAATTATGAAGCGAAATTTACGGTTAGTCAGATTTTATTCAATTCCGCCGTGTTCCGCGGCATCGGCGCGTCGAAAATCTATTTGAATTTGGCGAAAGTTAAATTGAAAGAGACCGTGTCCAAAACGGTGTACGATGTAAAGAAGGCTTTTTACGGCGTGCTACTTACGAAGGAATTGTACAAGATAGCCGAAGCGCGCTACGATAACGCGCTCGCGCATCTGAAAAATGTCGAAGAGATGAACGCGCACGGTCTTGTACCCGAATTTACGGTGATGCGCGTAAAGGTGGAAGTCGAAAATATCAAACCTTATTTGAAACGTTTGGAGAACGCGCACACCGACGCGTTGAACGGATTTAAGATTTTGCTGAACTTGCCGCAGGAGAGCGAAATAGAAGTGGCGGGAGAATTTAATTACACCGAAGACGCTTTGCCCGCGCTTGATGATTTGATAGCGGAAGCCAAAAGCAACAATCTGAAAATTCAAACGTTGAAAATAAAAAATCAATTGGACGAAGAATTTAAAGCGATAGACCAAGGCGCGTATTGGCCTACGTTGGTTGCGTTCGGGAATTACGCTTTTAACGGAACTTCCGAAGAGTGGGATTTTACGCAATATCAATCTTCCACCGTCGGAGTGAGTTTGTCTATTAATCTTTTTCAGGGGCTGCGAACCAAACACAAAGTGGAGCAAGACGAAATCGTTTACAAGCAAACCAAAGAGCAAATAAAATCGTTGACCGATGCAATCGAAATGCAAGTGAAATCGAAGTATAACGATTTGTTACGCGTTCGCGACGAAATTTCGGCGATGAGCGAAAACGTAAAACTTGCTCAAGAAGCGTACGATATCGCCGAAAGTCGCTTTAATCAAGGGCTGGGAAATCATCTTGAAGTTAACGACGCGGACGTGGCGTTGAGCAAAGCCCGCGTCAATTACACGCAAGCGGTTCACGATTATCTTGTGGCGAAAGCCGCATTGTACGATTTGGTCGGAAGAGTTGATAATTCGTATTATCAATACGTTAAAGAGTATTTAAAATAAATTTTTAAAAAGGGTGAAAAATGAAAAAGAATAATTTCGTAAAAGTTTTATTGACGGTTCTCACATTCGTTTTCGTGATTTCCGGTTGCGGAAAATCGGAGAAACAAGAAAATAAAAATTTGGGAGAAATATACAAGGAAGAAGGATATCCCGTCGTTGTTAAAAAAATCGTGCCGACACATTTCGTTAAAGATTTGAAATTTTTCGGCAAGTTCGAAGCGGAAAAACAGACGATTGTCGGCGCAATGATTGGCGGAAGAATAGAAAAAATTCATTACAAGCCCGGCGACAATGTAAAAAAGGACGACGTAATAATTGAATTCCCCGAAGATGCGCCTGCGTCCAAATATCAACAAGCGAAAGCCGCTTACGAAAATTCTAAAAAGACTTACGAACGCATGAAAGCCTTGTACGAAAAGGGGCAAATCGCACAAGCGCAGTTCGAAGGCGCGGAAACCAAGTACTTGGTTGACAAACGAAATTACGAAGTGATGAAAGACATGCTTAAACTCGATGCGCCGTATGACGGGACTATTGCGGAATTTATGGTTGACGAAGGTGACAATGTAAAAGCCAAAACGCCTTTGTTTACAATTGTAAAACTCGACAAAATGAAAATCCGCATTTGGATTTCCGAAAAGGAAAGAATGCAAATAAAAAAAGGAATGAAAGCGATTGCGAAAGTCGAAGGAAAAACTTTTTACGGCAAGGTCAAGGAACTTTCGCTTTCGAAGAATCCAATGAAAGAAGCGTTTTACGCCGATTTGATTTTCGATAATTCCAAACGGGAAATTTTGCCCGGACTTATCGCCGACGTTCGAATAATTACTTACGAAAACAAAAACGCAATAGCGATTAAACGTAATTTGGTAAAAAGAAGCGGCGATAAGTATTTCGTTTTTCTTGCCGAAAACGGCAAAGCGAAAAAACGTTTCGTGAAAATCAAAAATTCAAACGGCGTTTATTATGAAATAGCCGAAGGACTGAAAGCGGGCGACCCGATTATTGTCAAAGGCATTGCTCGTTTGGAGGACGGCGTAAAAATCAAAATCGTGAACTAAGGAGGAAATATGTTTTTGGCGAAACTTTCAGTTCGGCGTCCCGTTTTCACTACCGTGCTTCTTTCGGTTTTTATTCTTTTCGGCTGGATAGCATTCAAAACGCTGAATCTAAATTACATGCCGGAAGTTAAAATTCCTTTCATTACGATTACGACGGTTTATCCCGGCGCGGGTCCCAAGGAAACGGAAACGCTGATAACAAAGAAAATAGAGGACGCCGTTTCGACGATAAGCGAAATAAAAAGAATTGAATCTTACAATCTCGACGGCGTTGCAATTACTGTTTTGGAATTTCAACTCACGAAAGACGTTGACGTTGCAAATCAAGAAGTTAAGGATAAAGTTGACCAAATAATAAACAAACTTCCTTCCGATGCGAAAAAACCGATAATTCAGAAAGTCGATATTAACGCTTTCCCGATTATGGATATCGTTTTAAGCGGCGACGCCGACCCGCGAACGCTTTATCATATCGCCTCGACGACGCTCAAAGACAAACTTTCCCAAATTCCGGGCGTCGCGGACGTTAAAATTTCGGGCGGTCAAGAACGCGAAATAAAAATCGCTTTCGACAATAAAACGGTTTTCGAAGATTATATTTCGCTTCCGCAAATGCTTCGCATTATCGGTTCTGAAAATGTGGATATTCCGGGCGGTACATTTAAAATCGGCGGACTGGAATATTCCGCGCGCGTGAAAGGGAAGTTTCAATCGGTTGACGAAATTCGAAATCTTGAAGTGCCTACGCCGTTCGGCAACAAGCGACTTTCACAAATTGCCGACGTAATAGACGGCGGGAAAGAAGTACGAAGAAGAACGATATTTTTCGATGCGGAAACCGGAATTACCGACAGCAACGCCGTGCGTCTTTCCGTTATCAAAAGCGCCGACGGCAACGAAGTGATTGTTTCCAATGCGGTTCACAAGGCTTTGCCCGAACTTCTTGCGTCACTTCCCGAAGGGCTTTCTTTGAAAATCGTAAGCGATAAAGCGGTCTTTACGCGAAGTTCGGTTAACGATACGGTGAGCAATATTTTGCTCGGGATAGTTTTCACGTCGCTTGTTCTCTTCTTGTTCTTGTTTAATATTCGTTCTACGATAATCGTTGCTCTTTCGATGCCCGCTTCGATTATTTCAACGTTTCTGCTTTTTCAGTGGTTCGACATGACCTTGAACGTAATGTCGCTCATGGGCATTTCGGTTTCGGTGGGCGTGCTCGTTGCAAACTCGGTTGTGGTTCTCGAAAATATTTTCAGACACAAAAACATGGGGAACTCGCCGAAAGAGGCGGCGATAAGCGGCACAAGCGAAGTTGCGCTCGCCGTTATTGCGGCGACGCTCACGAACGTCGTTGTTTTCTTACCGATTGCCAGCATGCATTCCATGGTCGGAATATTTATGAAAGAACTCGCGTACGCCGCGGCGTTCTCAACAATTTTTTCTTTGCTTATTTCATTTACGCTTACGCCGATGCTCGCTTCTTTATTAATTCGCAAGGACGGTAAAATCGGCAAACTCGCGGAAGCGGCGGATAAATTTTACGCGTCGTGGGATGAGTTTTACCGCCGTTTGCTCGCAAAAGCGCTGAAAAATAAAATTGTAAGCGGATTGATAATTTTAGTTTCTTTCGCGCTTTTCGTTTTCTCGGTTATTTACTACGGTCCGAAAATCGGCTTTGACATGATTCCGCAATCGGATAACGGACAAATTCAAATAACGGTCGAACTTCCGCAAGAATACAATTTGCAAGAAACCGCGCGCACGCTTGCGGAAATGGAACGAAAAATTAAAAATTATCCGGGCATCACGAACATTATAACGGAGCTTGGAAAAATCACGGACGTTAACACGGGAACTAATCTTGCGCGAATGGACGTGAATCTTGTTTTGCCGAATAAACGCGAAAAGAAACTCGATTATTACATCAACGCTTTCGTGAAGGAATTTGCGGATATTCCCAACGCGCGATTGATTACCGTCGATTATAAGGCGTTTACAAATAAGAACGGCGCGCCGATGCAATTTTTCCTAATGGGGCAAGATTTGGAAAAGTTGAACGAATTGCGCGATACGATTTGGGCGCGTATTCACGACGTGCCGGGCTTGATAAATCTCGACCAAAGTTCGCGCGAAGGAAAACCCGAAATTACTATTATTCCCGATAGAAAAAAACTCGCCGACGCGGGAATTACAGCGCAAGAAATAGCGCTTACGGTTCGCGCCGCATTGGAAGGAATAACGGCGACGAAGTATTTCGAAAAAGGCGAAGAATACGATATTACGATAACGATGAAAGACGCCTCGGTTGATTCGCCCGAAAAAATAGGACGAATTGCAATTCCTTCGCGCAAGGGGACTGTTTTCCGTCTTGCTCAACTTGCCGATATTAAGTTTACGACAAGTTATTCGAAAATTTTACATCGCGATAAATACGTGGCAATTCAATTCACAGGTTCGCCCGCGCCGGGTGTTCCGCTCGGTAATGTTACGGACGAAATCGAAAAACGCTTGGCGGACGTCAAATTTCCGCCGGGCTATAAAATCAAATGGGCGGGCACGGCGGAGATGATGAAAGATATGGTTTCCGATATGCAGTTTGCGTTCGTTCTTGCATTGATGTTAACTTATCTTTTGCTTGCGGCGATTTTGGAAAGTTTCATTCAACCGATTTTTATTTTGCTAACGGTCCCGCTTGCGATAATCGGCGTTTTGGCTTCGCTTTATTATACGAACATTGCGTTCGCAATCACTTCGTTAATGGCTATAATCATGTTAATCGGTATCGTTGTAAACAACGCAATTTTGATGCTCGATTACACGAACCAACTTGTGCGCGAACGCGGAATGAACGTGCGGGAAGCTTTGATTGCCGCTTGTCCGACGAAACTTAAACCGATTGTGATGTCAACGCTTGCGATTATTCTCGGAATGCTTCCGCTTGCGCTCGGCGTTGGCGATGCGGGCGTAGAAATGCGTCAACCGCTCGGCGTGGTTTCAATAGGCGGTTTGCTTGTTTCCACGTTTCTCGGTTTGTTCGTTATCCCCGCGTTTTATTACATATTCGAAGAGAAAAAACGGAAGAAAAAGTAAAGCGATGTCAGTGCTATTTTAGGCAATAAAAAAGGGGACTAAGTGAGTGCATGTTTCTCGAAGTCCCCTTTTTTAATATCAATTTTTTTAATTCTTTTCGGAAAATTATTTCACCACGGGAAGAGTAAAATCGATAGTTCCTTCCGACGACGGAGAAAGATTTTTCTCTTTAAGCAAATTCTCTATTTTGTTTTCCAATGTCGAAATGCTTGCCAGTCCTTCGATTTTATCGCGGATTTTCCCGCTTTTGTCGATGAAAAATGTAGTCGGAATCGCTCTTACGCCGCCGAAAAGTTGCGTGGTTTGCATAGTTCCCCAAACAATCGGGTAATTAATGCCGTATTGTTTTATAAAAGGAACGACGTCCTGTGCCGTTTTTCCGCCGCGTGAAATTTTATCAAGCGAAATGCCGATGATTTCGAAATCCTTGTCGCCGTATTTTTTCTTCAATTCTATTAAATCGGGAATTCCTTTGCGACACGGAGGACACCAAGTTGCCCAAAAATCGACAACGACGACTTTTCCGCGGTAGTCGGATAATTTCAACATCTCCGTATTTTGCGAAGCCGTTTGAGGTTTGTAATGCGGCGGATAAGGTCCTCTTTTCGGTTCGTTTTGAGAATTGTTAACGAAATAAAAAATGGCGATTAAAACAAGGAACGCCGCCGTGTAAATTCTTCCTCGTTGTTTTTTTGTCAAACCTTTCGGCGTATTCGGTTCGTTTTTTTTCTTCGAATTTTTTTGTTCTTTCACTTTCCGTCCTTTCAATTGTTTTTTAACATGTCGTTTAATTCTTTTACGAATTTTTCAATATCGTCGTCGTTAAAACCTTTTTCTTTCGCCGCTTGTTCAAGCGTTCCCCAAATCGGTTCGCCGCAACGCAAACAGCGAATTCCCTGTTCCATTAAGTAAGTTACGGAGTCGGGAAGCAATTCTACCAAGTCTTCAATTTCGATATCTTTCGTAATCTCTTGCATCGTGTCAATTCTCCTTTGATTTGTCAATCGATTTTTTCTTCTTTGTCGGGATTGCAAAAATTACTCCGATTAACGCGCCGTATAACGTGGAAAAATACGGATTACTTTGAATTGCGCAATTCCCGTTGTTGCAACCGATAAAATAATAATATAAATATCCCGCAACGGCGCCGATAACAACGGGAAGAACACGCTTTAATACAAACGTTTTACTCAAATGTTCCTTTTCAACATGGTTAATATTAAGTTCGGAAAAGTAAAAATTTTTAGAGTTGTAACCAAATTCAAGGAAGTGACGGAAGTAAAAGAAGTCGGGAAGTCTTCGCTTAACTTCCCGACTTTTCGAAATGACGTTAGAACTTGTAATCGAAGCCGACGCTAAATGAGAATACGTCCATTTGATGAACACCGGGCATTTCGTTAGTGTTGTTAAATTCAATATCGCGTTCTTGTCCGAAAAGATATTCCGCGGCTAAAATCACGGAGAATTTTTCACCGTAATAACTCATTCCGCCCGTAACAACGTTATTGGTGGAAGAGGGAAACAGAACGTTAACCGTTTCGTCGGGCGCGGGCGCGGGGTCGTAATAATAGCCGAAGCGCAAACCGAAATTCTTCGAAGCCAAATATTCGCCGCCCACACGGATTTGCAACGCGTTTTCCCATTTCATTTCGAATACGTTGTCCTCGGTCGGTTCAAGCATTTGTTTCCAGTATTCTTCGTCGTATTCCGCAACCAATTTGTCAACTTCTGACCAAAAACTTTGTTGCAAATCGAAAGTTACGGTGAATTTGTCGTTAAATTTGTATGCAAATCCTCCGGCGATCCACATTGGCCAAGTAACGTCGCGAGAAAACGTGCTTTTTTCCGGACCCGGAGCCATAGGCGGCACGTTCGGAATATTCGGAAACATCGTATTTGTTGCGTCTCCGCTCATCGAGACTTTTGTGCTTGTACGAAACGATAAGCCGATGGAAAGTTTTTCCGTCGCTTGATATTTCAGTCCGAGCGTTGCGCCGAAGCCCGTTCCCGTTGAACTCTCAGTATATTGGAAAAGACCGAGTTGTTCATCGTAAACAGGTTGTTCCAAATCGAACATTGCGTAATAAATGTTTAACGCCAAACCTATCGATAATTTATCACTTATTTGGTAAGCGACGGCTGGCGAAAACGATATAACTCCGATTTCCGAAAGCATTGTATTATCGACGGCTTGCGGTCCGAAAAAATCTTCTGCGTTCCAATCCGTACCCAAACCCGCGGGAACATAAACGCCGAAGGCGAAAGCCCATTTCTCCGAAGTGTAATTTGCAAAGAAACCTGGAGCCATATAGAGCTTCGTATTTGATTCCGCGTCAATGTTTGCCGCGTCCATTTTATATGTTGCGAAAGGCATGATACCCGTATAATACAGAAGAGCCGAAGATTTTTGCCCCGCCAAGCCCGCCGGGTTCCAATAAATTGCAGAAGCGTCGTTTGCCAATCCGACGAAAGCGCCGCCCATTCCGAGCGCTCTTGTTCCGACGCTGTTTAGCGATAATCCGTTTGCGAACATTGCTCCGCTAAAAAGTGAAACGAAAATTAATGTGAGTAGTTTGTTCGATTTCATTTTACCTCCGTTTTTGTGAGTTGAAATTTATTTTTAGAACAATTATATCGGCGCTTACTAAGTTTTCTGCGGCATGATGAAAATTTTCTCGAGAGTGGGAAGCGTTAAATAATGAAAGATTTTCTAAAATTCGTAGCGACATGTTTTTCGTAAAAATATTTAAAATAATACTTATATATCTTTTTATTAATAAATAAATATATGGAAATATTTTGTAATCGAAAAACTTTTTAAGTAAAAAGGTTTGTCATATCAAGAAAAAGAAAGTTTCCTATTGCGCCGAATTTTTCTATTTTTGCATTTTCATAAACGAAAGGAAAATCAAATGCGTTTTAAGGGACTAATTATTTTCAGTATTCTCCTTTTGGTTTTTACAGGATGCGGGAAAAAAGAAACTCCTACACAAAACGAAGTCAAAGTAATGAAAAAGAAAATTTCACAATTCAAACCTTCCGTAATAAAATACGAAAAGGAAAAACTCACGGAGAACGAACGGAAAGTTATCGAAAATTTGTACAAAGCCTCGAAAGTTATCGACAGAATTTTTCTCGAACAGGTCTATTATAAGAATCTTGAAATAGAGAAAAAATTGAGCGCGGCGTCGGACGAACTCGGAAAACTTCAATACGAATATTTCAAGATAATGTTCGGACCGTTCGACCGACTTGACCATGACAAACCGTTTTACGGAAACGAACCAAAGCCGAAGGGCGCGAATTTTTATCCTTACGATATGACGAAAGCGGAATTCGAAAATTGGTTGAAAGCGCATCCCGAAGACGAAGAATCTTTTACTTCCGAAAGAACAGTAATAAGAAGAGAAGGGAAAAATCTTGTGGCGATTCCGTATCCGAAAGCATACGAAAAGGAATCGAAAGAGATTTCGAATTATTTGAAGGAGGCGGCGAAATACGCGGAAAATCCGTCGCTCAAAAAATATTTGCTCTCACGCGCAGAAGCGTTTTTGACAAACGATTATTTTCAGAGCGATATGGATTGGATGGATTTGAAAAATCACACAATCGAAGCGGTTATCGGTCCGTATGAAGTTTATGAAGACGGTTTGTTCAATTACAAAGCGGCTTTCGAAAGTTTCGTTACGATTGTAGATAAGGAGGAATCCCGAAAGCTCGAAAAATTCGGTAAGTATTTGACCGAACTTGAGAAAAATTTGCCGATACCCGACAAGTATAAAAATTTTAATCGCGGAAAGAGTTCGCCGATTGTAGTGGTTAACGAAGTTTTTAACGCCGGCGACGCAAAGGCGGGAGTGCAAACTTTGGCGTTTAATCTGCCGAACGACGAAAGAGTGCGAAAAGCGAAAGGTTCGAAAAAGGTTATGTTGAAAAATATTCACGAGGCGAAATATCAAGCGCTTCTGAAACCGATAGCCGAAAGAGTGCTTGACGGCGAATTTCTCAAGGACGTTACTTTCGACGCTTTTTTTACGCACACGTTGATGCACGAAATTTCGCACGGCTTAGGACCCGGTTTTATCACGGTTAACGGAAGAAACACGGAAGTGAAAAGGGAATTGAAAGAGACTTATTCGACAATCGAAGAGTGTAAAGCCGACGTGCTCGGTATGTTCAACAATATTTTTATGATTGAAAAAAAAGAATTGCCCCAAGAGCTTGCCAATCAACTTTGGGCGACTTTTCTTGCAAGCGTTTTTCGTAGCGTACGTTTCGGAATTAACGAGGCGCACGGTTCGGGGAACGCGATTATTTTTAATTATCTTTTGGAAAACGGAGCATACATTTACGACGAAAAAACGACGAAATTTAAAATCAATTACGACAAAATTTACGACGTGGTAAAATCACTCGCTAACAAACTTTTGATTATTCAGGCGCAGGGGGATTACGCCGCGGCTAAAAAATTAATAGCCGATTACGTAAAACTTTCGCCTGAGATGGAAGTGCAAATTAAAAAATTGAAAGATTTGCCGGTCGATATCAAGCCGGTGTTCGAAATTGAAAAAATTTACAACTAAAAGAGGATGCTATGAAGATTAAAACAGTTTACATTTACGTGGCTATATTCATTGCCGCAATCGTTGTTCTTATCGCCGTCGATTTCGGCGGGAACGATACTTCCGCAAACGTGAAGAACGGAATGCCTAACGATGCCATTCACCAGGGCGCGCACATGCCGAATGACGCTATTCATCAAGGGGCTCGTATGCCTAACGACGCGATACATAAAGGCTTGAGTTCCGACGACGAAGTGCCGAACAAAAGTAACGTCAAACCCGAATATTATCGCACTTTGGATTCGTTGAAAACAACGTATGAAAACAATCCGAACGATACGACAACGGCGTTCAAGTATATAGAATATCTTGTCGCGGGACACGGTGCGGACAAAGCCGTGAAGGTTTTCGAAGATTTATTGCAGCGTTTCCCGAATTCGGTTTCCGTTATGATGCGTGCGACGTACGTTTACTATCAACTCGGAGAGGTTGAAAAGGCAAAAGCCTTGCTCGAAAAAGTTCACAGAATTCAGCCCGAGAATATGACCGCATATTACAATCTCGGACTGATTGCATTCGTAAGAGGCGACAGCGTAAAGGCGAAACGCATTTGGACGGAAATCATTAAAAAGAAACCGAATTCGGAAGAGGCGCAATTCTCTAAAGAAGCGCTCGATAGAATGTAAATTGAAAATCATTTAAAATTAAAAAGCGGGAACAATTCGAACGTTTTCCCGCTTTTTTTTATTTAATAATCGAAATATTTTCCCGGTTTATTTTTCCACCTTTTCGAACAATTTTTTAATACAATCCATTTTCAAACAAAATCCGGGCACTTTTTCTTTGTAGCGTAAATATTCGTCGCCGAATTTTCGTATCGCTTCTTTTTCTTCGAGCGTAATTACGAGAATGTACATGAACAATGCCTCGGCGGGCGCGATGAAAAAAATGAACGACGGCGAACCGATAATGAGCGCGAAGGCGAGCGGCGCGAAAAATAGTCCGAGATGCATCGGGTGACGCATTTTAGAATAAACTCCTTCGGTTGCAAGTCTATTCGTTTCCATTCTCGGCAGTTCGCCTTGACGCCCGTATTTAGCGAGCGTTCTTCCCGTGTTTTTGGAAACGGTAAGAACCGCTTTCATCAATAATGCGCCGAGCAAAAACGAAACGACGTGAAACGAAACGCTTTTTACGAGGGAGGGAAAGAAGCGAAAATCGAGAGAAAAACCGAGAGCCGCTCCGCCGAAAATGAAGGCGAGCCACATTAAAATTCTTATTACGACCGACGCGCCGAATTTGCCTTTCATCTTTCGCTTTACTTTTTGTCCGATAAATACGGCATGTACTGTTTGTCGGCTTTCATGACGTGATTAATCAACCAATTTTTGATTAATTTCAAAACTTTGTCGTCCACTTCCTTGTCTCCGCTTTTTATTTGCTCGAAAACCTCGTTGATGCCGTTAATCAATTCTTTATGTTGTTTTACATGTTCTTCGTATTTCGGATAGCCGTTCAATTCCATAAGAGCTTCTTCGCTGGCAAAATGATAACCTGTATATTCGATGAGTTTCATCAGAGTTCTCAATAAGACTTTCCGCGTTTCGCCTTCGTTGTAGGCTTCGATAAAATTATTTACGATTTCGAACAAGCCCTTGTGTTGAGCGTCGATTTCTTCGTTCCCTACGGAATACTCTTCTTTCCATTCAATCGGTTCTGCTTTCATTTTTTTCCTCCGCGATTTCTTTCGCGTTATTTAATTGATTTAATAAGTTTTCGTATTTGTACGCGCTATCGTCGGAAATAATTTTTAATTTGTTTACGGTATTTAGCGCCGATTTAAGTGTTTTAACCCTTTGTTCGAAATTAAGTTCCGCGGTTTCGGTTTTCCCGTAAAAGGAAATCACTTCGAGCGTGAAAATCCAATCGACAAGTTCTTCGAAATTTTCTTTTCGGTAATAAATTATTCCTTTGTATTCGTTTACGTGAAGATAATCGCGAACGTTTTCATCCGCAAGTAGTTTTCTGAAAAATCGCTTCGTTTCGGCGAACTCAACCGTCGCGTTATTTTCGTCGTTCAAAAACGCTTTCGAAGTTGCGAACCGTATCGAAAGAATGTTGACGAGTAAACGCAACTCTTCGATTTCGCCGTGCGATTTGCCGAGATGAGTGATTATTTCGGCGCAGATTTCGGGGAAAATTATCTCCTCGATTAAATCCGTTTTTCCGCTTTCGTTTGAAATTTTAAGCAACGCTTTTTTTACAAGCGTTAAAATCAAGACGGTCAAGTTTGCTCTGTAATTGTTTTCAAAGAAGAGGAGCAAACTTTTGTGAATCGTTTTATCAAGTTCGAAAACCTCGCGCATCAAATCGCGACGCAAAAATTGTATCGCCTCGAAAGTGTTTTCGAACGTTCCCAATTCGTTCGAAATATCGACGTGAGCATCGGCATAATAAAGCACTTGATTGAGCAGATAGTTGAATTTATTTACGAAAAAACCGATGCGTTTTTTGACTTCGTTTTCTTTTGCAACGCCTTCGTAATCGAAATATTCGACGAGGGCATCGAGCGTTTTATCTTCGAAAAGATTATAAATTGCATCGTGCAAAGGTTTGAGTTTCAGTTTATCCTTTTCCGTATCAAGCGAACGCACGCCGTTTCCCGCAAGATTATTGTAAAGCGTTTCGTAAACGTTCGTTTCGTCGTAAATAAATTTGAAATCGCTGAAAACCCTGTATTCGAAACCGTTGAGCGAAATGCGAAAACCGTTGCGGAAATCGCTTGACTTGAAAAGATATTCGTCGCCCGAAACAATCTCTTTCATTACGATAAACAGATTTTCGTTGTCGGAAAGTTCGAGCGCATCGAAAAGAGAAACGGTTTTCAGTTCGCCGTTGATTGATTTAGGAACGGAAAAATTGATTTTGCCGCTTGCTCTTTCGTATTTGTTATTGTAAAACACAATGGCGCGTTCCTCTCCGAGTTTATTTGTGTAGGCGAAAACGTTTTCGTTCGTCGCGCCGTTTTCCGTAAAATCGTAGAACCAAAAATTCGCGACTTCGGCGAATAATTTTCTTTTCGCCGTTATCGGAAAAATTTCGCGTTTGTGTCGTTCGATTAAATCGTAATTAGGCTCTTCGTTGTAGTACGCGCGTTTGTATTCCATTCCGTATTTTTCATGATAGCCTTCGATTTGTCCGTGCGCAAACATCGGCAAGCCGGGCAAGGTAACCATTAGCGTAAGCGTTCCGAAATATTTATCGCCGCTTCCGAATTGTTTGATTGCGGTTTCTTCGTCGGGATTGCTCATAAAATTAACGTAGCGTTTCAGAATTTCCGGTTCGAATTCAAGCGTGTTTTTAATCAGTTCGCGATATTTCGAATTTTCTTCGCGCATCAGCATATTCATGAACGCGCTGTTGTAAACGCGGTGCATACCGAGCGTGCGAACAAAATAGCCTTCCATTAACCAAAACGCTTCGGCGAGCAAAAGCGTTTCGGGCATTTCCGCGTTAATTCTGTCAACAACTTCGCGCCAAAATTCTTTCGGGAAGAATTTATCGAATTCTTTTTTCGTCATTGCAAATTCCGCGCGCGAAGGAATATCGCCGCCTTTGCCCGGTTCGGGATACCAAAGTCGTGCGAAGTGTTTTTTCGTAAGCGTCATTGCGGCGTCGAAGCGAATAATGGAAAATTTCCGCGCCACTTCCATTATTTTTTGAATTACCGCTTCGCGCACTTCCGCTTTCAGAATATCGAGTTGAGCGGTGTCGTTCCAGGGCATACTTGTGCCGTCGTTGCCGTGATAAATGTAGCGCGTTTCACCCGTGCGATTGTCAATGCGCTGAAAAACAACAGCCGCATCCGAGTTCGTCCAATAACCGTCTTCAATGCGAATTGTGAAATTCGGGTCGGGCGAAAGATTTTCGCCGGTGAAAGAATAATTTGGGAATGGCGGTTGCGAAACTTGGATAAAATAATCGGGATGCTCAACGATCCAACGCGAATAAATTCCAGTGTGGTTCGGCACCATATCCGCGGCAAGCCTAATTCCGAAGCGTTTCGCGCGTTCGTTGAGATTTTCGTAGGCTTTTTCTCCGCCGAGTTCGGCGGCGATTTCGTAATCGTACAGCGAGTAAGCCGACGCGACGGCGTCAGTGTTTCCGCGCAAGTGCTTGATTTTCTTGGACGCTTCGCTCCGCTCCCACACTCCGATTAACCAAAGCGCGTTGATATTGTAACTTGCAAGCGTTTCCAACTCCGCGTCGGGAATTTCGTCGAGTCGTGAAATTTTTCTCCCGTATTTCTTCGAAAGTTGGTCGAGCCAAACGAACGTGTTTTTCGCTATCATTACGACTTTCGGCATCCAATCGGTATCGGGCGTAAATTGTTCGGGCTCTTCGTAAACCTCCGCGATTTCCGAAGCGGAAATTTCGGAAACGCCGACAGCGAAAGATTTGTCGGTTTTCCCGAATTGAGGCACGACGCTTTCCGGCGCGCCGCCGAAATTACCGCGCTGTGCGTCTTCCTTGAATAAATCTTTTGCAGTGAGAATTTCTTCGAAAAATTTCTTACCGAGAATTGGCGACCACTTTTCTTTAATGTACTCCAATTGCGCTTGGAAATCGTTCGGGAATTTGCGTATCGGTTCGAGCAAAAACGAAATAAAATCAGTGTCGTTTATTTTAGGCTCTTCCGCCGCGAAAGTTTCAAGTTTTTCTGCGTATTCGTCGAATTTTTCCTTTTGCGTGAGAACGCCGAGGTCGAAGAGTTCCGAAATTTTTTCGAGCGCTTTGTTTTCGTTCAGAAGAAAAAGCAAAATCGTTTCGGCGATTTCCGTTTCGTAATTGTAACTTCCGTTTTTGCGAAGCCAAAGGTATTCCTCCACCGAAAGTTTTTCCACCGAAATTTCCCGCGGGGGAAAGGTGCGAATAAATTCGTTGAACATTCGAATAAATTCGCTTGCGCCGAGATTTCTTACGGAAAAATGAAAGGCTTTCTTAAAAACTTCGTCGTCGAATTTTTCTTTGTAAACCGAAAAAAATTCGTTAACGATATTCACATAAAGCGAGAGCGAAAAAATCAAACCCGCGCCTATTTTATTTTCGTCGGTTCTTTTCTCATTTATTTTCGATGCGAATTCGCGACTTAAGCGG
The DNA here is from genome assembly GCA_964479645.1 of uncultured Melioribacter sp. GTDB lineage: Bacteria > Bacteroidota > Ignavibacteria > Ignavibacteriales > Melioribacteraceae > WGAL01. Next base: position 6,923 of record CAYZMW010000060.1, on the reverse strand, counting down.
ATTTTTTCGGCACGCGTTTTTGCGGACGAGAGCGAGTTCGGAACGTCACCGAGTTCGTAACGCCGCAAGGATGTTTTGTTTATTCGTAATTCGAGATTCTTCATTTCGTATTTTTATCTTTAACAGAAAGAAAAATAGCAAAACTCATCGATTTTCAAGCATAAAAAAAGCCCGACTAAGCGGGCTATTATTCAAACAACCAAGAGTTATTTACGATTTCAGACCGTATTTCTTGTTAAACTTCTCAACACGTCCTGCGGTATCGACAATCTTTTGTTTGCCGGTGAAGAACGGGTGACAAGCCGAGCAAATTTCCAATTTAATTTCGGGCACGGTCGAACGCGTTACAAAAGTGTTACCGCATACGCACGTCACAACACATTTCTGATATGTGGGATGAATACCTTTCTTCATATAACTCACCTTTTTCTAAAAATTATGTCATAAAAGTTAATAATTCTTTTTAATAATTACAAATTTTTTGCGACGAATTATCACAATCCCCGACCATCGAAAACAATTCGGATTTACGAATTATTGAATGCTTTGTTGAATAAATGATAGGACGAATGAAACGTCGAAGTTTTGTGAAAACCGAAGGAGAAACTTTCTTGCCAGGAAGTTTTTCTGCGAGCAAAAATAATGAAATAATCCGTGGTATTACTACGCCGAAAATCTTTTTCTGAAAAATCAACGGTTTGCTTCTCCACCCGCGGACACGCTAATACTCCTTGGAAATTAGAATATTTCAATAAAAATTCAAATGAAAAATCGGCGAAAATTAGTATAATTCCATTCTTAATTATTTAAGTTTGTTTATGAAACTGAAAGAGAAAGATTTCGAATTATTTTTGGACGAATTGAAAAATCTTGCCACTGAAATGGGCGCCAAGGTGCGTTTCGAACGGGGCGATTTCAAGGGCGGATATTGTATTTTAAACGAAAGTCGCGTAATTGTAATCAATAAATTATCGACGCTACAAAGAAAAGTAATGATTTTAGCCGCCGCATTAAAGGAACTTGGTATCGACGAAGTTTATTTGCCACCGAAATTACGTGAATTTATCGACGAAATGGACGAGAACAGATGAAAATCTTAATTCTTAACGGACCCAATCTAAACAAACTTGCTGAGCGTAATCCGAAGCATTACGGGGAGTTTTCACTTGAAAAAATTAATCGCGCGCTTGAAACGGAATTTCCGGAGCATTCGTTCTCTTTTTTTCAATCGAATAGCGAGGGGCGGTTGATAGATAAAATTCAAGAAGCGGAAAAGCAAGGCTTCGAAGGAATAATAATTAATCCCGGCGGTTACGCTCATTCGTCCGTTGCGTTGCGCGACGCGCTTGAATTGACAAAGTTGCCGAAAATTGAAGTGCATCTTTCGAATTTAAGCACGAGAGAAAATTTTCGTCAAAATCTCATAACCGCCACCGCGTGCAACGGTTACATTTCGGGATTTAAAGAACACGGATATTTTGCGGCGGTCTATTTGTTAAGTAGAATAGCAAAAAAGCCATAAGCGATTAACAATGCCGTGTGGCGAGTATAATATTATGCAAATTGAGGCTTGGGTTTAGGTTGAGAAAAGAAAATCAAAACAATTGAAGGGCGCACGAAAGCGGGTTTCCTCAGTGAATAGTTAACAATGAACAGTGAACAATTTCCCCGTTGCCGTCTGATATTGTATTCCGGCCGAACACTGTCTGTCATTACGACTTCGCCAAATACTGTCTGTCTTGCGAGTCCCGCCGTTGGCGGGACGAAGCAAACTATTGGTTTTTCAGCGAAAGAAAAATCGGCGCACGGCGCGGTCGCTTGCTTCGTCCTTACCTGATGCGAATTAAATCTGTGATAATCCGATAAAATCAGTGTTATCCGTGTTCCGTAAAAAGAGTGACAAGTTTTTCAATCCCAACCTTCCGATCATTCAATCGATTTGCAAATTCCGAAGTTCGTGAATTCTCTAATCTCAAATTAATTTCCCGAAAATTTTGCTTAAATTTGCGGAAGTGAAATAATCAAGGTAATGCGATGAAAAAGATTTTAATTTCGATAATTCTTTTAACTTCTCTTAGCGTTCTTTTTGCGCAATCGAAACGCCCGATGACCGTTGACGATATGTGGAAAATGAAACGCATCGGTTCGTTCGATTTATCGCCCGACGGCAAATTTTTAGTTTTCGACGTAACTCAATATTCGATGGAGAAAAATTCCGGCGATACGGATATTTGGCTTGCAACCGTTGACGGCAAAACCGTTAAGCCGATTGTCGCAACCGAAAAGCGCGAAAGTTCGCCGAAATTTTCGCCCGACGGTAAACACATTTTCTTTTCGCGCGGGGGACAAATTTTTTCGTGCGATTACGAAGGGAAAAACGTAAAACAAATCACAGATTTTTATTCCGGCGTTTACGGAATTGAGTTCGACAAAACCGGTAATAAATTTTTATTTGTGTCGGACGTTTATCCCGATTGCACGACGCCCGAATGCAACAAAGCGAAAGACGATTCAGCGAAAGCAAATCCCGCCGAAGTGCGCGTAATTACCGAACTTATGTTCAGACATTGGGACCATTGGCGCGGCGTAAAGCGCAGTCATCTTTTCTTGTACGACATTGAAAAACGAAACGCTCTTGATTTAACGCCGCACAGCGTTCACGACGTTCCGCCCGTGGATTTGGGAAGCGCGCACGATTACACGTTTTCGCCCGAAGGCGATGAGGTAGCTTACACGATGAATCCCGACAGCGTGCTTGCTATCAGCACGAACAACGAAGTTTACGTTTTGAATTTGAACGACGCGGCGCAAGGTAAATTCGAACCGAAGAAAATTTCGGCAAGCAAGGGAAACGACCACGGTCCGTATTATTCGCCCGACGGCAAATACATCGCTTTCACTTCAATGAAACGTGCCGGCTTCGAAGCGGACAAACTCAATTTAATTCTTTACGACAGAGAAAGCGGAGCGTTGAAAAATTTAACCGAAGATTTCGACCGTTCCGTCGGCGAACTTGTTTGGTCGCCCGATTCCAAAATAATCTATTTTACAAGCGCCAATTACATTTATAATTCGATATTTAAAATCGACATCGAAAGCGGGAAAATCGAAACGGTTGTTGAAAAGCGTGTAAATCGCGGAATTAAAATTTCGCCCGACGGCAAAACGCTTTATTTCAAGCAACAAAGAAGCACGCAACCGTACGAACTTTTCGCTTGCGATTTGCAAAGCGGAACGCTTCGACAAATTACGCATCTTAACGCCGACTTGCTTTCGCAAATCGAATTTAACGAAATCGAAACTTTTTGGAGCGAAGGCGCGAACGGCGATAGCGTTCAATCCATTTTGGTCAAGCCGCCTTTCTTCGATGCGAAGAAAAAATATCCGCTCATTTTCTTAATTCACGGCGGACCGCAAGGGCATTGGACGGACGATTTTCATTATCGTTGGAATTTGCAAATGTTCGCCGCGCCCGGCTACGTTGTGGTTGCCGTTAATCCGCGCGGAAGCGTTGGTTACGGACAAAAATTCACCGACGAAATTTCCGGCGATTGGGGCGGCAAAGTTTACACGGATTTAATGAATTCGCTTGATAACGCGCTTGCGAAATTCGATTTCATCGATAAGAAAAATCTTTTCGCTGCGGGCGCGTCCTACGGCGGATTTATGATTAATTGGATTGAAGGACACAACACCCGCTTTAACGCGCTTGTTTCGCACGACGGCGTTTACGACCAAAAAAGTATGTACGGAACAACGGAGGAATTGTGGTTCCCCGAATGGGAAATGCACGGAACGCCGTGGACAAATCCCGAAATGTATGAGAAATGGTCGCCAAGCAGTTATGTGAAAAATTTCAAAACGCCGATGCTCATCGTACAAGGCGGAAGAGATTACCGCGTGCCGGAAGGACAAGCGTTTCAGCTCTTTACGGCGTTGCAACGCACGGGCGTTGAAAGCAAATTATTGTATTTCCCGAACGAAACGCATTTTGTTTTAAAACCGCAAAACGCTAAATTTTGGTGGACGTCAATTTTCGATTGGTTCAAACAACATAAGAGGAAGTAATGAAAGACATTGAAGATTTGAAATTCGAAGTCGCGACCGAAGAGGAAGCGAACGCAAAAATAGAAGAGATTGACGAAAGTCTCTGGGCTAAACTTGAACGAACCGGCAAAAAGATTTCTTTTACCCGCGATATTATTGCGCTTTACAATTACATCAAGGACGACAAAGTGGCGTGGTATCGCAAGGCGATTGTAATCGGCGCATTGCTTTATTTTATTATTCCCGTCGATGCTATCCCCGATTTGTCGCCGCTTGTCGGTTATCTCGACGATTTGGGCGTAATTACCGCGGTAATAAAATATATGGGAAGCGAAATTTTACCGTATTACGAAAGTTAATTCGTTCTTGTTTAACGCCCGATTTATTGCACGGAGTTGTTGCAGTTGAAAAATAAAATTCAAAAAGCCGTAAGATATTTATCGAAGAAGAACGCCGAACTTCTCGAAAAGGCTAACCTTACCGAACATACCTTTATGATTATCATCGCCCTGATAATCGGGACGCTTGCGGGATTTTCCGCAATCGGTATCAGAGCGTTGATTGAATTCATTTCCGACATTTCGTTTTGGGGCGGCGAAGGAACGATTTTGCAACGCATCGAAGCGACGCCCTGGTATTGGGTTTTGATTGTTCCCGCATTGGGCGGATTGATTGTCGGTCCGATAATTTACTTTTTCGCGCCGGAAGCCAAAGGGCACGGCGTTCCCGAAGTTATGCAAGCGATTTTTCTCAAAGGCGGAAAAATTCGTCCGCGCGTTGCGGTAATAAAAGCGTTCGCTTCCGCCGTTACAATCGGGACGGGCGGCTCTGTTGGTCGCGAAGGTCCGATTGTGCAAATCGGTTCAAGTCTCGGTTCTACAATCGGACAGTTTTTCAAAGTGCCGACAAACAGAATGAAAACGCTCGTCGGATGCGGCGCGGCGGCCGGAATTGCGGCGGCGTTCAACGCGCCGATTGCGGGCGCGCTTTTTTCGCTTGAAATTATTCTAATGGATTTCGCGGTTGCGCAGTTTTCGCCGATTGTGATTTCGTCGGTAATGGCAACCGTGGTTTCGCACGCTTTCGAAGGCGATTTCGCCGCGTTTCAAGTTCCGCACTATCAACTCGTTAGTCCGCAAGAACTTTTCTTTTATTTAATTCTCGGAATTTTGAGCGGTGTTTCATCTTACTTGTTTATTAAGGTTTTGTACGCGTTCGAAGATTGGTTCGACGAACTGAAAAAAGTTCCCGAATATGTAAAACCGCTTTTCGGCGGATTGGCAATCGGCGTAATCGGTATTTTCGTGCCCGAAGTAATGGGCGTCGGTTACGATACGATTAACTTCGCATTGAACGGAAATTTAATTTGGTACGCCGCAGTCGGTTTGGTTTTCTTGAAAATTTTCGCAACGTCCATAACGCTCGGCTCGGGTGGTTCGGGCGGTATTTTTGCGCCTTCGCTTTTTATGGGCGCAACGCTCGGCGTTTTTTTCGGCGGACTTATGCATCAACTTTTTCCGACAATCACGGCGTCGCCCGGCGCTTATGCGCTTGTGGCGATGGGCGGAATGGTCGCGGGAACTACGCGCGCGCCGATTACAGCCATCATTATTGTTTTCGAACTGACGAACGATTATCACATTATTCTGCCGCTGATGATTACCGCGATAATCAGCACGATTATTTCCTCGTATTTTACGCGCGAATCCATTTACACGCTCAAACTTGTTAGACGCGGAATTGCGATTAAGGAAGGCTCGGAAGTAAACGTAATGAAATCTATTTTCATTCGTTCTATTTATGAAAAGGAATTTCCCGTTATTCATCCGCAAGATAATTTCAATTATGTGATAAATAAAATAGTGCAAACGCGCGGCAGAGAATTTCCCGTGGTTAATGACAACAACGAAATTGTAGGAATTATCACGGTGAACACGGTTAAGGATTTTCTTTTTGAGAAAGACGATTTGAAAGACGTTCTGATTGCCGCCGATATTATGCTTACTAATTTCGAAACCGTTACGCTCGACGACAATTGTCAAACCGCAATAGAGAAAATGCGCAAGTTCGATTTCGAAACGTTGCCCGTTGTGGAAAATGAGAAGTCGCGAAAAATTGCGGGCATCGTTACGATGAAAGATATTCAGGAAGCCTACAACAAGGAAATAGAGAGGTTGAATTTTGCCGATACGCTCGCTACGGGAATTCGAATGTCGGAGGAAAACGAAGAACTTCATTTCCTTGAAGATTATTCGATTCTGCAACTCAAAGTGCCGAAAACGTTTATCGGCAAATCGATACGCGAACTTAACATTCGCGCAAGATACGGCGTTGATATTCTTTCCGTAAAAACTCACAATAAAAACCGCGAAATGATTAAGGCAATTCCCAATCCCGATTATGTTTTCAGAGAGGGCGACGCGATTATCGTTGCCGGCGAACAAAAAAACATTAACATCATTCGCAATCTTGATTAGTTTGCACTAATGTAGCGTTTAGCGTCAAGCGGACAGCAGTGAGCAATTCTAACGTCGTCCGTCATTGCTAATCCGCCGAATACTGTCTGTCTTTACGACCCCCGATAAATACTGTCTGTCTACGAGTCCCGCCGTTGGCGGGACGAAGCAAACTATTGAATTTTTAGCAAAAGATTATTCGGCGCAGTAATACTACAGATTGCTTCGTCTTTGCCGACTTCGTCGGCGCGTCCTTGCAAAGACTGAAAAATTATAAGCCGTGGAAATCCGTTCAAATCGGTGTTATCCGTGTTCTATTTTAATATAAATCACTTCCCGACGTTTTTATTATTGAAAAAATCAATCTTGACTTTAACATTTCTTAATAATAGATTTTATTTCAAATTTTAGGAGTTTGAA
>CAYZMW010000059.1:0-6406 GCA_964479645.1 uncultured Melioribacter sp. | reverse complement strand
ACTTACACTTGGGCGCGTATTCCGCATTTCTATTACAATTTTTACGTTTACCAATACGCAACAAGTTTCGCGGCTTCGCAAGCGCTTGAAGCGAAAGTTAAAAAAGAAGGTAAACCTGCCGTTGAAAAGTATCTCAATTTCCTGAAATCAGGCAGTTCCGATTATCCGATAGAAGTCTTGAAAAAAGCGGGCGTTGATATGACTTCGCCCGACGCGATAAACGCCGTTATATCGAAGATGAACAAACTTATGGACGAGATGGAAAAGGAGTTAAGCGAATAAATTTCAATTAAAATTAAGTTCAACCAATCCGCGAAGCCCGTTTACGGGCTTCGTTGGGTTTAAAAATAGTTTAGATGTTTTTTAGAATTTATTATGTATTTTTATAGTATGTTTAAGAAACAAAAAGTGAATAATGGAATCACTATTAGGTAAATTTTATACAAAAATAAAAGGCTCACAAGAGGATATTGCATCGGAAAGTTTAGTTTATATTCTTAACAAATCCTTTAGAGCAAGGCGAACAATCAATCAAATAATAAAATTGAATACGGGCTTAGATTTTTCAGATTTAATTTTCGAAACACAAAGCATTGGCGAAAATTTAGAAAGACCCGATATAAGCGGGATAGACGAAACGGGAAATGAAGTAGTAATAATTGAAGCAAAATTTTGGGCATCGTTAACAGAAAATCAACCAAATTCTTATTTAACAAGATTGCCTCAAAATTCTGTTTTAATTTTTCTTGTCCCGCCTTCGAGAGTTAGAGCGCTTTATAACGAAATTTTAAGAAAAGTAAATTCGGAATTCACAAATTTAGAATCAGATGCAGAAAACCAGATTATCAAATTAACATCATTAAATAAATTTGTTTTGATTAAAAGTTGGCAAGAAATATTAAATTTTATTAAAACTGAACTTATACAAGAAAATAATCAAATCTTAATTTCAGATATTGACCAATTAATAGGCTTTTGCGATACAATTGATAATAATTCTTTCCAACCTATTACGGATGAAGATTTAGCTCCTAAAATCCCACGTAAATTAATTTCGTATTATAATTTAGTAGATAAAGTTGTTGATGAATTGAAAAGTAAGATAGTTAATGTTTCGACAGAAAAATTGACTAATACATTCTACAAATTTGGTTACAGAAGATATTTTTCAGTTGGGGGATATGGTCTTGCTGTAGATTTTAGTTTGCAATTGTGGGCGGAAGAGGCTGAAATTCCTTTTTGGTTGTCTGTAAGTATAATAGGAGATAATTTTAATGATTGGGGGATGACACATTCTTTTGCTTATTTATGCAAAAAAGTTGCCGACAAATTAAACATACATTTCATTCAAAGAGATAAAGAAGTACTTTTTGCTCTGTCGCCTAAACTAAATGCAACAGAAGATGAAGTAATAAGTAATTTAATATTACAAATAGAAAAAATCTTTTACGCAATAGAGGATGAAGTTCAATTTAAGAAACAAAAAATAAGTGAGGAAAAATGAAAAAGTATTTGATGGTAACAGTTTTAGACGAATGGCCAAAGCTGAGTAGCCCAAGTTATAAATTTGAGTTTTTAAGAAACATAAAACATGAACAGATTAGTGATAAAAATGAAACAGTTTTTGTTTATCTATAATAAATATTCGAAGGAATTAAAAAGGTGGGTAGGTAATGCAAAAAATTTCCACATAAATGATTGATCTAAATCTATTAGTTTTAAAATAGATATTAATAAAGAATTACCTTTTCTAGATAATGTTTATTTAGAATTGCTAAAGAAAAGAAATATAATTACAAACCTGGTTGGTATATAATAGATGATGATAATAAAATAGAAAATAATCATAATGAGGAAAAAAACGATTTAATACCACCTTTTATTTCTGAGTTAAAGAAAACAAGTAATTATGAGCATTTTGAAGATTATGTTTTTTATTTACTAAAATATATTGGGATAAATAAAATTTACAAGCTTCCACGTGGTAACCAAGCTGGACGTCCTGATGGGCTATTTGAAATTGATGATTTATATTTGTTATATATGATGCCACACTTAGAGATGATTTTTACAGAGAAAATTATGAATCAAATAAAGTAGATAAAAATGACCAAATAAAAAATTTTGTCTCAAAATTAACCTCAAATAGTGTAGAGTATGGAAAATCTAGTAGAACATTAACATCTTTTAAGAAAAAAGAAGTATGGATAATTACACATGGTAATACTCGTTTAATTTATACTACAGATGAAATAAAAGTTAAAGAAATATCGATTTTATCACTTATTGACATTTTTAAGGAACGTTTAGAAAAAACTAATGGTTATTACCTTTGTACTTAGTGAAAAACTGAGCGGTTTAGGGAATGAGTAATTTGGGCTGTATTTTTGATTGAGTTGTGTTAGCTTAATAATTTCATTATTCTCTTATAGTGACTTAAGCGGCAACATTTCTAAAATCTAAAGATTTTGCTTGCGTTAATTTTCGCCTCGAATATCTTATTCTTTACTTTCTACTCTTTCATCTTCAAAAATCCGTTGAATTTCGTTATCCTTACAGTTATTTAAAAAAAGATTTCGGTTATCAGTTATATCGAAGATGAACAAACTTATGGACGAAATGGAAAAAGAACTCGACGAATAGATTTTATCGAAAAATTTTTTGAAGAGTTTTACCCCGCTTTCGGCGGGGTTTCTTTTTTATTGTGTCCGTTTTTATTGATATGACGTTCGGCGTTTGTAAGAACTGACCGACGGCGCAAATCATTTCGTTTTTATCGTTAAAATCGTTTTTGTGCCTTTATCCGTAAATTCGTAAGATAAATCGTCGATAACATTTTGAATAATGAAAATCCCTCTGCCGCTTTCTTTTAAGAGATTTTCGGGATTTGTCGGGTCGGGAATTTTCGATAAGTCGAAGCCTTTCCCTTCGTCGAGCGAAGAGATAACGATTGCGTCGTCCGTTTTGTAAATCATGACTTCGATTTTTTTGTTTTTGTCGGATTTGTTCCCGTGGCGAATCCCGTTTGACACCGCTTCTGAAACGGCGAGAATAATCGCGTCGAGTTTTTCGGCGGGGACGAATTGCAAAATTTTTTCTTTAACGAACGCTTGAATTTCGGGGAGTAACGACAAATCACTCGGATATTCTTTTTTCGCCAAAATTTTCGCGGCGTTTTTCATTTCGCGTCTTTAATTAATTTTTCAATTTCGAAAATCACTTTACGCAATCTTTTCACTTCGTTTTCAAGTTTAAAAATTCTGTAAGACTCCAATCTTTCCGTTCCACCCAAAAGCCAATTGATGTCGCAGCCGATACGTAAAAATCTCAGCAATGTTTTTGCGCCTGGCTCGCGTCTTCCGCTGATATATTGTTGCAATTGTTGCGGCGAAATTTCAAGCGCCTTGGCGAGCTTTGCGATACTTCCGTAACGGCGTTTCGCGAAAATTCTTATTCTGTCCCCCACACCTATTTTCAAGTTGACGTCGTCGAACAAATCGTAAAATTCGAAATGTTCCGTCTGAAAAAGTTCAGGCTCGTATTGTTTCGTGGCAATGACTTCTTTTAATTTCGTATAAAGTTCGTCGTCAATCAATTCGTTTTGATTAAGAAAATAAGCGAGCGTTTTGGTTTTCATTCCGAGTTGGTCGGCAAGCCATTCAAGGCTGATATTATTGGCGTACATTAAATATTTTATTTCTTCAAGTCGGGTCATTATTACATTTGTTTTCTTTATAATTATGTAAGATAATAATTTTACGATAAATTTCGTGCGATATTTGTTAATTTAGCGTTATTAATTAGCATTAAAGATTTAAGGAATGAAAAAATGAAAAGGACGACCTTATTTTTCGCTTTTATTATTGCGCTTTCGCTAAACGTAACCGCGCAAAGTCCTCTGCCGAAAGGCGTTTCGGTTCACACGCTTGATAACGGAATACAAGTGTTACTAATTGAAAACAAAGCGTTGCCGATGGTAGGCATAAACACGGTTGTTAAAGTGGGTTCGGCATACGAAACGTTCGCGACAAGCGGAATGAGCCACATGCTCGAACATTTGCTTTTCAACGGGACCGAAAAGATGACGCAGCGCGAACTTTACGACGCAACGGATTTAATCGGCGGATACAATAACGCGAACACTTCCGAATTTTACACCAACTTCATGATGGTTACACCCGCCGAAAACATTTACAAAGGAATGTTCATTCAATCGCAAATGCTTTTCCATTCGGTTCTTCCGGAAAAGAAATTCGAAAAAGAAAAAGGGATTGTTCTCGAAGAGATAAGCAAATCGCTTACGCAACCGCGCGAACAACTCGAAAGAAACGTGATTTCGGTTCTTTACAAAGGGCACGCGCTTTCGTTGCCTACGCTCGGAACTTACGAAACAATTAAACACATGAAACGCGATGACGTTTACGCCTTCTACAAAAATTATTACAAACCGAACAATATGATTGTAAGCGTAATCGGTAATTTCGATACGAAAGAAATGCTCGACAGTTTGAAAAAATATTACGGAAGCGTGGCGCCCGGCAATACGGAGTATCCGAATTTGTACGATTGGGCGACGGGCTTGAACGAAAGCGAATTCGTTTACGGCGGAATTTATCACAAATTTTACGACGGAAAAGATATTCATTTTCAGATGTTTTATCATTTGTTGAAATATGCGCCGCGCGAATTTTACGAATTAACCGAAGAAAAATTTTCGGAAGCGGCGGAAAAAATAAAAGATGAAATCAATAAAAAAATCGGCAATGTCATAAAGGACCTATCGGTTACGGTTCGTAATAAGCATGCTACAAATTACATTGAATTCGATTTTACGGTAACCGAAAAACCGTCGTACGAAGATTTGGCGGAAGCCGCGAAAGAAGCGATTAAAAACGTTTCGCTCGCGCTTACCGATACGGAACTCGAAGAAGCGACCGCCGAAGCGAAAACCGCTTTTTTGCGAAATATCGAGAAGCCGCACATGTTCGGAATTTACAACGCGGAAATTTTCGCGGTTTATGGCATCGAAGGCGTGTTGGAAAAATATACGGGCAAAGGTTACGCCGAAGCGAACGAACTTTTGGCGGATTACTTCCTTGACGATACACCGACGATTATTTTGCAACAACCTCAAACGCAAAACGTCGCCGAGGGGAAAAGCGAAATCGTTACGAAAGTTTTTCCCTCGAAAAACGATTTGCCCACGGTTATCGCGAGGCGAAATTCGAACTCGCATTTGCTTGCAATTCATTATTTGCTCGGGCACAAAAGCGAATATGAAGAACGCTACGGCGACAATGCGGCGTACATTTGGAACGCGGCTTTCGGCGAAAGAACCAAAAGCGAAAAGTTTATCAAAGAAGCGGCGCAATACGGCTTCAATTTCACGGTTAACGATAATCCGTTCATTCCGATGGATGATATTTATTTAAGTCCCGACTTCGGATATTTGCGCGTGGAAAGCGCGACGGAAAACGTTGAAGGCGCGATTGATTTCCTAAACAAACAAATGCTTGTCTTTATTCCGACAAAAGCGGAATTCAACGCCGCCTTGCGCGCTTACAGGATGTCGCAAATGATGAAACATTCCAACCAAGCGAAATCGGTCTTTGAAAAAATATTAAACGAAACGCTTTACGGGGCAAGTGAAAAGAAAAGCGGAAAAACGCTGACGTACGAAACTTTGCTTGATTTCGGAAGACATTATTTTATTCCTGCAAATATGATTATTTCCGTCGTTTCCAATCGCTCGCCTGAGAAAATCGCAAAACTCTTCGGGGAATTTCGCGCAAGCGTGCCGAAAGATTTCATCGCGTCAAAGCCGAAACCGAAAACGTTTGTTGACATCGACAAAGAGATTAAAATCGAAAAAAACGTAAACGGGAAAAGGGCGTATTTGTATTACGGATTTCAGAAAAATATTGAGAAAAACGAACGTGCCGCGCTAAAAGCGCTTTCTCTGATTTTAAGCGACAAAATCGTTTTCGATATTCGCGAAAAACAAGGTTTGGCATACGGAATGAGCGCGGGCGTGGAGGTTCGCGGAAACAAAGCGATGTTTTATATTGAAATGGGAACGCGTCCCGAAAACACGGATAAACTCATTGCTCAATTTCCCGAAAAATTCGACGAAGATTATTTGGGCGAAATCACGGAAACGGAACTGAAAAAGCGCATAAATCATTATCTCGGCAAAATGCTTTTCCGCAGACTTTCGAGTATCAATCAAGGTTTTTATCTCGGGCGGTCGTACTATTATTACGGCGATTTCAACCGTGCCGAAAAGGAACTTGACGCGTTGAAAAAAGTAAGTGTCGCGGAAGTGAGAAAAGTTGCGGAAAAATATCTTAATCCGAAAAACGAAATCTTTATAATCGTGAGATAAAATTTTCCGGTTATTGAAAAA
>CAYZMW010000058.1:0-4758 GCA_964479645.1 uncultured Melioribacter sp. | reverse complement strand
CCGAAGAAAGAAAAGTGTTTAATCGTGAGATGTAAGTTAGCGAATTGAGCGGATTTATTTATGAATGTTGAATTATGAATGATGTCCCGCCGGAGCGGGATTGAAAAAATGTTGAATGATTGATTGAATAAGGGTTAGGATTACACGTCCTTGCGAGGACACGCCGACGTAAGTCGGCAAGGACGAAGTAATCTACCGTGCCGTCTCTTAAACTTAATAAACACTGTCGTTGCGAACACCGCCAATAGATGTAATTCTTTACCTAAACTGGTCGCTGCTTATTGTTACGGACTGCTTATATGTAAATCCGCCGGGCAACATTATTTGCGGTTCGGCTTTGATTTTCACCGCTTTGAGATTTTTATTTTTCCCGCCCAATTCAAAAATTATTGCGGCTATTTCATCGAGCGAAAGATTATTGAACGCTTTGAGAATATCGAAACTTATTCTCACGGGAAATACCACCGTTTGATTTTTACCAGGGATTGTAATCGGTTTGTCAACGTCGCCCGAAAGTAATTCTTTATTGTCATAATAGAGAGTAAACGGAAAAGACGTTATTTGCACGTCCGTTGCTTCGTAAGCGTCGTTGTTCGAGTTTTTCGCTTCAATGTTCACCGTAAAAGAAACAGGTAGTTTATCACCGGTGACCGCGCTTGTTAGACGCGCTATTTCCGAAAAATTCAAGTCCTTCAAACTCGTTTTGTTCGAGATTTCTATTCCGAGAACCTTGAAATTCGCAATATCTTTCAAACGAAATTTAACATAAGAAATATTCGCAATCGTTTTGAAAACGGAACAACCCGCGAATAAAATTAAAATCAACGATAAAATTATTGTTTTCTTTTTCATAGCAACCTTTTATTTCTTTCGTTTATTTGTTCCACTATTTGTTCCGCTACGCGCAACGCTCTCAAGCCGTCTTCCCCGTTAACCACGGGACGTTTGTCGTTGAGAACCGCATCGATAAAGAGTTGCTGTTCGTATTCCATCGCGTTTACTTGCGCCACTTTAGGCTGTTCGTAAACCACGTTTTTCCTATTTTCGTTTTCGCCGAGTTCTCCCAACGCAATCAAATCTTCGGGCTTTTCTTCGTTCGGGTCGAGCAGGCGATAAACTTCCGCGACACCGTTCGTGAAATCGAGCGAATAATAACCGTCGCGCTGAAACATTCTCATCTTACGCATTTTCTTCAAGGAAATACGGCTCGCCGTAACGTTCGCAACCGCGCCGTTTTCAAATTCGAGACGAGCGTTTGCAATATCGAGCGTATCGGAAACGACCGCAACGCCGCTCGCGTTTATTTGCGTCACTTTGCTTTTGATTAAACTCAAAATGATGTCGATGTCGTGTATCATCAAATCGAGAACAACAGCAACGTCGGTGCCGCGCGGATTGAACTGCGCAAGTCGGTCGGTTTGAATAAACATCGGCTCAAGTTCGTATTTTTCAAGCGCAAGCAATGCGGAGTTAAAACGCTCGATGTGCCCGACTTGAATTTTTACGTTTTTTTCGCGAGCAAGTTCAACCAACTCCTCGGCTTCCTTGATTTCGGCGGTAATCGGTTTTTCAATAAATACGTGCTTGCCCGCTTCGATAATTTTTTTCGCAACGTCAAAGTGCGTGGAAGTCGGCGTAACGAGAATAATCGCGTCGCATAAGGAAATTAAGGAATTATCGTTTTCGAAGGCTTTCAATCCGAACTCTTCCGCGACGCTTTTCGCTTTTTCGGCGTCGGCGTCGTAAACTCCAACAAATTCGGCATTTTCGTGATTACGTAAAAGTTTCGAATGCAATTTACCGAGGTAGCCCGTACCGATAATTCCTATTTTCAATTTTTCCATTAAAAAATATCCACCGTTTTAATTGACGAAAAAGGCACCCATGTCTGAACGATATTGTTTTCGCGAATTGTTTCGAGCAAAATTCCGTCGTCGAATACTTCCACGAGTTTGCCCGACTTCACGCTGATTTCATACAACGGGGGTTGGTCGTCGTTCTTCTTTCCGTAAACCACGCCGTAATTTTCGTGCATCATCACGCTGACGTTACGATTAACGTATTTTTTCCAATCGAATTTCATCTTCTTTCCTCCTTTTGTGATTTCCTTTCTATTCGGTGCTTTCAATTTTATTCACAAATTGACGCGCGTAATATTTCGGCGTCAGTTCTTCGCCGGTCGCTTTTACAATTAATTTATCCCAACGATAAAGCGCGCCGTATTCGAAAAATAAATGCCGCAAATATTCCCCCGTATCTTTTTGATTTACAAAACTGTAATTTTGCGGGAATTTACCGTCAAGGACTTTTTCGGAAATATAGTAATAAAGTTGCGAGGCGAGAATTTCGCCGAGAATATAATTGTGATAGTACGCGGGATAAAGCGCAATGTGAATTTTCGCCGCCCAATCGGGAGCGCTTCGTCCTTCGGGAATTTTCAGTTTCTGATATTTTTCAACAAGTTCGAACCACAGCGCGTTCAAATCTCTTTCGGGATTTTCGTACATCGCTTTTTCGAAGCGATAAACCACTTGCACCCAACGCGAAAAAATCAATTGTTCAGCCGCGAGAGTTTTGTCGCATTTCGGAGCGACGTGTTCCGCTTCGTTCGAAGCGATTCCTACGGCGTCCCGCAACCATGCGGGATTAGCCGCCATTCGTCCGAAAAGCATCGCAATGGCTTCGGTCGTAAAAATATGCGCGTGAGTTCGCAATTCCCAAGGTAATTCACGCTTGATATATTTGTCGTAAACCGCATGTCCGAATTCGTGCAAAAGTGTTCCCGTCCATTTGTAATTCGGTTTGACGTTGCAAACAACGCGCACATCGCCGTTTCGGTCGATATCCGTGCAATAAGCGTGCTGATATTTTCCGGGTTTTTCGTACAAATCGCTTTTAGCCAAAATGTCGTCTATTTCAAGCCCGATGCCGTTGTAGTAATTTCGAACAATCTCAACAACGTCTTTATCTTTGTAATATTCGTCCAAATCCAGATCTACGAATTTCGGACCTTGCTGAAAAAATTTATCCTGATAATGCCACGGACGCAGTTCCGAAACGCGTACGCCGTATTTTTCGGCGAGATGAGCATCAATTTCTTCTTTAAGTTTTTCAAATGCGGGAGAAGTCAATTCGTCCAATTCGTCGAAAAGTTTGTCGAGTTCTTCCGCGCTTTGTTCGCCGAGCTCCAAACTCATCGCGTGATAATTTTCATAACCGAGTTGCCGCGCCGCTTCGTTCCGCAGTTTGGCAAGTTCAATTACTTCATTCGCAATCAACGCGCCGATTTTTTTGCTTGCTTTCCACGTCGCTTCGAGTTGCTTGCCGTCGGTTGATGTTTCGAGAATTTCGTCGAGTTCGTTATCCGTGATTTGCTTTCCGTTTACCTCCGCGCGATAAGTGGCGAATTTCCTTTCGAGTTCGGTGGAAATTTCGATTATTTTCTTTCTTAAATTTTCATCGAACTGATTTGCGGCGAAAGAATTGTAAATCAATTCAAGTTCCCGTTGCAGAACAGGTTCGTTTAACTTGCCGGAAGTTTTGACTTCTTTTAGAAATTCGAATTTTTCTTTATCGGCGTAGTATTCGCTCAATTTGAGTTCAAGTTCCGCCGCTTTTTGGTAATCTTCGCTTTTGCCGCTGATTGTAGCGTTAAAATACGCAAGGTGCGTTTCGCGACTTAACGGCGCTATGTAATTTTCATACTCTTCGCGAAATTTCAAATATTTATCGATTATATCCATCGTCTCCGTTTGTTAAATTAATAATCGTACGGCTTACCCTTAAAAATTAAAAAGTTCGTTATCTCTGAACAAAATCAGTATTGCCGAGTGCGGCACAATCAAAAGTTTCTCTCCTTCGATTTCGATTTCAATTGCGCTCTTTCTTGTAAACAAAGCGAAATCGCCTTCTTCAGCTTGTAACGGAATATATTGCACGTCGGAGTTTTCCTTCCACGGTTCGTCATCGCTTTGCGGCGCAACGGCGTAACCGGGTCCTACTTTCAACACGTAACCGCCGCGCACTTGTTCGCGTTCCGAAACTCCCGGCGGCAAGTAAAGTCCGCTATTAGTCTTGTGCAAGTTTTCTTCGGGCTTAATCAAAACCTTATCGCCCACCACGATGATTTTATTCAAATCTATCATTATTCGCCGCCGTAAACGTTGATGTAATCGTTAATTGACGCTTGAATGACCTTCGCCGCGTGTTCGTAACCGTAAACGGATGAAATGGTGAATTTCTTTTCGGTTTCGCCCGGCACCATTTTGTATGTGAGAAAATAATGCTTTAATCTTTCGACAAGCACTTCGGGCAGTTCCGAAATATCGCGAATGTGCCCCCAAACGTTATCATTTTTCAAGACCGCAATAATTTTGTCGTCCGCTTCGCCGTGGTCTATGCCTTGCAAACCGCCGACAACACGCGCGCGCAAAATGACTTCGCCCCGTGTTATCGGGCGTTCGCTGATTACACAAATATCGAGCGGGTCGCCGTCTCCCTTCCCCGCTTCGGGATTTAACGCGCCGAGTTCATCGCCGCAATATGTTCTCGGGATAAAGCCGTAAAGCGCAGGCGCATGCGACGACGTGCGTTGCGGTCTATCGACGTGCATATACCCCGTGGTTTTATCCACTTCATATTTTACCGTGTCGAACGGCGTAATTTCAATGTAAGCATTCACAATGCGCGGCGGGTCTTCGCCTATTTCTATTCCGTGCCAAGGATGCGGTCTCCATCTGTAAAAAGGTTTCGGGAAAG
>CAYZMW010000057.1:0-59993 GCA_964479645.1 uncultured Melioribacter sp. | reverse complement strand
CGACGCGAACGCCGCGGCAATCGGCGAATACATTTACGGCGCGGGAGGGAAAACCGGCAATTTCATTATGGTTACGCTCGGAACGGGCGTTGGCGGCGGAATATTTTTCGGCGGAAAACTTTTTCGCGGCGAAACCGGCGGTGCGGGGGAAATCGGACACGTTACGATTAACTATCGCGGAAGGGAATGCAATTGCGGTTCTTACGGATGCATTGAAGCGTACGTCGGAAATTCGCGCATTGTTGCGGATACGAAGAGGAAAATCAAAATAGCGGAAAATTCCGTTTTATTGGAATTGCTCGACGGCGATTTATCGCTACTTACGCCGAAAATTATTTTCGATGCGGCGAAACTCGGCGATGAATTTTCGCGCGAAGTGATTGCACAAATAGGCGAAATGCTCGGCGCGGCGCTTGCCTCGGCGATTAATTTGCTCGATATTTCCACCGTGATTATTGGCGGCGGCGTTTCGGGTTTCGGAAAGTTTTTGTTCGAACCGCTTCGCGCTTCCGTGAAAAATCGCGTGCTTGCGCCTTTGCGCCCGCGCGTGAAAATTTTGCGTTCCAAACTCGGTAACGACGCCGGATTGAAAGGCGCGGCATCTTTGGTTTATTACAAAGAATAACGCTCGGTGCGGAAAACCGTTAAAATCATATCGCTTTTTTGTTTTACGATGTTCTTGTTTGCCGGCGATTTTTTCGCGTCGCAAAATTTTACATTGGTTTTTTTCGACTCGCTCAAACAAGCGTCGGCAAAAGACACAACGCTTGCAAAACGCGATACGATTAAGCAGAACAAGAATGAACTTGACGCGGTAGTTTTTTCTTAGGCAACTTATTCGTTGATTTTCGATGTTAAAAAAAAGAAAATGTTTCTTTTCAATAATGCGGAAATAAGATACAAGGAAACAAATCTTAAAGCGGGCGAAATAGATGTGAATTTCGAAACCAAAGATTTAACGGCGCGCGGCATCGAAGGGACGGATTCCACCGGCGCAAAAGCGATTGTGCAAACGCCGGAACTTACCGACAGAGGCGAAACGTACAAAGGCGCGGAACTTTCTTACAATTTCAAGACGAAGCAAGGCGTAATTTCTCTTGCCGAAAATACGCAAGGTTACAAAACATTTCGCGGACAAAAAGTAAACAAAGTGGCGGAGGATATTTATTTTGTGCGCGACGGAATTTTTACGACTTGCAAGGGCGATCCGCCCGTTACTTATTTCAAAGCGAAGGAAATGAAAATTATCAAGGGCGATAAAATTATCGCAAAGTGGATTGTGATGTATATCGGCGGCGTTCCCGTTCCTTTGCCCGTTCCGTTTGCGGTTTTCCCGCTCGATAAAGGACGGCGCTCGGGAATAATCATTCCTTCGTACGGACAAGATGCGCACAGAGGTTTTTACTTGCGCGGCGGCGGTTATTATTTTGCATTGAGCGATTACGCTGATTTGACTTTGCTCGGCGATTTGTATTTCAAAGGCGGTTACGGTTTGCGCTCGCGTTTTCGCTACAAAAAGCGCTACAACTTTTCCGGGGAACTTAATCTCGGTTATTCGAATATGACAATCGGCGAAGCGGGCGACCCCGATTACGAACGCCGCAAAGATTGGGAAATACGTTGGAGACACGCGCAAACTTTTACGCCGAACACGAAATTAAACGTGAACGTAAAATTTTATTCGTCCGATTATCTCGCTAACAATTCGGTGGATTACGATAATCTTTATCGGCAGAACGTGGTTTCAAGCGCAAAGTTTACGCACCGTTGGGAAGGCGGTTCTACAATTAATTTAAATTATTACAGAATGCAAAATTTGCAGAACGGCGATGTTACGGAGAAACTTCCGGAATTGAGTTACAATCTGCCGATAATTTATCCTTTCGCGAAAAGCGGTTCGCGAAAAAAGTTTTATGAGAAAATCGGAATTCATTATCATTCGCGCTTGCGCAACGAACACACGATTAAGGACGACGTGAGCAAGTGGCGCGCGGGCGCACAGCACGACGTTTCGATTAATGCTTCGGGCAAAGTCGGGTATTTCAATCTTACGCCCGCCATTACCTACACCGAAAAATGGTACGATAAATACATTGAAAAAACGAATTACATTCATGAAATAACAAACGAAGACGGCGAAACAGTGAAAATCGATAGCGTCGTGGAAAAAGAAGTTTACGCTTTTGCGCCGGTTCGAACGTTCGATTTTCGCGTTTCCACTTCCACTAAATTTTACGGAATGGCGCAAGTAAACGCTCTCGGCGTCGAAGCGTTTCGTCACACCGTAAATCCGACGATTTCTTACGTTTACAAACCGGATTTTTCGGATGAGAAATTCGGGTATTACGGTTCGTACACGAAGGCGGACGGGAGCGTTGTGAAGTACGATAAATTTTCCGACGGAATTTTCGGCGGCTCGGGAGCGGGAGAATCTCAACGTTTGAATTTTTCGTTGAACAATATTTTCGAAATCAAAACGATTAAAGACCCGACGGATACGACGTCGCAGCAAAAGAAAATCAAATTATTAAATCTTAATTTTTCCACGTCGTATAATTTTGCCGCCGATAGCATACGCCTTGCCGATTTGCGCGTGTCTTACCGAACTTCCGTCGGCGATATTCTTTCGTTCAGCGGAAATTCGACTTACACGTTTTACGACCAAAACGGTCCTACAAAAATTAATGATTTTTTGATTTCGAAAGGGAAAGGCCTATTCAGACAAACAGGAAGCAGTTTTTCGGTTAATTTGCGCTTGACCGGGGAAAAAGTTAAAAAACTTACATCAAGCGGCGAAGAAGAGAAAACAAAGCGCGTGGAAAATCAAGATGAATTTTTCAAGGACGATTACTCGTCGTTTCGCGACTCGCGCGATTTGATGCAATCGGAAATTGACGAAACGGATTTTTCGTTGCCGTGGAGTTTGAACTTAACTTACAATTACGGCTTTTCGAAACCGACGCCGGCACCCGGAACGGAGCGTTCGTCACTCGGCGCAAGTTTAAGTTTTAATTTGACGAAAAAATGGAAATTCACGATGCGCGGCAATTACGATTTCATTAACGACGAAGTTTCCGCGCCTGTTTTTACCGCGTATCGCGATTTGGGATGCTGGGAGATGTTCTTTACGTGGTATCCGATAGGAACTTACCGCGGGTTCAAGTTCAACATTCGCTTGAAAGCGCCGGAATTGCGCGATATTAAATTGGAAAAATCGAAAGATATTTTTTCGGGGAGATGATGAATAAATTTCTAATAGACGGCAATAATTTGATTTGGAAAATTCCCGAATTGAAAAATTTGCAAAAAGACGAAAGCACGCGAACGTCGGCGCGGGAAAAACTGATATTCAAATTGCAGAGGCTTTCGGCTGAAAAGAGGATTAAAATCACGCTTTTTTTCGACGGCGCGCCGCACGCAAAACTCGGCGGAAACGTGCAAGTGGAATATTCCTACGAAAGAAAAGCGGATGAGTTGATACGCGAAGCGATTGACAAACTGAAAACAAAGCGCACGACCACCGTCGTATCTTCTGACAGATGGATTACCGATTACGCGAAAGTTAACGGTTGCAAGGTTCTGACTTCGGACGAATTTTTTGCCTCGCTCGTAAAAAAGAAAGAAGAGAAGGAATTGGACAAAGAAGTTTTGGCAAGGGACTTACTCGACGAAGATTGGGAAGATATTTTCGGCGAAAATTCATAGTTTGTGATATGCAAGATTGAAAATAAAAAGAGTTTTCATAAAATTTGTTCGCTTGATTAAAATAAGTTATTTGAAAATTTTGAATTAATTAAAGAAGAAGGAGAAAAAATGTCTCACGAAAAAGTTTCATTCGAATCGAAATGCGTTCACGCGGGAATTGGCGAATATGAATTCGGACCTGTCGTCCCGCCGATTTACCAAACATCCACTTTCAAGTTCGAATCGGTTGAACAGGGCGGTAAATTGTTCAAAGGCGAAGAAAGCGGCTATATTTACACGCGAATGGGAAATCCGACGATAGAAGCGATGGAAAACGCGGTGGCGGCTTTGGAAGGCGGATACAAGGCGCTCGGTTGCGCAAGCGGAATGGCGGCAATTCACACGACGCTTGCGACTTTGCTCGAAAACGGCGACCACGTAATTGTTTCGGAGTCTGTTTACGGACCGACGGCGACGTTGGTGAAAAACGTTTTGAGCCGTTTCGGAATTTCAAGCGATTTTATTGAAACCGCGGATTTGGAAAAAGTTAAAGCGACTGTCAAGCCCGAAACAAAAGTGATTTACATTGAAACGCCCGGAAATCCGACGTTGGAAACAACCGACATTCAAGCGGTTGCGGAAATCGCGCACGCCAACGGCGCTTCGCTCGTCGTTGACAACACGTTTATGAGTCCCGCATTGCAGCGTCCGTTCGAACTCGGCGCGGACGTTATCGTACACAGCATGACGAAATTCCTGAACGGACACGCGGACGTAGTTGCTGGAATTATCGTTACGAAAGACGAAGAAACTTACACCGCAATGCGTAAAATGTTAAATCAACTCGGCGGAACGATAGACCCGTTTAACGCTTTTCTCGTACATCGCGGATTGAAAACGCTTGCGCTGAGAATGCAACGACACAGCGAAAACGCAATGAAAATTGCCGAATTTCTCGAAAATCATCCGAAAGTTGCTTGGGTGCGTTATCCGGGATTGAAATCGTTTCCGTATTACGAAACCGCGCAAAAGCAACACAGCGCGCCGGGCGGTATGATTTCTTTCGAACTCAAAGGCGGAATTAACGCGGGCGCGGTAATGATGAATTCGGTAAAACTCTGCCAACTTGCGGTAAGTTTGGGCGGCGTTGAAACTCTTATCCAACATCCCGCGACGATGACTCACGCTTCGATGGGCAAAGAAGCGCGCGAAGCGGCGGGAATTACGGACGGTCTGGTTCGTCTTTCCGTAGGAATAGAAAACGTTGACGATTTGATTGCCGATTTGGAACAGGCTTTGGAGCGAATTCAATAGTTCGCTATCTTTTCAGATAATGGATTACTTTAGAAAGCGGACTCGATTTTTTTTATATTTGATAACGGAAAAAGAAAGAGTTTATGCAGACCACGTTTAATTTTACATCCGTAATAATGTTTTTGGGCTTTGCTCAAGGCTTGTTTCTTGTGTTTTTTCTTTTGAATAAGAAAAGACACGAAGGTATCTCGATTGTGTATTTGGTATTACTGTTGTTTGTTGCGTCGCTACTTTTTCTTACGGCGGCACTTCATCAAACTCGTCAAACAAAATTACTTATTATTTTCGGTCCATTTTTTTTCCCGTTAGTTTTATCGGTAGGTCCGCTTTTATATCTTTACATAAAAGCGACGGTTGAAGAAGATTACAAACCCAAAATTATCGATATTTTCTACTTTTTCCCCACTTTGTTCGCTTTTTTCTTTTTGGTGCGAATTTATTTTTTCCCCTCTGACGAACAGGTAAGATTTATCGAAAGTTTTTATTCGCACGACGTTTCTCTTCCCGAAACTCTTTTCAGATATTTCGATATTGCTTACCGCGCCACGTTCGTAATTCTTTCGATTAAACTTTTGACCGATTATCGGGAAAAATTAAAAGAAGAATTTTCGGGACTTGAAAAAATCGATTACGGTTGGCTCAAGCAATTGCTGATTATTTATCTCGTTTCCATTTTCGTTTTGCTTTTGGTTACGGTGATGAATCTCGATAACGATTATAGAATTGTTATCGCCACTTATCTTGCGATAATCATGTACGTTATCGGGTATAAAATTACCACGGATACGGAAAGAAGACCCGCGGCACAAGGCAAAAGCGACGAACGTGCAAAAGCGAAATATGAAAAAACAAGCCTTTCACAAGATGATAAAATTTTGTTAAAGAACCGATTGGTTGACAAAGTCGAAAAAAACAGATTATATACCGACCCTGAATTAACTCTTCAAAAACTTGCCGACGAGATTGGAGCGACGCGTAATCAAGTTTCGCAAATAATCAATGAACAATTCGGCAAGAATTTTTACGAATTCATAAACGGCTATCGTATCGAACTTGCCAAAAGACTTTTGGTTTCCGAAGAATATAAAACCGAAAGTATTTTATCAATCGCTTTTGAAGTCGGTTTTCAATCGAAATCGACTTTTAACGCCGTCTTCAAGAAGTTAACCAACCAAACCCCCAGCCAATTTCGTAAGAAAAAACAATAATTTTCGGGACTTGTGACGGACTTCACAACGCCCGAGTGATAATTCTCACAGATCTCATTTCCTTTCTTGCGTCTCCGTAAGTACTTGTATTCTAATAAGTTAGTCGTTTCGGCAGAGTCCGAATCTTCCTTCCGAAAAGTCCGAATTCGTATTTCGGGAGTATTCGGACGCGTGCGATAATGTAGGCGGACGATTTCGCTTCCTTTATGATTTATGTTTGAACCGTGAATTTTGAAAATCAACAAAAATCAAACAAAGGAGACGCAAAATGAAAAAAATATTGTTAGCACTGTTTATCGCTTTAACGGCGAACTTTTCTTTCGCACAAATTACGGTTACTTTGGAAGACGTGCAGAATCAGTATGAAATCGGAAGAACGTATCATGAATATGTGGATACGCTCAGTAAAGTTGTTAATATAGGTGTAGCGGATACGGGAAACGTATGGAATTTCTTTGACGCCGTAGATTTGATACCTGCAATCGCTTATACGGAAATTATGGCGTTGCCGAGCGCTTCGCCTTTCAGTTATATTTTCCCTAACGCGGATTGTGCCATTCATGTAATTGAAAGCGGCGCGGGCGAAACCGGCGACCTTTGGTGGCACCTCGGCATTTCGGGGAACAAGGTGCTCAATTACGGTTACGGTTCTATTGTGGAAGTCCAGACAGGTACCGCAACTGGTCTTCTCGAAAACGACCCTGGTGAAATAGAAGGTGTATTCCCGTTGACTCTCGGCTCGTCATGGTCGTATTCGGGTACAATGACATGGACGATTTCCTTGCCGTTATTTAGTTGGGAAGAAACGGGCGAAATCGATATTTCTTACCATGTTGACGGCGCGGGTACTTTGATTCTTCCGAACGGCGACCAAGTCGAAGCGCTTCGTTTGCGCGAAGTTCGTCATGTCGTATTCGAAGTTCTCGACGGTACAGACGAATCTTATGAAACGGTTTATACATTTTTTACTAAAACGGGACAAGAGGTTTCCGTTTCGGTCATGGGTGTTCATAGCGGCGACGGAGAGGTTTTGGCGGACGGCGTTATGTGGTGCGACGAAGGCGTTGTCGATATTCATGATGACGAAACGACTCAAAATATTCCCGAAGAATTCGGTTTAAAACAAAACTATCCGAATCCTTTTAATCCTACGACTACAATACAATATTCGGTTACCGAACCGAGTAACGTTAAAATAAAAGTTTACGATGTACTTGGAAATGAAGTCGCTACGCTTGTGGACGAATTTCAAAACGCGGGTGTTTACACCGAAATTTTCAACGCGGTTAATCTCCCGAGCGGCAATTACTTCGTGCGTATGCAAGCGGGTAACAGAGTTGACGTAAAGAAAATGACTTTATTGAAATAATTTGATTTTTCGCAGCGATGAACCGAGGAGAGAGGACAAATAAAATGGAAAATTTGGCAGAAAAAAATATCGGGAAAGAAAAAAATATAAACGTCAGACAAGCCGTAATTCTTCTGCAAACAATATACCTCGTTTATTCTCTCGTTGCGGTTTGGACGAATGCTTTCGGAGAAATAAGGACGTTCTTTTACATCTTGAATGTTAGCGATTGGGAAAAAATTCTTTTTTTCGTAGCGTATGTTTACGTACTTCAAATATATGCTCTCAAAGTCGAAAAATATTATTTCCTCGGCGTTCTGCTGTATGCGATGATTTTTATTCTCGAAACTATAACTTGCTTGACTTTAATAGTCGATAGAAACAGTTCCGGAATTTCTCAGGAAGCGTTAAATGTAAATCTTTGGTACAACATGTTTTCTTTAGGGTTTGTACTTGTAATTGTAGTGTTGTCAATCAACGTATATAGAAAAATTAAAAAAGAAGGAGATAAATAAAATGAAAGCGAAAATAAGTTTAATCGGTATGGCTGTATTTCTTTATGCGCTCTTGTCGTTAATATTCATTACGTCGATGCACGGACAGGACAGAGGTTTGTCGGAAGAACAAATTCTCGGTCTGATGTTCGGCAAACAAGCGGAAAATACGGCGGCGGAAATGGACAGAAACATACAACAAGGGGCGATAATGAGCGACTTGGTTAAGATTGCCGCTTACGGTTCGCCCGAAAATGCGGAAGATGCAACCGATTTAATCGGATTGATAAAAACGGACTCAACTCTTGTTTACGAAGGTGCGACATATTCCACGACTATTACTTACGAAGTCAAATATAAAGTCGGTACGCGCATTGTCGAAGATTACACACCGCTTGCAGATACCGCTTTAATTCATTACACGGTTCATTCCACATACAACAATATTCAATATCACGGTTCCAGAGATGCGGAATCCGTGGATTTCAGAGTCTCGGGGATAAAGATGCCCACAACCGAATTCGAAATCGATTTGCTTTCGAATTTCGATATGATTATTGAATACGAACTTGAGCCGCATTTCGTTTTTCACACGGTCGGCGAAACCTTTATCAACGATATGATACTTAATATTTACACGAACGAAATCGAAAGCGGTTCGGGCGGCATGAGATTTAATTTTTCGATTAACGGAAACGCGTATCCCGAAGAAATTTTGGCGGAAATAGAATTTCTCGGAGACAATGTAGTTCAAGTTACGATTAACGGCAGAACATTTACTTTTACGTTTGATATAGGAAGCCTCATTCCATAACCCACATACCTCCAAAGCAAGACGAAGCCCGGCGTTGCCCCGGCGTCGGGCTATTCTTTCGAAAAGGAGAAGGGTTGCTATGAGTAAAAACAAAAAAAGTAGGTGAAAAAATGAAAAAGAGAATTTTTACAATAATATTAACAATGTTAACGACAATAACGCTTCTTGTTGTCGTGCGATTTCGAATCGCGAAAATCGAAAATTATGAGAACGAAGTTTTTTCTCAAGGTGTTGAAGACGAACCTTTCGCCGCCTTGCAGTTCAGATATGAAATGTTGAGCGGTAAAGACAGTGTAATGGAACCGAATTCAAGGCGAAAAGCGATTGCATATACGAAGGAAGTTTTAATTAAAAAGAATTTGTCGAAGGAAGGAACTAACGAAGAATGGTACGCGGTTGGTCCCGGAAATATCGGCGGAAGAATAAGAGAAATTTTAATGCGCCCGGGCAATCCCGACGAAATGCTGGCGGGCTCTGTCAGCGGGGGAGTTTGGAAGACGACCGACGCGGGGAAATCATGGTTTCCAGTAAATGACGACGGTTTCCCTATTGCGATAGGTTGTATGGTAAATATAGGAGATACCGTCTATGCGGGAACGGGAGAAGCGTGGGGAAACGAAGACGCCGTTTACGGCGGAGGAATTTGGATGTCGCCCGACTTCGGCGAAACCTGGCATTTGCTTGAAAGCACCGTTACGATAAATAACGGCTGGGCATTTAAAAACGTGAGAGTTCTAAAAACCGATACGGAAAATAATCTTTATGCGATAACCTTCGCTTACAACAGAAAAAACAACGGCGGAGACTATTACGATTACGGCGGTTTGTGGCGTTCCACCGATTACGGCGCGACGTGGACGAAAATTAACAGCGAAGAACTTGTCAACGCCTACAGCGGTAGCGATGTGGTGTTAATCGGTTCGGAAAAAATTCTTTACGCGACGCTTGGCGGCTGGATTTATCGCAGTAACGACGCGGGGGCGACTTGGCGGAAACTTTCGAACGGATTGCCGCGGATTAACGATTACAACCGAATTGTAATGAAACAAGACCCTTACGACAGCGAACGCATAATTGCGGTGTTCGGTACGTTTCAAGGTGACGGCTTGAAAGGAATTTACGTTACAACAAACGGAGGGACTACTTGGAGTGAAATGGACAAACCACCGCGTCTTCCTTCGACCTATTATAATTCATATTTATGGCGACAAGCGTGGTACGACAATGTAATAGGGATTAATCCTTTCAATACAAATCAAATTTATTTCGGCGGCGTGGAATTAATACGCACGACGGATAACGGAAACACTTGGGAACAACTCACCTATTGGCACGAAGATTACGGGACGCCGTTTGTTCATCCCGATTACCATGTTATTACTTTTCACCCGGAAAACCCGGGAACAATTTACGTCGGGAACGACGGCGGAATTTGGAAAACAACGGACGGCGGCGTGACGTGGAGACCGATGAACAACGGTTTGGAAGTTACGCAATTTTACGGCGGCGCGGTTTCTCCCGAAGGTGAAAATTATCAAGGCGGAACACAAGATAACGGACATTTGAAATACGTCGGCGGGACGATGTGGGATATGGTTGTTAAAGGCGATGGAGGCTACGCCGCAATCAATCCCGCCGATCCCGCCGTCGCTTATGAAGAATACGCCTTTTTGTACATGAGAAAAACGACGGATGACGGCGAAACATGGACGGCGTGCGTAAACGGTTTGTCCGACGCTTCAAGTCGTTCGAAGTGTTTGTTCATCGCACCGTTTGCGCTGAATACGGATAACCCCGATGTTTTAATTGCGGGCTCCGATAAAATTTGGATTACGACGAACGGCGCGGAGAATTGGACGAATTCAAGCGACGAACTTTCGCAAGGCGAAAAAGTTAGCGCCGTTACTATTTTCGGAGAAGAAGCGCCTTATACGGGCTACGCCGGAACAACGGACGGTAAAATTTTCGTATGCGATAATTTAATAGGAGAAAACGACACTTGGAATGAAATTACGCCGCAAGGGAATAACGAATGTTGGGTGAGACGTGTCGTAGTGGATAAAAACAATCCCGAAAGAATTTACGCTTGTTATTCGGGCTATAATAACGACGGAATTTTTCCGTCCAAACATGTTTGGTTTACGGAAAACGGCGGCGAAACGTGGAGCGATATTTCGGGCGACTTACCCGACGTGCCCGTGCATACGCTGTTGATAAATCCGAATGACGAAAACAATCTTTTTGTCGGAACGGAAACGGGTGTTTACGAAACTACGAATAACGGCGAAAGTTGGTTGAAAGTAACGGAAGGAATTCCCGATTACGTGCCTGTTGACGAACTTGTTCTCCAAACCGAAACGAATAAAATTTTCGCGTTTACTCACGGACGCGGAGTGTTTGTAACGCAATTGCCCGTTTCCGTGGAAATTTCAATGTTTAACGCGGTTAACGAAAACGACGCGATAAATCTTTATTGGAACACTGTAAACGAAAGCGATTTGAAGGGTTTTGAAATTCAACGCAAAACGGAAAGCGAAACCGAATGGCGTAAAATCGGTTACGTCGAAAGTAAAAGCGGAACGGGAAGAAACAATTCGTACGAATTCACGGATACGCAGAACTTTGCGGGAATTGTCAGTTACCGCTTGAAGATGATTAATGCGGACGGCGGCTTTTCGTTTTCAAAAACGGTTTACGTCGAAACGGGAAAAATCGAACGTTTCGAACTTTTGCAAAATTACCCGAATCCGTTTAATCCCGTTACAACGATAGAATTCAGAACTCCGCACAAATGCACCGTGGAATTGATTGTCTTCAATTCGTTGGGTGAAAAAATCGCCGTTCTCGTAAACGGCGAAGTAAATCCGGGAAACACGCAAGTTAAATGGAATGCGGAAAACATGCCAAGCGGTGTATATTTTTACGCCGCAAAAATATCGGAGGGAAACAAAACGTATTATTTGAAAAGAAAAATGTTGTTGATGAAATAGAGCAAGAGCATAACCCACCTCGCTCATAGCACCCTGAAAGGAGATGCGTTTCGCGTCTCCTTTTTTATTATTCGATTTTATTCCGCGGAACATTTTCGATTTGCCGTTTTTACATAAACGCTAATAAATTTATTTGCTTCGCGGCAGTGACGATTCATTGCGGCGTTTAATTCTGAATTGTTAATAATTAATTATTATGTATTAAATCTGGATAAGTTAATCTTATTTTTTTTAATTTTAAATGTCAAAAAAAATCGCACTTAAAATTTAGGAGAACGAAACATGGCACGTAAGAAAATCGCACTCATCGGAGGCGGTCAAATCGGTGGAGTTTTAGCACAATTAATCGCATTAAAAGAACTCGGCGATGTCGTAATGTTCGATGTCGTTGAAGATATGCCTCAAGGCAAAACGCTTGAAATAGCAGAAGCATCGCGCATTGAGCGTTTCGATATGAATTTGAAAGGCACGAACGAATACAAAGATATCGAAGGTGCCGACCTTGTAATCATTACCGCGGGCGTTCCGCGTAAGCCCGGAATGAGTCGCGAAGATTTGTTGACGACGAACGCAAAAATTATGACAAGCGTCGCAAACGGCGTAAAAGAATTCGCGCCGAATTCGATTGTAATTATTATTTCCAATCCTCTTGACACTATGGTTACGCTGTTCCAAAAAGTTTCGGGTTTCCCGCACGAAAGAGTTATCGGACAAGCAGGCGTGCTTGATTCATCGCGCTTCGCCTCGTTCATTGCCTGGGAACTCGGCGTTTCGGTTCAAGATGTCAATGCAATGGTTCTCGGCGGACACGGTGATACGATGGTGCCGCTTATTCGTTACGCCAACGTTAACGGCGTTCCCGTAATGGAAATGCTCGAAAGAAAATATAAGGACGACGCAAAAGCGAAAGAAGTTATGGACGCAATGATTGAACGTACGCGCAAAGCGGGCGGCGAAATCGTTGCGCTGTTGAAAACTGGTTCGGCGTTCTTTTCTCCGGCATCAGCCGCAATCGCAATGGCGAAATCGATTTTGCAAGATGAAAAACGCTTGCTACCTTGTAGCGTTTACCTTAAAGGAGAGTTCGGCGTAAACGGCTATTACGTCGGCGTTCCCGCGGTTCTCGGCGAAAACGGTGTCGAAAGAGTTGTGGAACTTACGTTAAACGACGAAGAACAAGCGGCGTTTAACAATTCCGTGGAAGCCGTTAAGAATTCGGTCGCTAATCTTGAAAAACTCGGATTTTAATCTTTATTAAAATTCAGACGTAACGTTTTCAGTGTTAAAAGCCGCTTGCTTAAGCGGCTTTTTTATTTCTCATATTGCGCAAAACTTTAATAAAAAAAGTGTATCCGCGCGTTCGTTATTCCGTTTGCGTTTTTCAATCCACACAAAAGTTTTTACATTTGTTTTTCAAATTCACGGGGAATATGGAAAAGTTTAAACTCTTTTTCGGATATTTCATTATTTGTACGGTTTGGGGCTCTACATGGTTGGCGATGAAATTCAGCCTTGAACACTACCCGCCGTTTTTTGCGACAAGCGTTCGCTTTTTTATTGCGACCGCGGCGCTCTACGCGTTAATTAAATTGCGCGGCGGAAAAATAAAATTCGAAAAAGAGAACGCGCATATTTTTTGGAAACTGACTTTGTTTTCTTACAGTCTGCCTTTCGCAATGGTTTTTTATGCGGAACAAACCGTTTCAAGCGGTTTGGGCGCTGTGCTTTTCGCCACTTTCCCTTTTTTCGTAATAATTTTTTCGCGCGTGATGTTGAAGCAAAAAACGGATTTTTTTCAAATTCTCGGTGTGACGCTCGGTTTTACTGGAATAGTTTTGATTTTCGCGCAAGATTTGACTTCGCAAAATTTTTCCGCGCTTACCGGAATTTTGTTGATTTTGCTCAGTTCGGCAATTCAAGCCTACATTTCCGTTTATCTGAAAAAGCACGGCAAAAACGTAAGCGTTTTACAGATGAATTTTTATCCTTTTCTGGTTAGCGGCGTTATCGTGCTGATTTTTTCGCTTCTTTTCGAAACGTTGCCGAACGATTTGCTTAATCCCGAAGGGCTCGCGGCGATAACGTATCTCGCGGTTTTCGGTTCGGTGCTTACTTTCAGCACTTATTATTGGTTAATGAAGCGAATGAACGTCGTTATTCTTTCGCTCTCGTCGTTTATTACACCGATAATTGCCGTATATTTGGGGTGGCTTATTTTAAATGAAAGTTTCAGCGAAAATGTTTATTTGGCTTCGGCGCTTGTGTTGCTCGGAGTGTTGCTCGCCAATTTCAAAGGCTTGTATAAATACATTGCGAATTTACGTTTGCAAGGAGAACATTAATGAAAAGTGTAATCAGACTTGAAAACGCCGCGTTTTACGCTTATCACGGCGCGATGAGCGAAGAGCAGAGCATCGGTGGGAAGTACGAAGCGGACGTTGAACTTTTCTTCGATTTTTCGGAAGCGGCGCAAGACGACGATTTGAAAAAAACCGTGAATTACCAAGAAGTTTATCGTTACGTCGAAAAGAAAATCAACGAACGGAAATATTATTTGATTGAAACGATTGCGGTGAAAATTGCCGACGGACTTTTGCGCGATTACGCCGCGCTCGAAAAGGTGATTGTGCGC
Organism: uncultured Melioribacter sp.; assembly: GCA_964479645.1. Classification (GTDB taxonomy): domain Bacteria; phylum Bacteroidota; class Ignavibacteria; order Ignavibacteriales; family Melioribacteraceae; genus WGAL01. Next base: position 45,509 of record CAYZMW010000057.1, on the reverse strand, counting down.
ATCAGAAAATCGAACGTTCCGATTGGCGGCGTAATCGAACACGTGGAGGCGGAAGTTGAAAAAGCGAGAAACGAATAAAGTCTATTGCGGGCTCGGTTCGAACGTCGGCGACAGAAAATTTTACCTTGAAAAAGCAATCGAATTGCTAAACGACGAATTTTCCGAAACGATTAAGATTTCTTCATTCTACGAGACGAAACCGCTCGGCAACGCTTCGAAGGGAAATTATTTGAACGCCGCCGCAGAAGTGGAAACGACGCGCGACCTCTTCGAATTTTATCGCTTTGTGAAAAACATTGAAAAGGAAATCGGACGAAAAACAACGCGCCGCTGGGGACCGCGCGAAATCGACATTGACATTCTTTTGTTTAACGATGAAATTTACGACACGCCCGAGTTGAGCGTGCCGCATCGCGGACTGGCGGAGCGGGATTTTGTCTTGCAACCTTTGCTTGAACTTGCCGGCGATATTGAAATTCCCGGAATAAATAAAAAAATTTCCGAACTGCTGAATAATCTGCAAAATCGTTATATTTTGATGAAAATTTAATTTGCTTTTGTAATGTCCGAAACTAAATACATAGCGATAGAAGGAGTAATCGGAGCGGGGAAGACTTCGCTTGCGAAATTGCTCGCCGCAAAACTTAACGCGAAATTGATTTTGGAAGAGTTCGAGACAAATCCCTTTCTTGAAAAATTTTACGACGAACCCGAAAAATACGCTTTCCAAACGCAGATGTTTTTTCTCATCAATCGTTTCAAGCAACAAGAAGAACTTGATCAAGAAGACTTGTTTACGGAATATTTGGTTTCCGATTACATTTTCTCGAAAGATAAAATTTTCGCTTATATGAATTTATCGGGCGACGAACTGAAACTTTACGAATCTATTTATCCTTTGCTCGAAAAGAATATTCGCAAGCCCGATTTGGTCGTCTTTTTGCAATCGAGCGTTGACAGACTTATGTACAATATTAAAAAACGCGGAAGAAAATTCGAGCGGGGAATTACGAAAAGTTACATTTCCAAATTGTACGACGCATACAATAATTATTTTTTCAAATACAACACGACGCCGCTTTTGATTGTGAATGCAAGCGAAATTGATTTCGTTCACCGCGACGGAGATTTCGAGGAATTGTACAAGGAAATTTTTAGAGAAGACAGAAGTTTTATCGAATATTTCAACCCGGGGGCGAAGTACTAATGCCGTTTCTCGTTGTGATATTGTTGATATTGCTCATTCCCGTAGTTTTCGTTTTTCTTTTGCTTAACGGAGTGATTTACAAACTTAAACGCGCATTCCGTGGAGCGACGAACGCTTCGTCGGTAAAGCACAGCAGACATCCCGAATCCGAAGGAATTATTAACGAAGTCGCGGAAGAGGAAATCGAATATTCCGAAGAAGACATCATCGAAGCGGAATTTGAAGAAATCGATGAAGAGCGAACCGAAAAGTAGTAATTTTTGCGTTCGCGCCATTTTAATTGCAGATGAATAAAAAAGCTCTTACCATAATATTCGTAACGGTTTTTATCGATTTGCTCGGTTTCGGAGTGTTAATTCCCGTTCTGCCGACTTTCGCAAGCAAAGTCATTAAAATTTCGGATTTTCAAATCGGGATTGTCGTCGCCACTTTCTCGTTTATGCAATTTCTGTTCAATCCTGTGCTCGGAAGGTTATCCGATAAAATCGGACGGAAACCCGTTATTCTCGCCTCATTGCTCACAACCGCAACGTCGTACGTTATTTTCGCTTTTACGCGTTCGTTCGGAATGTTGCTACTTTCGCGCGGACTTGCGGGAATTGGCGGAAGCAATATCGGCGTGGCGCAGGCTTACATTGCAGACGTTACCACGCGCGAGGAACGTTCGGGCGGAATGGGAATAATCGGTGCGGCATTCGGTTTGGGCTTTGTTTTCGGTCCTTTGCTCGGCGGAATCCTTTCGGAATACGGCTATTCCGCAATTGGTTTTACTTCCGCGGCGTTTTCGTTTACGGCGCTAACTTTCGCCGTTTTCGCTTTGCCCGAATCACGAAAAAAAGCGGTCGGTAAAATCAAATTTACGCTTTCCGATTTCAAATTAATCGAATTTAAATTTCTCAAAGAAATAACCAAAACACCTTTTGTCGCTTTTCTAATGGCGTTGTTTTTTATAATCGTTTTTTCGGTGGCGAATATTTACGGAACGTTCGCGTTGCTCGGTTACAAGGTTTATCATTTTACCGATAGGCAAAACGGTTATCTTTTCGGGGTGATGGGATTTGTCAGCGCGGTTATTCAACTTTTCGCATTGAAAAAACTTTCGTTGAAATTCGGCGAACGCACCTTGCTTCTTGTCGGCACTCTTTTTATGGGTTTCGGACTCGCCTTGCTTCCGTACGGCGGGGGATTTTACGGCGTCGCGTTGATTTCCGCGCTTCTTACGCTCGGCACGGCTTTGCTTCAACCCGTCGTCTTGAGTTTGATTTCCAAATATTCGCCGTCGGATATTCAAGGCGGAATTCTCGGCGTAAATCAATCCGTTTCCGCTCTTGCGCGCGTTTTGGGTCCGCTTTGGGGCGGCTGGGCTTTTGAATATTGGGGTTACGAATATCCGTTTTTAACAGGCGCGTTTTTTACGTTCGTTTCGTTTTTGCTTGTTTTCTTCATTCTAACAAATTCAAGATTGGAAAAGAACGAAGAGAAGTTTTAGTTTCTTTTGCGAGGAGACCTCCCGCAGAAGGCGGGAGGTCGACGAAGCAATCTGCCACGCCGTGCGCTGAAAAGTCTTTTGCTGACAAAACTACAGATTGCTTCCCCCGCCGTTGGAGGGGTCGCAATGACAGACGATGTTAGTTCCGCTCTCGGCGTTGTTCACAATAACGGACGGTGTTCGGCGGGGGAAGCGATGACCACAAAATTTCCGAACCGTGGAAATCCGATAAAATCCGTGCTATTCGTGTTCAATTAAGTATCAATTAAAATCATAACCGATCAGTCGAATCAGCGTCCTATCGAAATCTTATTTCATCAAAATCATCTTTTTTGTAGCAACGAAATCACCCGCGCGGAGCGTGTAAAAATATACGCCGCTCGGCAAATCCCGCGCGTCGAATTGCACCGTGTAATTGCCCGCCGCTTGCTCTCTGTTTACAAGCGTCGCGACTTTTTGTCCCAATGAATTAAATACTTGTAGAGACACAGTCACGCCTTGGCGTGATGTCTCTACGCCCCGTGTTACGGGCAGAGAATACATAATCGTCGTTGTCGGATTGAACGGGTTCGGATAGTTCTGCGAAAGTTCGAATTTAAGCGGGACGTTTATTTCGACTTCAACCGTTTGTGAATACTTGTACGAGCCGTCCAAATCGATTTGTTTTAATCTGTACGAATATTTTCCGCTTGCGCTTACGTTATCGGTGAACGAATACGATTTCGGCGAATTGCTATTGCCCGCACCTTCTACGAAACCGATTGTTTCCCATTCGGAATTTTCATTGCTCATCGCTTGACGTTGAACTTCAAATCCGTAATTATTCACTTCGGTTGCGGTGCGCCATTGTAAATTAACACTATTTCCGTCAATCGTAGCGTCAAACAAACCCATTTCAACCGGTAGCACGCTACCGCGTCCGCCTCCGAACTTGGAAAAGTGCGTCAATTTACATTCGAGAGAATCGGTCAATTCCGTATAATCAATTCCTTCCTGAGTATATCCGTCTCTCGTGTGATAAGCGAAATCGATTTCGGAAATTCTAATGTGCAAATAATCGAGCACGTAATTCAAATCATTATCTTTGGGAATTCTCCAATATGCGGCTTTACCGTTCTGCAATTGGTAAGTGTCGTCAAAGTCATGAAAACCCGTACGTTGTCCTTGAACCTGCGCCCCGATATATGCGAAAAGATTATCATCGAAATAATAATCTTGATTGTCTTGGTCAAAAGACATTATACACAAATTAATTTTGATATTTTCGCTTAAAGCGCCCGGCTCGAATCTAAAAGTACTTCCCTTTATCACATTATACAAATCCTGATAAGGTTGAATATCGCCCGACAACTGATAATCGGGGAATTTAATATAATCGCCTTCATGAACGATTGCGGTTGTTATTTCATCAAAATTGTCTCCATTTAAATGATAAACTCTCAAGTGATACTCGATTGTGTAACCCGATTGTGCAAATAGAACGGAAACTATCGTTAAAAACAATATAAAAATTTTCCGGCTCATGATACTCCCTTTCGGTTAATTATGTTAATCAAATATAAAAACGAAACGGTTCAAATAAATTGACTGACGTCACATTAGTTACCTTACGCACAAATCATAAATCGAAAGGGAAACTAAACGTTCGGCGATATAACATTCGTCACATTTCCGCAAACTATCTTTTCTCGGTAATCGGTTTCGGTTTAAGTTCGGGACGATAATAATAAATCGTATCAAGGATTTTCCGTTCAAGTCCGTTTTTGAAAATAGGATAACTGTATTTATACGTTTCGATATCCGTATTCACGGAATAATCGAATTCTTTGATAATATCGCCTTTCGCATTATAATAGACGATTTTCAAAATTCCGTAACGCTTTAATTTTTTATTAAAAACATAAAGCGTTCGCGATTTAAAGATCTTTTCTTTCACGGATTCGATATTCAAAGGCGGAATATGCGTTTGCATCACCCAAACGAAAATATCGTCGTCTTTGCTTTCTATACTCGATTTGTCGAGATAAACAGTTAAATCCTCGGCACCGAGAATTTTAACGTATTCGGATTTTTGCGCGAATGTTACGAGCGAAAAGAACAACGCGAAAATCAAAAATCTTTTTATCATTTTTCACCTCTTTTTTTTCCTTTTTTCTTACTTCTCTTGCCGACTTTTCCCGTTTTTTTCTTTTTCGGTTCGTCTTCCACAAGCAGAAAATCGATTGTATGGCGAGTTTCGTCAACACGAATTACTTGAACTTTTACTTTGTCGCCCAAACGGTAAACTTTACCCGTCCTTAAACCCACAAGCGAATATTGCTTTTCATTGTATTCGTAAAAATCGTTTTCCAAGTCGCGCAAACGTATTAAACCTTCGGCGAGATTTTCAGTAAGTTCAATAAACATACCGAAATTCGTGACGCCCGAAATAACGCCGGTAAAAACATCGCCGAGATGCCGTTTCATATATTCGACTTGCTTTATTTTCACCGATTGACGTTCGGCGGTAGTGGCGTTCCGCTCCTGTTCGGAAGAATGTTGGCAGATTTCGTCAAGTTCTTTCAGCGAATAATGAATTTTATCCTTCTTTACATAGGAACGGATTAAATCGTGAACAATCAAATCGGGGAAGCGACGTATCGGCGACGTAAAATGCGTATAAAACTTAAACGCCAAACCGTAATGTCCGATATTTTTCGTCGAATATTCGGCTTTCGCCATCGAACGAATTGCGACGTTGTTAATCAACGCTTCTTCTTCCGTCCCTTTCACCCGCTCCAATAATTCTTGAAATTGTCGCGGAGTATTCGAGGCGTCGGGATTAAACGAAAATCCGAGCGATTTCACAAATTTGGCGAATTCAATCATCTTTTCGCGGTCGGGTAAATCGTGCACGCGGTAAACAAACGGATTTTCCTTTTTCCTCCCTTTGTTAACGTGAGCGGCAACAATTCGATTGGCGAGCAACATAAATTCTTCCACAAGGTGGTGTGTTTCAATATCTTTTTTAATTTTAATATCAACCGGCGCTCCGTTTTCATCAAGTTCGAAAACCACTTCGGGCGTATGGAAATTTATGCTACCGCTTCTAAATCTTTTATCGCGCAAACGCTTGGCAAGTTTCGACAGATGCAATAATTCGTCGTAAAAAACGCCCTTCCCTTTGTCGAGAATTTTTTGAGCCTCCTCATATGTAAACCGTTTGTTACTATTGATAACGGTTTTTTCTATTTTGTAGTTAACGATTTTCGCGCGCGGCGTCATTTCAACAATTACCGAATGCGTCAATCTGTCTTCCTTCGGCACAAGCGAGCAAATTTTATTCGACAATCTCTCCGGTAACATCGGGACGACTTTCCCCACGAAATAAACGCTTGTCGCCCGTTTTTTCGCTTCCTCATAAACCGCTTCGCCTTTGCGAACGTAATGGCTGACGTCGGCAATATGAATACCGACTTCGAAATTGCCGTTTTTCAATTTCCGCAGCGAAAGAGCGTCGTCGAAATCTTTCGCGTCAACGGGGTCAATCGTGAAAGTCGTAACTTTTCTGAAATCAAGGCGATTTTTTATTTCTTCTTCGGAAATTTTAACGGGAATTTTTTTAGCCGCCGAAAGAACTTTCCGCGGGAAAATCGGCGAAAAGCCGTTTTCGCGAGCGAGGCTGTAAATTTCCACGTCGTACGAGCCCGCTTTACCGAGCGTTTCCTTAATAACACCGCTTGGCGGCAAATGCGCGTCTTCCCACTCTATATTCGTTACAACCACTTTGTCTTCCGGCTTCGCGCCTCTCAGCGCTTTTTTGGGAATGTGAATTTTACGATGAATTTTCTCATCTTCGGGTTCCACGTAATAAAAAGACTTGGTCTTTTTCAGCGTGCCGATTATCTCCTCCCTTTTACGCTCCAGGACATCGATTATTTTCGCTTCGAAATTTTTCCCTTTTCTGTGGGCAAGAAGTTCAACTTTGACGGTGTCGCCGTCGAACGCCGTTCCCATGTGCTTTTCGGGAATAAACAAATCGCGCAAATAAGGATTTTTCGTTTTGACGAAACCGTAACCTCCTTCGGGAACGTACTGAAATTTACCGATTAATTCGGGGTCTATTTGAGGAATTAACTTGAACCTCTTCCCCGTTTTTTCAAGAAATCCTTCGCGAACAAGCGTGTTAAGCACCGCTTTTAATTTTTCGTATTCATAATCGTCAAGGTTTAATCTTTGAGCCAAGCCTTTGGCTTTTATTTTCAATTCGGGATTTCTTCTAAAAAAGGCTTTTACTTTTTCTTTCATGTTTTCTCTATATTATTTTAAAAATGTTTTACAATTTAATTAAATGTTGCTCTCAAAACGAAACCTTATATTTGATACCGATTTCGTCCGTCATCTGGCTATTGTTCAAATAACCCGTCAAAGGTTCGCGACGTTCGACGCGGAAAGATAAATTTTTATTGAAAAAATATTCCACTTTCCAATTCGCTTGGGCAAGGTCTTGAAATACGGTTTGGCTTCCGCCTATCGAATAATAAAAACGTCCGAGTCTTCCTTTCAAAGTAATCTTTGTCCGTGATTGCGTTTTACTTATATCAACGTCGTTGACCAAATCGCCCATTGCCGAATTCAAAAACGCGCCCATTACCGTGCCGAGCATCGCGGTGGTCGTTGACGTAAGTTCGTTCGAAAATTTGTATTGCTCCGCGGAAGTCAAATCGTTATTGAATTTTCCGATAAGAATAAAGGACATGGCGTCGGATGCGTCGAGTTTCGGGTCGGGAATGTTGTTATCGATATTCTTCTTTCCCACATAAACGGCAATATTGGATTTTTTCGACGTAAGATTTTTCCCGAGATTTTTCAACAATCCTTGCAATTTGATTTTAACGGCAACTTGCTCTTCGGATATTCCTTCGGTTTGAACGCTTTTGTAATGCACGCCTTTATAAACGGCCGTAATATCAAGATACGGATTTAACAAATCGCGCTCAAAGCGAATAACGCCCGTGGCTTCAAACGTTCTGAAAAAATCGAGCCGCGAGCCGGGAAGAAGATGAAATTCGCCTTGCACCGCTTTTTCCCCGTCAATTGAGGAAAGAGTTATCGAGCCGTTAGTTATTGCCTTCAATTTTTGGTTCGCCACCTTCGAAAAAACGAAATTAAGCGTCGCGCGGTTTACGATATCGAATGTCAAATCGTAATCGAACAGACTTTTATGTTCCGTTTCTTCGTCGTTTTCCTTGAATTGCGCGGAAATATATTTTTGCAATAGCAATTGCGCTCTGTTTTCCTCAATCTTCGTGGAATCTGTTACATAAACATATTCGATATTCGACAAATCGACGGATTCCGTCCCGCTTGTCGATGTTATCGTTATATCCGCGTCGGTAATTTTCAACGAGCCGTGTAAAAACGCTTTTCCGTCAACGTAAGAAAATTTCCATTTCCCGCCGGTTTCAACATAAAGATTTCCGTAAAAATAAGGATTTATGAATTTCGTCTTTTCCGAAAGCAACCCGAGCCCTCCGTCGAGTTCGAGATTTTCCACGTTGAATTTGTAATCATCGAGTGAAATTTTTCCTCTCAAATTTATTTTACCTTTAAAGCCTGTCGCAGGGTCGTTCATCAACGTTAAATTTTCGATGCTTAAAGTTTTATCGTTAAAAAGCATTTTCGCATTCAGCAAATAATCCAAACCGTTGGCGGTTACGTAAAATCTTCCGTTGCTAAGTTCGGCGAAACCGTCAAATTCGGGCGAGCCGATTTTCCCTTTCACTTCAATATCCGCGTTCAATTTGCCTTTAATATTACTCACGTCCTCTATAAGCGGGGAAAACGCCGCAAGTTTAAAGTCGTTTGCGGTAAATTTCAAATCCAAACTTTCCGTTGCCGTGTTTTCACCGAACAAACTTTTTCTGACGACACCGTTAAGAGAAAAAACAAGTTCATTGCGTAAGATTTTCCGACCTATCATTTTTAACGACAAATTCGTTTCCGAATTAACATATTCCGCGTCCAAGATAACATCACCGAGCGGTGCGTTTTCGTACGAAAAATTAACGCAACGCATTTCGGCTCTCAAATGCGGAGCGCTTAATCCGCCTTTTAAACTTGTTTTTAAATTCACAAAACCTTCGAAACCAAGCGACTTGTTCAATAGCATTTTGTCAATCTTGTTCAAAGGCAGACCGATAAATTCGGCATTAAGTTCCGAAAAATCATTGTTAACGGCGAGTTTGCCGTCAATTCTAAAACGGGCGCTGTCGCAAAAGAGTTCGAATTTGTCGAAAAAGATTTGTCCTTCGGACAATCTGATTTTTACGGGAATTTTGTTTTTCCAGAGAACGGCGTTCGAGCGCACTTCGAATTTGTCGAAAGAAAGACTGTCGGTTTTTTCGGATATTGAAATTTCGCCCGATGAATTCAACGCATAAATCGAATCGAAAACGGCGGAAGTTTGCAGATAAATGTTATTGCCGTTAATAGCCGTGTTGATGTCGAAATCGGTCAGATTTTTCCCGAAAAATATTTTATCGCCACGCAAACCCGCCGAAAAGGTCAAACTGTCGATTGAATTAACGAAATTTGAATTTTTCGCGAACGCCTTAAAGTTAGTGTTATTAACGTAGTAAATCTTATCGTTCTTAATGTAAATGAAATTCGAAATATAGGTGTTGTTCTTAAAAATGAAACTTCTCTTCGTGTTACTTATCGAACCGTACGAATAGCCCGAAAGAGTCAGCGCTTCAATGTCCAATATTTTCGCCCAAATATCGGTTTCGTTAAAAACGATATTATAAGAAATATCACTTTCCCCGAAATTTTCGGCGTTGGGTTCGGGAACCGCGGTCGCCGTGTTCGTGGCTTTGCTCAAAACATTGTCGTTAATAGTCGCCGCTATTCGCGCACCTTGTCGAGCCAAAAGTTGCGGCAAATCGTGATAATCGAAATTTCCGAAAACTTCCGCATCGACGAGAGCCGATTTCAAATCGATATGACGCGTTACAGAATCGCCCCAAACCGACAAAGCGATTTTTTTATCGCTCAATTCGTCGCTTCCGCGAAACCGCGTCGAATGAAAATCGACTTCAATATCGGCGGAAACATTCGGAGAATAAACATTTTCGGCGGACGCCAGAAAATCCAAATTAATATCCGACTTCATACGGGAATCGTGCAAAAGTTTCGCCAAATCGAGTTTTTCGATTTTCCCTTTCAAATCGAAAGATTCGTCGCCGCGTTTCAGATTGATAAATCCGCCGAGAGAAAAGAAAGCGTCCTGAACGTTACCGCTCATTCTTAAATTCGTTTTCCCTTTTCCGCTTTGCGATTTATATCTGAAATCCGAGACGGCGTAACCGTCGAATTTCGAATTTTTCAAACTGATTTCCGCTTCGTTCGTCATTTCGGCGGGCGAAAACCCGTCACCTTTGATTCGCGCCGAAAGGTTCAAGAAAGTTTTCGTGCGAATAACCGGTTCGAGATTTAATGCGGTCGTGTTAATTTCATAATCGTAAATCTTCTTTCCGTTTCTCAAATCCATAAAGGCTTTCGCTTCGATTTCGGCGGTGTCTATTTGCGCGCTTACGGTCGTATGGAATTTAAGCGGCAAACCGCTGTAGGCTATCTTCACGTTTTTCACGGAAAGCCCGTCGAATTTAGGCAAGTGCAATCCCGCAAGCAATCGTTCCACTTCGTCGTAATCCACGTTTCCTTTTATATTGGCATCAATGTAAAGATCTTTGGCTCTATGTAAATTCTTTAACGAACCTTTCAGGTTTAATTCCGTATTTTCCAACGCCAAATCCAAATTGCGAATTTTCAAATCCCCGTATTTTCCGTCAACAATCAAACCGCCTTCGATATCGCCGTGCAAAAAATCGAGACTTGGCAAAAAAGTATTCAAATCGGCAAAATCGAACGACTTGATTTTCAGTTCGGCTTTTGCGGGCAAATCACGAGTTAACTTCGTTTTTCCGAACAAGGAAAATCCGTCAAGGCGCGCGGAACAAAGGATATCGCTTTTTTCGGTTTCAAGCGAGAATTTTTTCAATTCGGTGTAATCTTTCGTCAAATGAATTAACGCGGTTAATTTTTTCAACTGAAACGGGTTAAGATTGTCGTCAAAAGAAAGTTCTTTTATACCGATATAAAAATCTTTTTTCGACAAATCCGCAATTGCATTCAAACGAAAATTTATTCCCGAAATTTTTAAATCCGAAAAATGAACGTGACGATAAACGGAATCCGCGCCTACGTGATTGAAATCCTTATAAACGAATTCGCCGTTTTCGATTCCGAAATCAGCCAATTCTAAGACAAAAGGAAACGACGACTTTTTTTCGGACGCGCGGGCTTTTTTCACGGTGTCTTCCCGAGTTTTTCCGTTTTTTTTGAAAACGTCCGCAATCGTCCACTTCCCTTTTTCGATTTCCAAAAATTTCGCTTTGGGATTTACAAGCGTGATTTCACGCAGTAAAATTTTTTTCCCGAGTAGCGGAAACAACGCAAGCGAACTTCTGAATTCGTCAACGGAAAGCGTGGTGTCGCCGTTTTCGATTATTCCGAATTTTTTAAGTTCAATCGTCGTTAAAATCGTTCCGTCGATTTCTTCCAAATAAAATTCACCGTTAATCTTTTTGTTAACTTCTTCCACAACCTTTTCGCGCAAATAATTACGGAACGTGGAAGTTTGCATAAAACCGATGGCGAGTAAAATCAGCACGATGAGAACTTCGAAAATTCCGACGAAAATATTCACTCCGATATGAAACGCCGAACGCCGAAACGTTTTCGGCTTTTCGTCAGTTTTTTCGCGATTTTTTTTCCGTCCGAAAAAAATCATTTGCAACCGTGCTTCCTTAAAATCGACGAAACAATTTTCGATGTGGATTGCGTAACCTTAAATTCAATGCGTTTGACTTCGCCGCCGTTCGCCGTAACAACATCGCGTCCCACGATTTCGTCGTCTTTCCAATCCGCGCCTTTTACGAGATAATCGGGAACGATAGTCTTTATCAATTCGTAAGGCGTATCTTCTTCGAAGATTGTCACGAAATCGACAGGCTTCAAGTTCACCATTACGTAGGCTCTTTCTTCGAAAGGAACGATGGGACGCGTTTCCCCTTTAATGCGCGCGATTGAAGCGTCGCTATTGAGCGCCACGACGAGAACGTCGCCGAGTTTTTTCGCTTCGGACAAATAATCGACGTGTCCCGCGTGCAAAAGGTCGAAACAACCGTTGGTAAAAACTATCTTTTTACCTTCTTTTTTCAACGCATCGAGAACCGCTTTGAGTTCGCTCCAATCCGTAATTATATTGCTCTTGTCGTTCATTACTTTCTCTCCGACGTAACTTTCGCCTGATTAAACAAATTTTCCAATTCGACGGGAACAATGCCGACCTCTTCGCAAACAATTCCGCCCGCATAATTAGCAAGGTAAGCGGCTTCCTCAATCGTTGCTCCCGCGGCGAGCGAAGCCGTTAAAGTCGCAATCACGGTATCGCCCGCACCCGAAACGTCGGCGACCTTTCGCGCTTTCGTCGGAATTCGAACGAAATTATCCTTTCCCTTTTCGAAAAGCGCAATACCTTCTTCGCTCAACGTCAACAATACGTATTGCGAATTAAGGCGCTTTAGAAGTTCCTTGCCCGCGAAAATCAAATCCTCTTCCCCGCTAATTTTAATTCCGAGCGCGGTAGCGGTTTCGTGTCGGTTCGGTTTAAAAACGGTAACGTTTTTGTATTCGAAGAAATTCAAAAACTTGGGGTCAACCGTCACTATTTTGTTTTCGGAATTTGCGATTTCAATCACTTTTCCGATTAAGGATTTCGTAAAAATTCCCTTGTTGTAATCCTGTAAAATTATCGCATCTATTTCTCTAATGCGCGAAACAATGTAATCGATTATCCTTTTTTCAGTTTCTTCGGAAATTTCCTCTTTGGTTTCCTTGTCAATTCTAACGACGTGTTGTTTGTCGGCAATCACTCTTATTTTGGTCGTTGTGGGACGCGTTTTATCGACCAAAATTCCGTCGCTGTTAATCTCTTCTTTATGTAGCAACCGTTTGAAAATTTCGCCGTATTCGTCGTCGCCGATAATTCCGACTGGAACGGCTTCGGTTTGTAAATGCGCCAAATTATTGGCGACGTTCGCCGCGCCGCCGAAGCGATAAAACTCTTCGTCAAGTTCCACCACCGGCACGGGCGCTTCGGGGGAAATTCTGCTTACTCCGCCCCAAAAATACCCGTCGAGCATCATATCGCCGAGCACCATGATTTTTTTGCCGACAATTCCTTCTTTAATTTCTTCCAATCGTTTCGGTTCAATCATTATTCGCTCCAATTCAGTAATACATTAACAATTTTTATTTTCATCAAACCTTCGTCGCCCCCCGCCCAAAGATTTTTTCCGTCGAAAAGCAACGCGTTGATTTTTCCCGAAAGTTTTTCTTCGGTTATCGTAAAAATTTCGTTTGTAATTCGATTGATAACGGCTATGCCGCGTCCGTATTCTTTCTTCGTATTTTCTCCGAACTGATAAACCGCCGCGAAGATGAAATTTCCAACTCTTTCGAGCGCGGAAACGCCGTTTGCGGGCAGTCCGTTTTCCTTGTCGAACCGCAACCAATCGATTTGCAAATCGTAACGGTAAAGTCCGCCGCGACTGTAATCGGGGTTACGCGGCGTGACGAATTCGCCGCAACCTATCCAAACGTAATTGCGTTCGAAAAGCAACGATGAAACGGAAACGGTTTTCCCCGCTTTCGGGAAATAATTCAAACTGTTGTCGAAAAATTCGCGCGAACTTAGATTTTGCGAGTCGGCATTCAAATCGATTTTCGTCAATCCGGCTTCCGTTCCGCACCACAAGTTATTTTCAAAGTCCTTTTTTACTGTCGTTATCGAGTTCGTTTTATTATTGCCGTTTACCGTCAAATCATAATCGCGAAAACGCCTTTTTCGTACATCGAATTTCGTCAAATACTGAAATCTCCCAATCCACACTGCATTATTCGCTTCGTCGTATTCTATGTCGCGAATATAATTGCCGAGTTGTCCGCCTTTTCCGAATTTGCGTTTCGCCCAACGCCTTCTTTTTTTGTCATAAATAAATAATCCGTCTATCGAGCCGGCAAAAACATACTTTTTCGATACGGCGATGCTGAAAATCAAATCGTTGGACAATTTTTTATTTCGCGTCGAATAATTTTTAAAACGCTCTTCTTTAACCAATAATTTATAGACGCCGTTTCCTTCCGTGGAAATCCATATTCCGTCCTTGTCCTTCGCCAAGTCGGTTATTTTTTCTCCTTTCAAATACGTGGAAACGACAACGCCCTCTTGCGGAAAAGCGCGGTACGACAATACCAAAAGTAATATGACGATTAAATTTCTTTTAAGCATTTACCTAAAAATTTTAAAATTGTAATATACGGAATATTTTCAAGTTAAATGTTTTGAAAATAAAGAGATAAGTAAATTCGGAAATGAAAAAAGCGGCTTAAAAAAGCCGCTTCCGTAAAGAAATTTTTTTCAAACGATTTTATTTACTTGCGATCATCGCTTCGTTTTTCTGTAACATATCGTCAAATTCCTGAGCAACTTCTTTTACCGTTTTGCTTGCAATCAAATTATATATTTTATCGCGTAATTCGTTCCATTCTTCGTGCAAAGGACACGGATTTTCGTCGGAACATTCTTTCAATCCGGTAATACAGGTAAGAGTAATCACGGGACCTTCAATTCGTTCCACGATTTCCAAAATCGAACTGTTCAACGCAAGTTTCGAAATTCGAAAACCGCCGCCTCTTCCCTTGAACGACTCAACGTAACCGTATTTTGCCATTCTTTGAAGGATTTTAGCGAGATAATGCGAAGGAATGTCCTCTTTCTTCGCAATTTCGGATGCCATAACCAATTTGTCTTTCGGATAACGCGCCAAGAAGAGTATTGCGCGAATTGCATATTCTCCCGTTTTCGTGTAAATCATTACAATCCTTTGTATTTATTAGTCTTGAAAAACAAATTAAAATATGGAATTAAGATAATAAAAATAAGATATGTTTGTCAAGTTTATAGCGTTCACTTATATTTTAAGGGTTTCAAAATAAATCGACGCAACAAAAATGAAAGAAAAATAATCCGAATTAAGTCGTTCATGAAATATGAATTTTGAATTATGAATGAAGGGTTGATTGGATGAATGGATGGATGATTGGTTTGGCTTGTTAAAAGGCGCGGCGGAAGAAAGCAATAGAACAGTTATTTTCTTCGAAAAGCGAACCGAAAATTTTTTCGTAACAAATTGATAAAATATCCAAAAAATTTTCGTAGTTATTTATAATATTTCATAAATTTATATATTATATTTTTTTATAAAAAATTCCGTAGGAGTTTCGTTGAATATACTTGTTGCCACACTTATTCTTGCATCCGAATTGATGACAGTGATTTACGAAGCCGTTGAAATTCTTGGGGGCTTGGCGATTACGGTTTTAATAATTTCTTTTATTACGCATAAAATTAAAAAATCGAAAGAACCGAAAGTATATGAAACGGAACTTGACAAGGAAAAAGAACTAAAAATGATTTTGAAGGACGAGAAGCGCAACAAGGAAATTGTTAAAGGCGCTCTTTCCACAAAATCGGATAAAGCCAAGAAAAAAGAACGTCGTCCCGTCGCGAGCGTTAACAAACAACGTCCGTCGCAACATCACAAACCGAGACAAGACAAAGAAATTTCCGCTCCGAAAAAAAGACGTTCGAGTTCGTATTCTTCCAAAAGCGGACATTACAAGGATAAAAACAAAGAAATTCGTATTCCTAAATCATCGAAAAAATTACCGGGGAGAGACACGAGAATTCAAATTCTGAATAAACTTTCGAACAACCAAGCGCCCGATAAAAGCGAAAAGGAAAAGGAAGAAAAAAACGGAAGGAATAAATTTTACGACATCACGAACACCGACGATTAATTTCTTCTTCGTTAAAATTTATATCCGATTACAAACCAAAACCAAACGTGACTACGTCCCGAACTAAATTCTTTCGTAATAAACTGCGAGCCGATTTTTAAGTCGAAATCGCGGTAAATAAATCGCACGTAGTCATTCAGTCCGTAAACAATACGCGTTACATCTTCTGAGGGAATTTCGTAAACATTTTCCGTGAACAATCCCCCTTGCAAATTGGCGTTGTAAAAAACATAATCGAAACGAAAATCCAATTTCAACTGCCAACGAAATTTTTCGGAGCGATAATAATCCGCGGAATAACAAACGTCGCTTGTCCCGAAATTGAATACCAAACCCGCGCCGACTTTCGTATTCGGCGTTCCCAATTCCGCTCTTGCGTAAACGTCCGCATTCATCGGCGAATTGTTCGCAATCGTTTTTTGAACTTTCGCCGAATAACCGAACAATAACGCGTCGGAAAGTTGATTGTCCCACCCGATTACTTCGCCCGAAGGCGGGAGCAAGGAGTGAATTCCGTTTTGCACTTCTTCGCCGAAAGCGTGTTCTCCCATTATTCCAATATGAAAACGAAATTCGTAAAGCGTTTTCTCCGCTTTGGAAAACTCTTTCACGCCGTAATCAAGGAACAAATTCGCGGAAAAAGGTCTGTCGCCAAACGTAGGCGTTTCGGAATACTTTTCAATCGGCGTGTAAATTTCTTGCGAAACGTTCACGTCATAAAACTCATTTGAAGTTAAATGCGGGAATAAAAATCGGTTCAAAAAAAACGGTTCGAAGAAATCGGAAGCGAAATTAAAACCGAAGCCGTTCGTGAAATAGGAATCGGTGCCGAAAACAAAATCGTTATCGAAACGAAACGAGAAAACGTCGTACGGCTTTTGCGTTTGCGCGTGCATACTTGCGGAAACCAAAAGCGCCGCAATGAAGAAACGAAAGCGCATCAGAATTGCTTCTCCGTGCTTGTCTTGTCGTAAGCGTCGTTTCTTCTTATCCAATATGTTTCTTTTTGTTTGTCGATTTTTTCGTCGAGCAAATCTTTGCGAATAATAAATCGTATCGGCGTTATCACGAGATAAAAAAGCAAAGACAAAATAACGCGCGTCATTACAAAGCCGAGTATTACCGCAAGCGTCATCCAGATTTTATGGAACGGCAAAAGTATTTTCGGGAAAACAAGCGCGGAAAATAAAAACAGTACCGTGAGCGAGCCGCAACCGTAAGGTATCCTTCCGTTGAAATATACGTAAACGCTTAAAGCAAGGGAAATTGCGGCGAAGAGAAATCCGAATTGTCGCAATTCCTTTTTCCCGCTTTCGATGTTTTTTATTTCCGCAATTAAACTCATTTCAATCTCCGTTTAATCCAATTCGAATTGCTTCCGCCAATCGACGTCGTTTTCAAGCGGTTTTTGATTTTCTTTCAGCAAAATAAAATTGCCGAGAACAAGCGCGTCCATATCGGTTCGCATAAAACATAAATACGCGTCTTGCGGCGCGCAAACAATCGGTTCGCCGCGCACGTTAAATGACGTGTTGACAAGCACGGCGGAACCGTGTTTTTCATCGAACGTTTTCAGTAATTTATGAAAACGCGGATTTGTCTTTTCGCTTACGGTTTGAATACGCGCGGAATAATCGACGTGCGTTACCGCCGGAATATCGGAGCGCAATACGTTCAGTTTTTCGATGCCGAAAAGTTTTTCTTCCCTTTCGCTCATTATTTTGCGCCGTTCCTTCTTAACGTCCGCAACAAGCAACATATACGGACTTGGTCTGTCGAGTTCGAAATATTCCGAAACTTTTTCTTCGAGAACCGCAGGAGCAAAGGGACGAAAACTTTCGCGAAATTTGATTTTAAGATTCATCACCTTCTGCATTTTCGGCGAACGCGCGTCGCCGAGAATTGAACGATTGCCGAGCGCGCGCGGTCCGAATTCCATTCGCCCTTGAAACCACCCTACGACTTTTTCGTCAGCGAGAAGTTCTGCGGTTCGTTCGTACAAATCTTCGTCGGAGAGTTTTTCGGCATTGATTTCATTAGCCGAAATGAATTTTTCTATTTCCGCTTCCGAAAATTCGGGTCCCAAATACGACCCTTTTTGAAAGTCGTTCTTGTTGTCGGCATTCCTTTCATTAGCCAAATATTGATACCAAACGAAAAGCGCCGAACCAATCGCGCCGCCTGCGTCTCCCGCCGCGGGTTGAATCCAAATATCATCGAAAATATTTTCGCGCAATATCTTCCCGTTTGCCACGCAATTAAGCGCAACGCCGCCCGCAAGCGTAAGATATTTAGCGTCGGTTTCCTTTTTGACGTGTCGCGCCATTCTTAACATTGCGAGTTCCGTCACTTCTTGCACGGAACGCGCCAAATCCATTTCGCGCTGCGTCAGTTCGCTTTCGGGTTTGCGCGGTTCTCCGCCGAACAAACGATGAAATTTTTCATTGGTCATTGTAAGTCCGGCAATAAAATTAAAATATTCGGTGTTCAACTTAAACGAACCGTCCTCTTTCAAATCAATCAGATTGTTTAAAATCAAATCCACGTATTTCGGTTCTCCGTAAGGCGCAAGTCCCATCACTTTGTATTCGCCGCTATTGACCTTAAAGCCCGTGTAGTAAGTAAACGCGGAATAAAGAAGTCCGAGCGAATGCGGAAATTTTATTTCGGAAAGAATTGCGATTTTATTCTTTTCGCCGTAACCGAAACTTGTCGTCGTCCATTCCCCCACTCCGTCGATTGTAAGAAACGCCGCATTTTCGTAAGGCGAAGGGAAAAAAGCGGACGCGGCGTGCGATTCGTGATGTTCGGGAAACAAAATTTCGCCTTCGTATTCGAGTTTTTTTCGTATCAGTTCCTTAATCCACAACTTCTCTTTTATCCACAACGGCATAGCCTTGAAAAACGATTTCAAGCCGCGCGGCGCGTATGCGATGTACGATTCGAGCAAACGTTCGAATTTCAAGAAAGGTTTGTCATAAAAAGCGACGTAATCAACATCGGCGATTGAAATCCCCGCGTAGTTTAAGCAAAAATCAATCGCGTTTTGCGGAAAACGATGGTCGTGTTTCTTACGCGTAAAGCGCTCTTCCTGCGCGGCGGCAAGGATTTCACCGTCGCGTATCAGTGCGGCGGCGCTATCGTGATAATATGCCGAAATGCCGAGAATGTAAGTCATAAAATCCGTAAAAAATCCTTAATAAAATCAGTGCAAATATATCAATTTATTTCGACTTGTAATTTATCGGTAAAAATAAATCCACAAGTTCACCGACAATTTGGTTAGATAAAAGTAGAATGTTCTATTATATAATTAATCGATTAAAAAAATTAAAATTTCGAATTGAAAAACACCGCCGCGCCGAATTCCGCCTTGAAAAACGGAGCAACCAGCGACGCCTTCACAATGCCAAAGAAAAGAGATACGGTTCTCGCGAGAGCGAAGCAATTTGTCAAATTACTGCGCAAATCCTAACGAACACAGTCCTTGCGAGGAGTTCTCCCGCAAAAGGCGGGAGGACTCCTCTCAAAGACCGAAAAATTCTAAATCCGTGAAAATTTTATGAAATCAGCGTCATCCGTGTTCTATTAAGTGACAAATAACGCATGACGAGTTCCTCAATTCCAAATTTTTACTCTTAACTCTTATTTCCAACATTCCAATCGTTCAATCAATCCTATTAATGCCAAGAGCATTAAAATCTCCCTTAAAAGGGTTTTCCGCTTTTTGCTTTTCAAGAGCGCTTTAATTACCTTTAATGTCTCATTCTTTGGAAATTTTTAGGAGTTTTGAAAAATAAATGCTTACCAAAATTATCAAAAAAGTTTTCGGTGATAAAAATACGAAGGCGCTTAAAGACCTTTGGCCGATTGTCGATGAAATTAATCGCAAATGGGAACCGCTACAAAATATCAGCGAAGAAGAATTAAAACAAAAAACGGCGGAATTTAAAAAAATCATTAACGAGCGCACCGAAGAATTGCGTTCGCAAATAGACGAAATCAACGAGAAACTGAAACAAGACGAACTCGAAGAAGACCGCGAAACGCTTTACGATAAACTCGATAAACTTAATAAAGAACTCGACGAAAAATACGAAGAAGTTTTAAACGAACTTCTTCCCGATGCTTTCGCCGTGGTTAAAGAAACTTGTCGGCGACTTGTCGGGCAATCGTGGGAAGTTGCGGGTAACAAAGTTACTTGGGAGATGGTTCCCTACGACGTACAACTTATCGGCGGAATTGTTCTTCACCAAGGCAAAATCGCGGAAATGGCGACGGGCGAAGGAAAAACGCTTGTTGCGACCTTACCGATGTATCTTAACGCGCTTACGGGACGCGGAGTTCATCTTGTTACGGTTAACGATTATCTTGCCAAACGCGACAGCGAATGGATGGGAAAAATTTTCGAATATCACGGTTTGACCGTCGGATGTATTCTAAACACGATGTCGCCCGAACAGCGCAAAAAAGAATATCAGTGCGATATTACTTACGGAACGAATAACGAATTCGGCTTCGATTATTTGCGCGACAATATGGCGATTTCCAAAGAAAATTGCGTGCAGCGCGGACACAATTACGCTATCGTGGACGAAGTGGACTCCGTATTAATCGACGAAGCGAGAACCCCGCTTATTATTTCGGGACCCGTTGAAAGCGACGACCATAAATTTTATGAAATGAAGCCGCGCGTCGAACGTCTGGTGAACAAACAAGCGCGCTTGGTTGCGAACATCGTAATGGAAGCGGAAAAACTTTTGCAAAGCAACGACGCCAAAGATAAAAAAGAAGCGGGGGTTTTACTTTTGCGCGCGCACCGCGGTTACCCGCGCAACAAGCGCCTCGCAAAACTTCTCGCCGAACCTGAATATAAAAAACTCTTGCAACAAACCGAACTCGAATATCTGCGCGAGAACGGCAAATATATGCACATTATCGACGACGAACTTTATTTTGCAATTGACGAAAAACTGCATACGATAGATCTCACGGAAAAAGGACGCGAGGAACTCGCTTCCGGTTCTTCGGAAGGAAAGGATTTCTTCGTGCTTCCCGATTTGGGTACGGAAATAAGCAAAATCGAAAATGACGAGACCCTTTCGGATGCCGAAAAGAAAAAGAAAAAAGACGAACTCTACAAACTTTACAGCGAGCGCAGCGACAGAATTCACACGATAAACCAATTGCTTCGCGCTTATACGCTGTTCGAACGCGACGTAGAATACGTGATTACCGAAGAAGGTAAAATCGCGATTGTGGACGAGTTTACAGGACGCGTTTTACCCGGCAGACGCTATTCGGACGGTTTGCACCAAGCCATTGAAGCGAAAGAAAACGTAAAGGTGGAACGCGACACGCAAACGCTCGCAACCATCACGCTTCAAAATTATTTCCGTCTTTATAAAAAACTTGCGGGAATGACGGGAACGGCGGAAACCGAAGAAGGCGAATTTTGGGAAATTTACAAACTTGAAGTTGTCGTTATTCCTACCAATAAACCAGTTGCGCGAATTGACGAAGACGACGCCATCTATAGAACGAAGCGCGAGAAATATGCCGCGGTAATTGAGAAAATCAAAGAATTGCAAAATCAAGGTCGTCCCGTACTGGTGGGAACAACAAGCGTCGAAGTTTCCGAAACGTTGAGCAGAATGCTCAAACGTCAAGGCATCAAGCACAATGTTTTGAATGCAAAGCAACACAAGCGTGAAGCTGAAATAGTTGCGCACGCGGGACAACCGGGTGCGGTTACCATTGCCACGAATATGGCGGGACGCGGAACGGATATCAAACTCGGACCCGGCGTAAAAGAAAAAGGCGGCCTTTACATCATCGGCACGGAACGCCACGAATCGCGCAGAATTGACAGACAGTTGCGCGGGCGCGCCGGTCGTCAAGGGGACCCGGGAAATTCCAAGTTTTACATTTCTCTTGAAGACGATTTGATGCGTCTTTTCGGCAGCGACAGAATTACGAACGTGATGGGAAAACTCGGACTTGAAGAGGGCGAAGCAATCGAGCATTCGATGATTACGAAGTCAGTCGAGCGCGCGCAAAAGAAAGTCGAAGAAAATAACTTTTCCATTCGTAAACGCTTGCTCGAATACGACGACGTTATGAATCAACAGCGCGAAGTGATTTACGCTTTACGTCGAAAGGCTCTCGAGGGCGAGCGAATGAAAGACCAAATTTTCGAATATTTGAACGATTACGTTGACGAATTGCTTGACAAACATTTCGAAAACGCCGAAGGCGAAGCAATCCGCGACGCGCTGAGACAACACTTGTTAATCGACGTAAAAATCGAACCCGAAGATTTTGAAACACTCGGACGCGAAGGCATTAAAGAAAAAATCATGAAAGCCGCCACCGATTTTTACAACGAAAAAGAAGAAATGCTCGGAAGCGAACTTATGGCGCGCATCGAACGTTTCGCAATTTTGAGCGTAATCGATGAAAAGTGGAAAGAGCATCTGCGCGAAATGGACGACTTGAAAGAAGGTATCGGTTTGCGCGCCTACGGGCAAAAAGACCCGTTGCTCGAATACAAAAAGGAAGCGTTCGAGATGTTCATGCAATTGCTCGACGATGTTCGCAATCAAACGTTGGATATGAGTTTTAAACTTTTCCCGCACGAACCGGAAGAAATTCAAAGAAAGAAAAAGAAAACGCCGCGCGGAATTACGGTAAAGAAGGACAGCGCAACGAACATGGGAATTCGAACGTCCGCTCCCTCGCAAGCGGCTCAGCGCGACGCGGGAGCCGACAGAGGCAAACCGCAACCCGTTGTTCGCGTCGAAAAGAAAATCGGACGCAACGACCCTTGCTGGTGCGGAAGCGGCAAGAAGTACAAACATTGTCACGGTAAAAATTCGTAAGAGAAAAAAATGAAAAAAATCGAAGCGATTATACGTCCGTTTAAACTCGACGAAGTAAAAGAAGCCCTTTTGGAAGAAGGGATTCGCGGTATGACCGTAACGGAAGTGCGCGGTTACGGAAGACAAAAAGGGCACACCGAAACTTACCGCGGAAACGAATATCAAATAGAATTTATTCCGAAAATGAAAATCGAAATCGTTGTTCCCGACGACAAAGCCGACGTTGTGATAGATGCAGTAATTCAAGCGGCAAAGACGGGCGACGTGGGCGACGGTAAAATTTTCGTTTCCGAAATTACGGATGCAATAAGAATTCGTACGGAAGAATCGGGCGAAGCCGCGCTCTAAGTTTTGTGATTTTTTTTATTCCTTCACAAAAAGATTTACTTTGCGGGAACTTCCGAACTCGTTAAATTTCGCTTTCCTTTCAAGTGTTTTTTTGAAAATTCAAACAAAATCAAGGAGATAAAATGACGACTCAAGATTTCATCGCTCTTGAAGAAAAATACGGAGCGCACAATTATCACCCGCTCGATGTTGTAATTGAAAAAGCCGAAGGCATTTGGGTTTATGACGTTGAAGGCAACAAATATATGGATTGTTTGGCGGCGTATTCCGCGGTCAATCAAGGACATTGCCATCCGCGAATCGTAAACGCGTTGAAAGAACAGGCGGAAAAAGTAACGCTTACCTCGCGCGCTTTTCGTAACAGCCAATTACCGTTGCTTTACAAGGAACTTGTAGAACTAACGGGATTTGAAAAAGTTCTGCCGATGAATTCCGGCGCAGAAGCGGTCGAAACGGCGCTCAAAGCAGTGCGCAAATGGGGTTACAAGGTCAAAGGCGTTCCCGAAGGGAAGGCGGAAATTATCGCCTGCACGAATAACTTCGCGGGGAGAACGATTTCAATCATTACATTTTCAACGGAAGAACAATACAAAGACGGATTCGGCCCGTTTACGCCCGGCTTTAAGATTGTTGAATACGGAAACGCGAAAGCGCTCGAAGAAGCGATAACGGAAAACACGGTCGCTTTTTTGGTAGAACCGATACAAGGCGAAGGCGGCGTGGTTGTTCCCCCCGAAGGTTATTTAAAAGAAGCCTACGAAATATGCAAGAAAAACAACGTCCTTTTTATTGCCGATGAAATTCAATCCGGTTTGGGACGAAGCGGAAAACTTTTCGCATTCGAATATGAAGGAATAAAACCGGACGGCGTAACAATCGGCAAAGCCCTCTCGGGCGGGCTGTATCCGGTTTCCGCTTTTCTTGCGAAAAAAGAAATCATGGATGTTTTCAATCCCGGCGACCACGGTTCTACGTTCGGCGGTAATCCGCTCGGCGCGGCGGTTGCGCGCGAAGCCTTGAAAGTTCTTATCGAAGAAAATCTTATCGAAAACTCTTACAACATGGGCGAATATTTCCGAGCGAAGTTGCGTGAAGTAAATTCCGAACACGTTAAGGAAATTCGCGGAAAGGGTTTGTTTATCGGCGTGGAATTAAATGAAGAAGCGGGCGGCGCGCGGCGTTTTTGCGAAGCGCTGATGGAACGCGGAATTCTTGCGAAAGAAACACACGAAAACGTTATTCGTTTCGCACCGCCGTTGATTATTACGAAGGAAGAAATCGATTGGGCTATGGAGCGAATTTCGGAAGTGCTTACGATGGATTAAAATTGTATCTTTTATTTAATTCTAAAAGGAAGCGGGCGTAAAGTCCGCTTTTTTTGTTTTCAATAATTTTTCACTACAAAATTTTAACGAAAAAGAAATCGGTTATTCTATTTTCAGTTTTTCCCCTTCGCTTTTCGCAATGATTACCGTGCAAACCGAATCGCTCCAAACGTTTACCGTGGTGCGCATCATATCGAGAATTCTATCGACAGCGAGAATCAATCCCACCGCTTCGAGCGGCAAGCCGATAACTGAAAGAATTATCGTAATCATCACAAGTCCCGCCATCGGGATTCCCGCCGCGCCGATTGAAGCGAGAAGCGCCGCAAAAACCATCAGAAATTGTTGCGTAAAGGGAATGTCAAGTCCGTATGCTTGCGCGATGAACATTGCCGCAACGAGTTCGTAAAGCGCCGTTCCGTCCATGTTGACGGTCGCTCCGAGGGGGAGAACGAAACTTGAAATTTTATTTGAAACTCCGTCGTTATTTTCCACGGCTTGCATCGTAAGCGGAAGAGTTGCGCTTGAAGAAGAAGTGGAAAAGGCCGTTAATAAGGGAGTGACCATTGCTTTTGCGTGTCTTATCGGATTTATCTTTGCGATAAATTTCAAAAGAGCGGGCAAAGTAATAAACGCATGTACGAACAATCCGAGTATCACGGTAAGCATGTAAAGCCCGAGGCTGGAAAAAACGTCGCCGAGATTTCCGCGCGCCGTTTGTTCGGCAATGACCTTTGAAACAAGTCCGAAAATACCGAGCGGACTGAATTTAATGATAAACATCGTTATTTTCATCATTACGTCGAAAGTCGCGTTAAAAAAGTCGGTTAACAGCGTTTTGTATTTTTCGGTCGTTTGAGTAATGAAAAATCCGAAAATCATCGAGAAGAAAATAATTCCGAGCATATTGCCGGAAGTGAAAGCCTTGAAAATATTACGCGGAATGATTTTCAGAAGCGTGTCGCCGAAGGACTGACGCGCGCCGCTCAAACCTTCCACCGCTTGTTGCAAGCCGAGATTTATCCCGACGCCGGGACGAATTATATTAACGAAAATTAATCCCGTAAGAATGGCGAGCAAACTTGTCAATAAATAGTAGCCGAGCGTCTTTATTCCGAGTCTTCCGAAACTATCCGCTCCGCCTATATTCGCCACGCCCGAAATTATCGAACTTAAAATAAGCGGAATAATCACCATTTTCAGAGCGTTCAGAAAAAGCGTTCCCATCCAAGAAACGTAAGAAATATATTCGCCGAGAAAAACTCCGTAAAGTACGCTCAATACGAGAGCGATTAATATTTGCCAATGCAACGCGGGTTTTTTCATTAGGTCTCCCGAAAATTTAATCTAATTTTTTCGCGATTTTCATCGATATTCGAACCGCAGAAGAATTTCGTCGCAAATTGCGTAACCTTTATCCGTAAATTTAATGATGTCGTTCGATTTTACAATAAAATCTTTTTTTATCAGTTCGTCTAAGAAATTTCGATTTTTGTCAAAAAATTTTTTTCCGAACATTTTTTCGAACTTTACAACGTTCAACCCTTTGCTGCGCAAGGCAAGCATTACATATTCTTCCGTTTGTTCCGTCGGTGAAAGAATTTCGCGTCGCGAAACGAAAGGGTCTTTATTTTTCAGGCTATTTAGATAATAAGAAAGCGAACGGAAATTCTGCCAACGTTGCGGGCGAACGAAAGAATGCGCCGCGGTTCCGAAACCGAGATAATCGTCGTAAGTCCAATAGGCGAGATTATGCTTGCATTCGTATCCTGATTTTGAAAAATTCGACACTTCGTATTGAACGAAATTTTTCGATTTTAAGAAAGATTGCGTTATTTCGTAAAGTTCGGCGTCATAGTCGTCGTCGCCTATTTTCGTTTGCCCGTCAATTATCATTTTATTCAAAATTGTTCCGCGTTCGATAATCAAACTGTATGCGGAAATGTGTTTAATCGGAAGTTTCGTCGCGGTTTGGAGATTGTTCAACCATCGTTCTTTTGTTTGTCGAGGTAAATTGAAAATCAAATCTATGTTAATATTTTCAAAACCTTTTCGGAATGCCGTTTCAACAGTATCTATCGCGCTTCGTGAATTGTGAATACGGGTGAGAAAGGACAAATCGTCGTCGTAAAAACTTTGCACTCCGACGCTCAAACGATTAATTCCGAAAGAGAGGAAATCCGCAATATCGCTTTCGTTCAATGTCTCCGGGTTCGCTTCCATCGTAATTTCAAGGGTTTCCGCCGTTTTAAATTTTTTCGCAATAAAATTGAGTATTTCCTCAAGGTAACGTTTGGGAACAAGCGTAGGTGTTCCGCCGCCGAAATAGATGGTTCGTACAATATGCGTGTTCGCAAATTCTTCCGCTCTAATTTCGATTTCTTTTTTCAACGCGGAAAAATAACCCGAAATATTTTTGAAATTCACCACCGAATAAAAGTCGCAGTAAATACATTTGTGTTCGCAATAAGGGATGTGAACATATAGCGAAAGAGGGCGCATATTATTCGCTGACTATTTCGGTGTGTAAAGCGATTTCTTCAAGTACGGAAGTTATTCGGAGACACTTGCTCAGTTCGCCCGTGAAAATAACGGCGGAGCCTTTTACATGCGCTTCGAATGCGTATCGCTTCGCTTTGCCGATTGAACAACGAAGCGCTTTTATAAGTTGAATTATCACTTCGTCGAACGTGTGCCAATCGTCGTTATACAGCAAAACCTTAAACGGCAATTCGGTTTCGGCTTCGGTTTTTTCTTGCTGCAAACTTGAAGTTTTTTCTTCCGCCGATATGTTTTCAGGGAACTTTGTCATTTCGATTTTTTAAAAATTAAACGGATATTTACGTATATTTATCAGTTATAAATTACGGCTTTTTGTGTACAAATGTGTCGGTTTTTCGGATACAATTTTAATAAATCGTTGAGAAGTAACAAAAAGGAAATTCGTTCTTTGAATTGCCCGTAAAATTTTTGAGCGTTTCGCTTAACGATTTTTCGGACTGTTCGAAGAGAAAATAAAAACATAGTAAAATCTCAGGAGGTAATTTATGAAAATTGCTGTGTGCGTAAGTCATGTGCCTGATACCGCCGCAAAAATCAACGTGGGCGAAGACGGTAAAAGCATTGACACCAACGGCGTTTCGTTTATCATCAATCCTTATGACGAATTTGCGGTTGAAGAAGCGTTAAAAACGAAAGAAGCGCAGGGCGGTGAAGTTGTTGTTATCAGTCTTGGCGGCGACGAAGTAAAAGAAACAATTCGTAAAGCATTGGCAATGGGCGCCGATAGCGGTGTGCTATTGAAATATCAAGGCGAACTCGATTCGCTTTCGGTTGCCAAAGCGCTTGCCGACGAAATCAAAGCGCAAGGCGCGGAACTCGTTTTCTTCGGTAAACAATCCATAGATTTCGATAACGGTGTCGTCGGACAAATGGTTGCGGAAATACTCGGCTATAATTCCGTTTCGGTTGTCGTGGATTTCAAACTTGACGGGAACAACATAACCGCTGAACGTGAAATCGAAGGCGGTCGCGAAGTTGTAAGCACTACTCTTCCCGCCGTTATTACGGCGCAAAAAGGATTGAACGAACCGCGTTACGCATCGTTGAAAGGAATTATGCAAGCCAAAAGAAAAACAATCGAAGAAAAAGACGCCGCAATCGGCGAAGTTAAAACCGAATTGCTTGCAATGAAAAAACCTGCTCCGAAAGCGCCCGGTAAAATTTTGGGAAGCGACGCAAGCGCCGTTCCCGAATTGGTTCGTTTGTTGAAAGAAGAAGCAAAAGTTTTATAGGAGGAGGTAAAAATGGCAAATAAAATATTGGTGTTCGTAGAACAAAGAAACAACGAAATAAAGAAAACGTCTTTGGAAGCCGTAAAAGCGGGTGCGGATTTTGCAAATCAACTCGGCGCGGATGTCGAAGCGGTTGTAATCGGAGGAGAAATTTCCGATTTTAATTCGATTGCCGCATACGGCGTTCCGAAAGTTACGCATATAAAAAATTCGGATTTAAACGTTTACACGACTTCGGGTTACACGCAAGTGTTAACCGATTATGTTAATGAAAGCGGCGCGGATGTGGTGTTCTTTGCGAATACCGCTATGGCGAAAGATTTGGCGCCGCACGTCGCCGTTAAATTGGATGCAGGCGTTGCAATGGACTGTGTAGGACTTTCCGTAGATAACGGCGAACTTGTTGCAACTCGTCCCGTTTATGCAGGTAAGGCGCTTATCGACATTAAAATCAAAGGCGAAAAACAAATCTATACGATTCGTCCCAACACTTTTACTCTCGGGGAAGCAAGCGATGCAACCGCCGAAGTTAACGTAAAAGAAGTAGGCGATGTGGATTTGTCCGTAAAAGTTACAGAGTTGAAACAAAGTTCGGGTAAACTCGATGTCGCCGAAGCGTCGATTATTGTTTCAGGCGGTCGCGGAATGGGCGGTCCCGAAAATTACGCAATGCTCGAAGAACTTGCCGATTTGCTCGGCGGTGCGGTCGGCGCTTCGCGTGCCGCTGTCGATGCGGGCTGGCGTCCTCATAGCGACCAAGTCGGACAAACGGGGAAAACCGTTTCACCCAATTTGTACATCGCTTGCGGCATATCCGGCGCAATTCAGCATTTGGCGGGAATGAGAACTTCAAAATATATTGTCGCTATTAACAAAGACCCCGAAGCTCCGATTTTCCAAGTGGCGGATTACGGGATTACCGGCGATTTATTCGAAGTTGTTCCTGCACTAATCGAAGAAGTTAAAAAAATCAAGAATGCATAGAAAATGAGAAAAATCAGAGTGGAAATAGCAGGTCTATCTTCCGCTCCTTCAATGGGAGGCGCATACGGTCTCCTGTTGAAAGAGTCATACGGGTCGCGGCGGCTTTTAATCATAATAGGTGTTTTTGAGGCGCACGCCATTAATATTGCCCTTGAAGGAATTGAGCCGCCGAGACCCATGACTCACGATTTGCTGAAAAACGTTATTCGCGATTTGGGCGCAACGGTACAGGAAGTCTTTATCGACGAAGTGATTGAAAGTACTTATTACGCAAAGTTAATACTTAACGTTTCCGATTTAACCGTGGAAGTCGATGCGCGTCCGAGCGACGCAATCGCGCTTGCCGTAAGAACGGGCGCTCCCATTTACGTTAACGAATTGGTGCTCGACGAACACGGTATTTTGCCGACAAGCGATACGGTTATTTCAAATACCGCTGACGAACTGGAACGAGAGAGCATGCCCGAAGAAACCGATGAAAACGAAACTTTCGAAACGCGAATGGCAAATCTCGAAAGACAATTGAAAGAAGCGATTGATAACGAAGATTACGAGCGCGCCGCCAAATTGCGCGATAAAATAAGAGAATTGCGCGGCGGGGAAAATTAATCGAACGAAACTCCAATCGGTCGAGAACCGATTTATTTTCACCCTGTTTCGATAATAAAAACACGTCAACATTTATAAGCAAAAGAGTTTATTTAATCCTTTGTAAAAAAAGCATTTTACTAATCGACCGTGCTATTGGGTGAAAGGGTGAATGTAATATTGGAATAGCGGAAAGATAAAATGTAGGTTTTTACTAAAAATACGAATGGGATCTTCATAGTTCCGTTGTTTTCCCGACTTAAAATCTTTTTACAAATTTGAATTTCTTTCTTGCTTGGAAAACTTCCCCTCAATATCTTTAGCGATAATTTTTCCAATTATACAACAAAAAGAAAGGGAAAAAGATGAGAACAATAGTTTCAATGCCGGGCGACGGTATCGGTAAAATCGTTTTGCCCGAGGCAATCAGAGTAATGGAAGCCGCGGGTTTCAAAGCGAATTATGTACACGGCGACATCGGTTGGGAATTTTGGAAAACCGAAGGAAACGCGCTTCCGCAAAGAACAATCGATTTGCTTGCCGAACACAAAATCGGATTGTTCGGCGCAATTACAAGTAAACCGAAAGACGCGGCGGCAAAAGAACTTGCGCCCGAACTTCAAGGCAAAGGTTACGTTTATTCGAGCCCGATTGTCGGAATGCGTCAACATTTCAATTTGGATATTTCCATTCGTCCTTGCAAAGCATTTGAAGGCAATCCGCTAAATTTTATTCGTCGCACTGCCGACGGCGGATTTGAAGAACCGCCCGTTGACGCGGTTATTTTCCGCCAAAACACCGAAGGACTTTACGCCGGCGTCGAATGGACGAATCCGCCCGATGAGGTCCGCAAAGCGCTTGAAACTCATCCCAAGATGAAAAAATTCAAAGACGTGCCGAGTGAAGACCTTGCCATTTCCACACGTATCGTTACGAGAACAGCCGCAAGAAGAATTGCTGAAAAAGCGTTCGAATACGCCGACAAGCACGGTTACAAAAACGTAACTGTTTGTGAAAAGCCGAATGTGCTTCGCGAAACTTCGGGAATGATGGTAATGGAAGCGCGCAAAGTGGCGGAAAAATATCCGCACATTCCATTGTGGGAAACAAACATTGACGCGCAAATGATGTGGCTTACGAAAAATCCCGAAGATTACGGCGTAATCATTGCGGAAAATATGTTCGGCGATATTATCAGCGACGGCTTTGCAGGATTGGTCGGCGGACTCGGCTTTGCGTGCAGCGCTAATATTGGCGACGAAGTGGCTGTGTTCGAACCGACGCACGGCTCAGCGCCGAAGTACGAAAAACTCGAACCGAGCATCGTTAATCCTATCGCAATGTTTTTGAGCGCTTGCATGATGCTCGACCACATCGGCGAAAATGAAATCGCGAACAGAATTCGCAAGGCTATCGCGGATGTAATCAAAGAAGGAAAAGTAAGAACTTACGATATGCTCAAAATCCGCGGCGGCGCGGACGCAATAGCAAAAGGCGCGGCAACCACGCAACAAATGACTGACGCCGTAATTGAAAAACTTTCGTAAACCGTGAAAAATTTCGAAAGGGAAAAAATGAGAGAAGACGTTAAAAAACTTTGGCCGGAACTCGAATTAATAAAGGACGACGAACTGCGCGAAAAAACTGCCGCTTGTTGGGAATACGCGCTCGATAACAGCGTGCTTTCCGCGGAAGATTTGGAAAAAATTCCGTTCTCGTTGCTGATTGACAATTACGATATTA
This sequence comes from uncultured Melioribacter sp., assembly GCA_964479645.1. GTDB lineage: Bacteria > Bacteroidota > Ignavibacteria > Ignavibacteriales > Melioribacteraceae > WGAL01. The sequence continues at coordinate 14,184 of CAYZMW010000057.1, read as the reverse complement.
AATTCATGCAACATAAGCGTGCGGCGGTGCGACTTTCGATTGCGCTCGCGCAGGAAATGCAAAAGAGTTTCGGAAACGAACTCGACATCAATTTCGATTATTTGATTTCCGGTGCAATTCTTATCGACGTTGGAAAATTGCTCGAATACGAAAAGGACGAAAACGGCAAACTCACGACAAGCAAAAACGGCAAACTTGTTCGTCATCCGATAAGCGGCGTTGCGATTGCAGAACGCTTCGGCTTGCCGTGGGAAGTGCAACACATCATTGCAACGCATTCTAAAGAAGGCGATATCGGAAAGCGAACGGTGGAGTCGCTTATTGTTCACCACGCCGATTTCGTCAGTTTCGAACCGTTTCAAGATTCGAAAAGATTGAAAATCTAATTTCGTTCAAGGGGAACACTTCGTTCCCCTTTTTATTTTTTACTTACCGCATAAAACCGCGTTGCGCTTTGTTTTTGCTATCTTTATTTTGCAATAAAAAAATTCGGGATTGATATGAACGTGGATAAAGATTTGCAATCGATGCAAGAAGCGCGCGACCTTGCAAAAACGGCGAAGGAAGCCCAAGCTGAATTCAGGCATTTCAATCAAGCGCAAGTTGATAAAGTCGTTAAAGCAATGGCGGATGCAGGCTACGCGGAAGCGGAACGCCTTGCTAAAATGGCGCACGAAGAAACCGGCATGGGCGTTTGGCAAGATAAAGTTAAGAAAAATCAATTCGCGACGAAAGATGTTTATGAATCAATAAAAGATTTGAAAACCGTCGGAATAATCGACGTTTCGCACAACGGAAAAATTGTTAAAATCGCTGAACCGATGGGCGTTATTGCGGCTTTAATTCCCACGACAAACCCGACTTCAACCGCGATGTACAAAGCGATAATTGCGCTCAAAGCACGGAACGGCATTGTCGCTTCGCCTCATCCGCGCGCAATTCGTTCGACTATGGAAGCGCTGAAAGTCGTAAACGACGCCGCTGTTTCCGCAGGCGCGCCCGAAGGATTAATTCAATGTATGACGCAACCGACTTTACCCGGAACAAACGCGTTAATGAGCGACGAAAATATTTCGATGATTCTCGCGACGGGAAGCAACGCAATGGTAAAAGCGGCTTACAGCGCGGGAACGCCCGCTCTCGGCGTGGGTTCGGGAAACGTGCCCGCTTTTATTGAAAGAACGGCGGACGTAGAAAAAGCGGTTAAGGATATCATTGCGGGAACGACGTTCGATAACGGAACGCTCTGCTCTTCCGAACAAGCGATGATTGTTGACGCTCCCGTTCGCGAACAAGTAATTCAAATTGCGAAAGATAACGGCGCGTATTTCCTTAACGACGAAGAAAAGAAAAAACTTGCCGCGGCAATTGAGAAGAACGGCAGAATTAACGCCGACATTGTCGGACAATCGGCGCAGTTCATTGCAAATTACGCCGGCTTCGAAGTGCCGAACGGAACGAAAGTTTTAATCGCTTTCTGCGACGAAGTCGGACCGCAAGAACCGCTTTCCCGCGAAAAACTTTCTCCCGTTCTCGCTTTCTACACCGCAAGCGGTTGGCTCGACGGCTGCCATCGTTCGATTGAAATTTTGCGTCACGGCGGTCTCGGTCACACAATGGTAATTCACTCCAACGACAAAGACATCATAATGAAATTCGCGCTTGAAAAACCGGCGTTCAGAATTGTGGTAAACACTTTAAGTTCGCTCGGCGCGGTCGGTTCTACGACGGGCTTGCTTCCTTCTTTGACACTCGGCGTAGGCACGTGGGCGGGCTCAAGCATTTCGGAAAACGTTTCAGCCAAACATTTGATGAACATTAAAACGCTTGCGTTCGAAAGTAATCCGATAAATCAAGGACACGCGATTTCTTCTTACGACGAACGTCTCGGCTACAATCCGCCGAACGTAGGAGGAAGTTTTACGAATTCGATTGAAGACAAACTGCTTGCGCGCGCGGGAAATCCAAGCGTTAATCCTTTCTTCTCGCCGTCGAAAGTCGAACCGTTTAATAAAACTTCGGAAAATAAAGAAGCGAAACTCGGCAGCGGAATTTCCGAAAGCGAAGTGCAAAGAATTATTCGTGAATTTAAAAATCAACACGGAGCATAATGTTAAACGAACAAAAGGTAGTTGCTGAATTTTGCAAACGGCATAATTTAAGCGGGTCTGCGGAAATTCGCCTGCTCGACACCCTTTCGGAATTGGGCGAAGTCGCAAAGGAAATCTTAAAAAGCACGAACTACGGCGCGTCCGCATTTGAACAGCGCGACGAAATAAAATCGGAATTGGGCGATTTATTCTTCTCGCTTCTGACTCTTGCCAACGAACTCGACGTTCCGCTTGACGAAGCGTTAACGGAAGCGCTTGCGAAATACGAAAGACGCTTGAAAAAAGGCGGCGCCGGTTCCGAAAACGATTGAGAGAAAATGAAGGCTAACAATCTCAAAAAAAATAGAATGCCAAGATTGAAAAGATTTTCGGACGGCGAAAGTTTTCTATCCGAAAAAACTCTCAAACGCAATAACATTTTACTCTTCGCGGCTTTATTCATTTTAATTTTTCTTCGTCCGCTCCTTTCGTTTGTTGAAAATAGCGTTATCGTTTTCAACGTTTCGCTCTCATTGCTTATTCTTTCGGGCGTTTCTTCGCTCGATTTCGACAAACGAAAAATGTTACGTCTGTCTTACGCGGCTTTATTTTCCCTCGCACTGATTTGGCTCGATTTCTTCATCTCGTCCCTCGAACTCCATTTCATCAATTTTATCGCGCTAATTTTATTTTTCATTTACATCACCTACTCGATGATACACCACGTTGCAAAGCAAAAGAGAATTTCGCCGACTTTAATTTTAAACGCCGTAAACAGTTATCTCCTTCTCGGCGTAATTTCGGCTATGCTTTTTCTGCTTTCCGATATTATTTACCAATTTGCAAACGGCGTTAAAAACGCAACGATATCGTTCGGTTACACGAATTCTCCGACTCTTTTCGATTACGTTTATTTCGCCTTTATCACCATGACAACCGTAGGATACGGAGAAGCCACTCCCGCGGTGCCGCTTACGAAATCCCTTGCGATGTTAACGGCGTTAACCGCCCAACTTTATTTAACAATATTGGTCGCAATGTTAGTTAGCAAATTTTTATCACAAGAAAACGACGGGGAATAAAATGAAAAAACTTTTGACAATTGTATTTTTCTTTTCTTTCGTTAATCTTTATGCACAAATGAGCGTCACGCTCGAAGGAGGAGGGTTCTTCCCGGTTGGCGAATTTGCCGATACGTATAAATCGCTCGGTTATGGCGGAGCTTTTACTTTCAATTTCATTTCAAATTCTTCGATGGAAATCGGTTTGCATGCGGGCTACGAATATTTCGAAGCGGACGAAGATGCGCTTAAAGATTTGCTTTCGGAAGAAATCTCCGGGAGCGGAACAAAAGAAGACCCGTTGATAAAATTGGATCTCGAAGCGCCGTTGAAAATTTATCCGCTTACGCTTAATTTCAAATATTATCTCGAAGGCAGAAAGTGGAAACCCTTTTTCGCTCTTGAAGCGGGCGTTTTCTTTTATGATTTGAAACCGGAAGGAACTCTCACCATTGCGGGAGAAACGTATTCCTTACCCGCCGAAGTGGAGAAAGAGAACAGCACTATGCTCGCTTTCGCATTCGGGACGAAATACAAAATCAAACATCACCTCTATTTGGTCGGAAATGTAAAGTGGAGCGTTTTAAACAATATCAGAAAACTCGAAGCGGACGTTGACGAAAAAATCAAAAGCATCGACAAAACGGTACAGACAATCGGCGTGCTCGTAGGAGTTAATTATATTTTTTGATTTCCTCGCGCAAGGGATTTCCGCTCCGCGTCAGTTTCAGTTCAATAATTTCAAGACCGTTTGAATGACAAGCGCGTTGCTAACTTGAATAATGAACGCCGCGACTATCGGAATAACGACGAACGCCATCGGCGACGCTCCGTAGCGCTGTGTAACCGCCACCATATTCGCCATTGCCGTCGGGGTCGCTCCCAAACTTGAACCGACGTAACCCGCCGAAATTACGGCCGCGTCGTAATTTTTTCCAAGTACTCGAAAAACCACTATTGCGGAAAATAAAACGACGGCAATCACTTGAACTATAACGGAAACGAAAATAAATAAAGCCTCACCGCCGATTTCCCAAAATTTCAACGACATCATCGCCATTGCGAGAAACAAACCGAGACTTAAATCCGAAACGATTGCAAGCGTGGGAGAACCGTGCGGACATTTTAACTTTGGAACGACGTACGGCAAAAGATTTGCAAGCAAAACGCCACCGAACATACAGGTTACAAATAACGGTAAAGTGAAATTAATCGCATCGGTCAAATCTTTCAAGTGTATTCCCACTCCGATTGACAATGCTATTAAAAGTAATGCTTTCAAAGCGGAATTGTAATCTATGACAAGTTCGTGTCCTTCTCTGACACCGACAGTTACGTTCGGGTCGTCGCTCGGCGTAAGTTTATATTTTTTTATCAAATATTTTGCAACGGGTCCGCCGAGAATACCGCCGAAAATCAATCCGAGCGTTGCGACTGTCATTCCGATTTCCATTGCGTTGTTAACTCCGTAATCTTTTTCAAGAATCGGCGCCCACGCTACGATGTTTCCGTGTCCGCCTTGTAAAGCCGCCGAGCCGGCAAGAATTCCCGCGTTTTTATTTATTCCGAACAACTGCGCCAAAAACGCTCCGAGATAATTTTGCGCAAAAATGTAAACAATCGCAACAACCGTAAGCAACGCAAGCAAACGTCCGCCTTTGACAATGCTTTTAAATTCGGTTTTCAAACCGATGGCTGTAAAAAAAACAACAAGGAAAATATTCTGATAGTGTTTGGAAAAAGTGATGTCGAAATTAAAAAGTGCGTGGACTATCCCGAAAATAACCGAAGCGACTATTCCGCCCGTTACGGGCTCGGGAATATTGAATTGTCTTAGAAAGCCGATTTTTCGGTTCAAATATTTACCGAGAAATAAAACAAGCACGCCGACTATTATCGTCTGCCGCGAATCGAGTTGCATAGTTTCTCCCAATTGGTTTTCCGCAATTTACGGAAAAATCGGCATAAGCCAAAAAGCGAAAGGTGATTTTTATAGATATTCGGTCGGTGTTATTTCTTTTTCCTCTTTTTGTGTGTCGCGCGTTTCATCGTTTTTTCTATTTCATCTTTCGATAATTCACGGTATTCGCCGACGCGCAAACCGCCGAGAGTGAAGTTCCCGAAACTTTCGCGATGAAGTTCCAATACTTTGTAACCGAGCGTCTCGAACATTTTTTTTACGAAATGATTTCTCCCTTCCACCGTTCCGACGAATACTTTTGTTCTATTACTTTCGTGCAAAAATTCCACTTTCGTAAAACGGCTTTTTCGTCCGTCAACGAAAATTCCTTTCAAGAAACGGTTGACGTCTTTTTCTTTCAAAGGGTAATTGATTTTCGCATAATAAACGCGTTCGAATTTATTGCTTGGATGCGTTAACTTGTTTGCAAACTCGCCGTCGTTAGTGAGCAATAACAAACCGGTTGTATTGAAATCCAATCTACCGACGGGAAAAACCTTTTGGTTCGTTTTAATTAATTCCACAACCGTGGGACGTCCGCGTTCGTCGGAAGTGGTGGCAACCGTGCCTTTCGGTTTATTCAACATAAAATAAACTTTACGCGCGGGCTTTACGCGCTCGCCGTCAACAAAAATTTCATCCTTTTCGGGGTCGATTTCAGTACCGAGTTTTATTACCGTTTTTCCGTTTACATCCACTCTACCTTGCTCGATTAATTCATCCGCCTTTCTGCGCGACGCAATTCCCGCCTCGGCGAGAAATTTATTCAATCTCATTTTCATTATCCTTCACATTTTTCTCGAAAACTTCCTCGACGCTCTCCTCGTCGCCCGAAAATTCATAATTCGTTTCGCTTTCCGTTTCCGCCGTTTCTTCCCTCTTTTGCGGTCGATTGTTCTCATACGCGGCGAAATTCTCGGTCTTTTCCGCCGTAATATTTTCGACGTTTTCGCTTGCTTCTTCAATAGAAGCGGTTTCTTTTTCCATTTCTTCTTCGAGTTGGTTCATCAGAAGTTTTCGCTTTTGTTCTATAAAATCGGGGTCGTTCGCAATTTCTTCATATTCGCGAGGCTTCGGCAAATCGGCGAGTGAGTTCAATCCGAAGTATTTCAAAAATTCATCGGTTGTTGCGTACAAAAGCGGTCGTCCGATTGTTTCGGCGCGTCCCGTTATTTTAATCAGTTTTTTCTCCAACAGAGTGTTAATCATATAATCGGAATTTACGCCGCGAATCGCTTCGATCTCCGGTTTTGTAATCGGTTGCTTGTAAGCGACGAGCGCAAGCGTTTCCAATGCCGCTTGACTTAAACGGCGCTTGCTTTTTTCGGTGGAAAGAAATCCCACATATTTCGCGAATTCCTTGTTCGTTGCGAAAGAAAATCCGCCTGCAATCCGCACAATTCTGAACCCGCGGTTCGTTTCCTTGTATTCTTCGTTGAGTTCATCTATCAGCGTTTGTATTTCGCCGAGTTTGAACTTTACGTCGTCGCCGTCGATTTCGCGAATTACGGTAATGATTTCCTTCTCGTTTATCGGCTCGTCCGACGCGAAAACAATTGCTTCTATTACCGATTTGTAATCTTTATCCATTTGCTCCCGTGGCTACTATTTCGAAATCGTTAAAATCTTCCGATTCCCGCAAATCTATTTTACCGAGTTTCACAAGTTCAAGCATTGCAAGGAAAGTTACGATAATTCGGATTTTCTCCTTCAAATCCGAAACGAGTTGAACGAAACCGAGCGAACGGCTCTCCTTAATTTTATCGAGTATGTAATTCATCTGTTCTTCTATCGTAACGTTTATTTTCACAATTTTATGAACCGGTTCCTCTTCGGCTTTCTCCATCGCTTTTTTGAACGCCTTTATCAAATCGTAAAGCGTAATATTTTTCAATAGCGTATCGAGTTCGGGCGGATTTTCTTTCAAGTCGGCGTTGTAAAATCCGCGATAAAAAATCTTCCTCTGTTCGCTTTCGAGAACCGAAAACTCTTCCGAGACCTCCTTGTAACGCTTGTATTCCAAAAGCGCTTTCACCAAATCCTCGCGCGGGTCGATTTCTTCGCCTTTTTCGTTTTTCTCGCGCGGCAAAAGCATACGCACCTTTATTTGCATAAGTGTCGCCGCCATCAAAATGAAGTCGCCCGCGATTTCCAAATTCATTTCCTCCATCATTTGCAGATATTCCATAAAATCCTTCGTAATTTTGGAAATCGGGATATCGTAAATGTCGAGTTCGTCCCGCTTGATAAAAAACAAAAGTAAATCGAGCGGACCTTCGAACTGTTGTAATTTTATCTTATACATCAGCCGAGTTTCATTTTTTCGCGAACTTCCGCCATTGTTTTCGAAGCCGTTTTTTGCGCTTCCATTTCTCCCGCGGCAAGAATCTCCAAAACACTTGCGACACTATTTTCATATTTCGCTCTGCGTTCGCGTATCGGGTCGAGAAATTCGTTTATCTTCGCCGCGCATTTCAGTTTACAATCCACACAACCGAGCGCGCCCGAACGACACCCCGCTTCAATTTCCGGGACTTCGTCGGGATTAAATCGCTTATGATACGTGAAAATCGTGCAAACTTCGGGATGTCCGGGATCGTTTCGTCTTACTTTCTGCGGGTCGGTAACCGCCTTTCTGATTTTCTTTTGCACTTCATCGGCGGGGTCCGAAAGGTAAATCGTATTACCGAGCGACTTGCTCATTTTCGCTTGTCCGTCCAATCCGGGCAAGCGCGCGAATTTCGTCAAAAGCGGTTCGGGTTCGGGAAAAACTTTTCCGTATTGATTATTGAAACGGCGAGCGATTTCGCGCGTGATTTCAACGTGCGGGACTTGGTCTTCGCCTACGGGAACAACTTCGCCTTTGTAAAGCAAAATATCCGCACTTTGCAAAACGGGATAGCCGAGATGCCCGTAAATCACATTTTTAATATTCAAGTCGCGCACCTGATCTTTAAGCGTCGGATTGCGTTCCAAACGCTCTTTCGTAATCAGCATCGAAAAAATTAAAAATAGTTCCGCGTGCTCCTTTATTTGCGACTGTCTGAACATCGGTGTTTTTTCGGGGTCAAGTCCCGCCGCAAGCCAATCCATCACCATTTCGATAGTGTTACTGAATATTCTCGACGAGTCGGGATTTGTAGTCAACACATGGTAATCCGCAACAAGATGATAACTTTCGTATTCGTGTTGCAATTTAATCCAATTTTCAAGCGCTCCCACATAATGCCCGATGTGTAATTTCCCCGTCGGACGCATTCCGCTTAATATTCTTTTCTTTGCCATAACAGTTTAACCGAAATCTTTTTTTAAATGACTGTAAAGATAACGAAATTCAACGGATTTTTGAAGATTAAAGAAAAGGGAAACAATTTCAAATTCTAATTTTCTTAATTCCGCCGTCGTGGTGTTCGGAAGCGCTCCGCAGTGAACAGCTAACAATGAACAGTGAACAATTCTTACACCGTTAAAGACCGTCTGTCATCGTGATCCCGCCGAATACCGTCTGTCTCTCCGAGTCTCGCCTTTGGCGGGACGAAGGAAGCTGTCACGCCGAGCGCTGATTTTTCTTTCGCTAACAAACCTACAGATTGCCGCGCGTCCCCGCACAGCGTGGGCGCTCGCAACGACGCAAATTTTTCAGTCGTTGCGAGGAGATTTTTGCGTAAGCAAAAAGCGACGAAGCAATCTGTATTATTACTGCGCAGAATAGTCTTTTATTAAAAATAATAGTAGCGACAGAAAAATTTGAGTTCGCCAACAATTCCGATAGTTTGCTTCTACCGCCTTCGGCGGGGTCGCGAAGACGCGAATTTTTTGCTCTTTGCGAGGAGTTCCCCTGCAAAAGGCGGGACGCGCGAATAGAATAAATTAAAGTCTCGGAAGACCTGAGCGCATCTCTACTTATATTTACTTTATCTCATAACGTCGTGCTGTCAAGCGCCGTTCGACGGGGAAATTAAAAAATTTAGAGTTTAGAATTGAGACTCGTTATTGACGGAGTTAAGAAACTTCGTCATTAAATTTCTCCACCATAACCTAAGCCTTAACTTGTCAAATGTCGTTGAGCCTCAACAATTTCAGGGAACTTCGAAATCGCCTCGCCGATTTTCGACGCATCCTTTCCACCTGCGGTCGCAAGATGCGGACGCCCGCCGCCGCCGCCGCCGATGATTTTAGCCGCCGCGCCTACAAGTTTACCTGCGAGCAATTTTTTCTCTTTTATCAAATCGTCCGTAACGACGCAAACCATTCCCACTTTTTCTCCGAAATCCGCAATCAACAATCCGACACCGCTTTTCATTTTGTTGCGCAATTCGTCGCCGAAAGATTTCAGTTCGTTCATATCCTTCGCTTCAATTTTGCTTGCGTAAACTGCGATGCCGTTAACTTCGGTTTTATTTTTTAGAGCGTCGTCAATTGAACCGAGTTTCGATTTTAATTCGAGTTCCGCAACGATTTTTTCAAGTTTTTTCTTTTCGCTCGCAAGTTCCGAAATTTTTTCTTCGGCTTTTTCAAGTTCTTCTTCTTTTTCGTAAATATATTTCTCCACGCCGAAACCTGTAACCGCTTCAATTCGTCGCACGCCGCTTGCCACCGCGGTTTCTTGCGTAATTTTAAACATATTTATTTCCGAAGTGTTACGCACGTGAGTACCGCCGCAAAATTCCATCGAATAATCGCCGAATTGCACAACGTTTACGCGTTCGCCGTATTTGTCACCGAAAAACATCAACGCGCCCATTTTTTTCGCTTCTTCGAAAGGAATATTGCGATGATGAGTCATTTCGATATTTTTACGAATTAACGAATTGATTTTCCTCTCTATTTCTTTCTGCTCTTCTTTCGTCACTTTTTGAAAATGAGAAAAATCGAAACGCAATCTGTCGGGACCGACGTACGACCCCGCTTGTTTGACGTGATTACCGAGAATTCTTCTCAACGTGGCGTGAAGCAAATGCGTGGCGGAGTGATTACGCATAATATCCCAACGGATTTTTTCATTAATGCGCAGCAACACGTTATCCCCGACCTTAAATTCATATCCGTTTTCATTCGAAACGACGTGAATAATTCGGTTCTTAATTTTAATCAAATCAATTACTTCGAAATAATTTTCGCCGACATTCACGAAACCTTCGTCACTTACTTGCCCGCCCGATTCCACATAAAACGGCGTTTTATCGAAAACCAAAAAAGTCTTTTCGCCTTTATTAACCGCCGCAAGAACTTCGCCGCTGGCGATAAAAGCATCGTAGCCCGTAAACTCCGTTTCGGGAAGTTTGTCAACGTCAAGTTCTTTTTCTATTTCGGTGGAATCGTACGCTCCCGCGATTTTCTTTTTCGTGGACTCGCGCGCACGCGTTTTCTGCTTTTCCATCAATTCGTTGAATTTCTCGAAATCGATTTTCAAGCCTTTCTCGCGCGCCATAAGTTCCACCAAATCGGTCGGGAAACCATAAGTATCATACAACTTGAAAATATATTCGCCGGAGATATATTTATTCGCTTTACGCGCCGCATTGAAAAGCATTTCACGAATTTCGTTGTACTTGTGTTCCTTCGTGTGTTCGGCAAGTTTAAGAAGCTCCTCGCTTAATTCTTCAAGCGAAAGCGACTCGTGATTTTTAATAATAGCGTTAAATCGCTCCAACACTTCCTTATTGCCGAAAGATTCGATAATATCTTTATAACTTAAAATTTCTTTTATGATTTCTTCGGTATTGACTGAACCGACTTCATTAGCGACTTCCTCGAAAAGCGAAAGTCCGCGATCGAGCGTAATATTGAAACTTTCTTCTTCCGCCTTGATTATTTTTTCAATGGTTTGTTGATGTTGACGAATTTCGGGGAAAACTTCCCCCATTCCACCGCCCGCCTTATTGACAACAACATCAACAAGTTTATAAAGGAAAGGCTCGTTCAATCCGATTTTTCTACCGTATCGCGCCGCGCGACGCAAAATACGTCGCAAAACATAACTGCGTCCTTCGTTGCCCGGACTCGCGCCGTCGGCAATCGCAAAAGTAAGCGTGCGCACGTGGTCGGCAATTACGCGCATTGCAATTTGATTATTTTCCCCGCGATATTCTTCGCCGCTTAAATCTTCCACCGCTTCGATAAGAGGAACGAAAATATCCGTATCGTAATTGGAAAGTTTACCTTGCAATACCGCGACAAGTCGTTCGAAGCCCATACCCGTATCCACGTGTTTTTGCGGAAGTTCGTGCAATGTGCCGCTTGCGTCGCGATTGTATTGGATAAACACAAGATTCCACAATTCGATGCAACGCGGGTCACCCGCATTCACCCATTCGGGATTGTCGTAATCGGCGCTTAAATTAATATGAATTTCGGACGAAGGTCCGCAGGGTCCAGTATCGCCCATTTCCCAAAAATTATCCTTCTCATCGAAACGTAGAATATGCCTTGGATTAATGTCGGTCTCATTTTTCCATATTTCGAAAGCTTCGTCGTCGGTACGAAAAACCGTCGCCCAAAGACGTTCTTTCGGCAAGCCCCAAACTTCCGTCAAAAGTTCCCAAGCCCAAGTTATCGCTTCTTTTTTGTAATAGTCGCCGAACGACCAATTGCCAAGCATTTCGAAAAACGTGTGATGATACGTGTCGTGTCCGACTTCTTCCAAATCGTTGTGTTTTCCGCTTACGCGAATACATTTTTGGGTATCCGCCGCACGCGTGTAATCGCGTTTCCCTTTACCTAGAAAAACATCCTTGAATTGGTTCATGCCCGCGTTGGTGAAAAGTAGCGTGGGGTCGTCGTAGGGTACAACGGGGGCGCTCGGCACTATTTTATGTCCTTTACTTCTGAAAAAATCGAAAAACTGGTTGCGAATTTCTTTCGATGTCATAATACTCTTTCAAATTTTTTTTACGAAAGCGTAAATATAATAAAATTCGGTATGACGGTTTTGGAAAAGCCGGATTGGGAAATTGTTCGTGCGTGCTTGAGCCCGAATAACTTCCCATAATTTGTTTTTACTTATTTTATTTTCAACAAAACAAAAATGTGTATAATTAATCAAACACCCCCCTTAAAAGCCACCTCGAATGAGCGGCAATAAATAACAATCTATGATTTTTATTAGTACTCCTACTCTAATACCATATGTAATTAGGGATAACTTTTAATAAAATTAACAAATTAATAAATATAACCGATTATTCTTATATTGTTTATATGGTAGTTTAAGAATAAACATTAAATAACATCATTTATCACAAGTAATAACAAAAAAAATTAAATGAAAAACATCGTCTTTATAGATACCGAAATATTAGAAAGAACAAAAAAAATACTTGACATTGGAGCAATAAAAATAAATGGAGAGACGTTCCATGAAAACAACCTTAGCAATTTTATAAAATTTATTGATAATCAAGACTTTATATGCGGGCACAATATAATGCAACATGACTTATGGTATTTACAAAAATATATAAACTTTCAAAAATTTACGTTTATCGATACTCTTTTTTGGTCACCACTACTTTTTCCGGCAAAACCTTATCATAAGTTACTGAAAGATGACAAACTACAAACAGATGAACTAAATAATCCGTTAAACGATGCGATTAAATCTAAAGACTTATTTTTAGATGAGATAAATCAGTTCAATCAATTGGATGACGAACTAAAACAAATTTATTTTTTTCTATTAAATAAGCAAAAAAGATTCTCTGGCTTTTTTAAATACATTGATTATTCTCAAATAACCAATCATGATAATATTTCTGCAACAATATTCAAAAGATTTTCTAATAGCATTTGCCAAAATGTACAAGTTGAAAAAATAGCAAATAACAATCCTGTTGAGTTAGCATATAGTTTGGCTATAATTAATGCGAACGATCGTTATTCTATCACTCCGCCATGGGTATTAAAGCAATTTCCCGACGTACAACGAATTTTATATTTATTGAGAAACAATCCTTGTATAACAGGCTGTAATTATTGTAATCAAGCATTCGATATACATCGCGGATTAAAAAAATATTTTGGTTTTAATTCTTTTCGTACATTTAATAACGAACCGTTACAAGAAAAAGCGGCGGAAGTAGCTATTAACAATAAATCATTATTAGCAATTTTTCCGACGGGAGGAGGTAAATCACTAACTTTTCAACTGCCTGCTCTTATGCAAGGAGAAAGCGTGAAGGGATTAACTGTGGTTATTTCACCTTTACAATCCTTGATGAAAGATCAGGTCGATAATCTGGAAAAGTTAGGAATTACAGATGCAGTTACTATAAACGGATTACTAGATCCCATTGAGCGGGCTAAATCTTTTGAACGCGTAGAAAATGGGAAAGCTTCTTTATTATATATTTCACCAGAAGCGTTGCGTTCAAAAACCATTGAGCATCTCTTACTCGGACGAAACATTGTTCGTTTTGTTATTGACGAAGCACATTGTTTCTCTGCTTGGGGACAAGATTTTAGGGTAGATTATTTATACATAGGCGATTTCATCAAAACATTAAAGGAGAAAAAAAATATTGAGTACGATATACCCATTTCCTGTTTCACAGCAACAGCAAAACAAAATGTTATTGAAGATATTGTAAATTATTTCAAAGAAAAATTAAATATTGACCTTGAAATATTTAAGACAAAGGCAACACGAAAAAATTTAAAATTTAAGGTTTATCCTAAGAATGATGAGGAGGAAAAATACAATACTGTCCGCGATTTAATCGACTTACACAATTGCCCAACAATTATTTATGTTTCCCGTATAAGAAAGGCTGAGCAACTATCCGCACGGCTTACAGAAGACGGTTACACGGTCAAACCTTATCACGGTAGAATGGAAAAAAAAGAAAAAACCGCCAACCAAGACGCTTTTATTAATGGTGACATACAAATTATGGTAGCAACGTCGGCTTTTGGAATGGGGGTGGATAAAAAAGACGTTGGTATGGTTATTCACTACGAAATATCAGATTCGCTTGAAAACTATGTACAAGAAGCAGGGCGTGCAGGGCGTGATGAAAATATTGAAGCAGTATGTTATGTGTTATTTAATGAAGAGGATTTAAACAAACATTTC
>CAYZMW010000056.1:0-7046 GCA_964479645.1 uncultured Melioribacter sp. | reverse complement strand
ACCGTTAAAGTCTAATTTGTTATTTTTGTTCATGGCATCCTCGACTGTTAGTGATATTTTTTTTAATTGAAAAATAGTCATAAATTGACAGAATTCAATTTTGCAGCGTGGATGCCTTTTTTATTTTTAAACATACTTTCTGCGAACAACCACGACTTATCGGGGAAGCGCGGCAATCTGTCGGTTTGTTAGCAAAAGAGTTCGTTATTCTTTTAATTTTATTAAATAAGTTTTCAATATCTCTTTTTATGCTTATTTTTGAATAATAAATAAAAAATTGAAAAGGAAACTAAAATGGCGGACGAAACGATAAAAAGACTTGAAGATTTACTTGCGGAAAACGACGAGGCGCAAATGAGGAAAGCCGAACGTGTTGCAATTGTCGGAGCGGGAACTCTCGGACAAGGAATTGCGCAAACCATTGCGGCGGCCGGCTTGGACGTAAAAGTAGTCGAGAAAAACAACGAAGCGAAAGAGCTTTCAATCAAGCAATTAAGCGAAAGCATGGATAGAGAAATCGCGCGTTGGGGAATGACTTCGAGCGAAAAAAAGGCGATTTTGAGCAGAATTTATTGGCATACGAGTTTGGATAAATTAAACAAATGCGATTTAATTATCGAAGCCGTCGGAGAAAATCTCGAACTAAAAAAAGCGATTTTCGAAAAACTAGATAAAATTGCAAAACCCGAAGCGATTTTCATTTCTACAACTTCTACTCTGAGCCTTGAAGAAATCGCAAGCGTCACGAACCGAAAATGCAAGTTTGTTGGCATGCATTTCCTCAATCCCGTCCCGAAAGTAAGGCTCGTGGAAGTGGTGCGTACAATCGACACGGCGGAAGAAACAATGGAAAAAATAAAAAATTTCGCCGTTTCAATCGGCAAAACTCCGGTCGAGGTTTACGAATATCCGGGTTTTATCACAACCCGTGTTATCGTTCCCTTGCTTAACGAGGCGATGCACATTTTACTCGAAGGCTTGGCGACGGCGCACGATATCGATTTGGCAATGAAACTCGGCTACAATTTGCCTATCGGACCTTTGGAACTTGCGGATTCAATGGGACTTGACGAAGTTTTGGCTTGGATGCAAGAATTGTGGAAAACGCTCGGCGAACCGCGTTATCGTCCGTGCCCGCTTTTACGCAAACTTGTCCGTGAAAGAAAACTCGGCAAAAAAGTAGGAGAAGGATTTTTCAAATATGATAAGAACGGAAGAATAATTACGGAGAAAAAGTAAATGAAAGTTATAGTTTTAAATTGCGGCAGTTCGTCCATAAAATATCAATTGATTGAAACGGAAACTGGAGCGCCGCTTGCAAAAGGGGCTGTGGAGCGAATAGGCATGGCATCCGCTTTGCTTACGCACAAGCCGCATAACGGAGAAAAAATAAAAATCGTAGGCGAAATTCTCGACCATAAAATCGCGATCGAGTACGTTCTTGCGGTGCTCATGAGTAAAAATCACGGGGTTATCAGCGACATGAGCGAAATCGACGCCGTCGGACACAGGGTCGTACACGGCGGCGAAACATTTTCGGGTTCGGTTCTGATAACCGAACAAGTGATGCAAGCGATTAAAGACAACATAGACATCGCCCCGCTTCACAATCCCGCTAACATCAAGGGTATAGAGGCGGCGAAAGCGCACTTGCCGAAAGTTCCGCAAGTCGCGGTTTTCGACACCGCGTTTCATGTTAATATGCCGCCGAAAGCGTATTTGTACGGAATTCCTTACACGCTTTACAAACGCTACAAAATCAGACGTTACGGATTTCACGGAACATCGCACCGTTACGTTTCGCGTCGCGCGGCGGTTCGTTTGGGACGGGATTTATCCGAACTCAAAATCGTAAGCGCGCATTTGGGTAACGGCGCAAGCATGGCGGCTATAAAAGACGGGCGTTCGGTGGACACCACCATGGGATTTACGCCGCTTGAAGGTTTGTTGATGGGAACAAGAACCGGCGATATGGACCCGTCGGTTATTCTTTACATCATGGGAAAAGAAGAACTTTCGCTACATGAAGCCAATACGTTGATGAACAAACACAGCGGTTTGCTCGGAATAAGCGGAGAAAGTAGCGACATGCGCGAAATAGAACAGGCTATCGAAGAAGGACACAAACGCGCGCGTTTGGCATTCGACGTCTTTACTTACAGAATAAAAAAATACATCGGCGCTTATGCGGCGGCAATGGGCGGATTGGACGCAATCGTATTCACCGGCGGAATCGGCGAAAACTCTCCGTTAGTGCGCAAAACCGTTTGTGAGGATTTGGAATTTCTCGGTGTAAAACTTGACGAAAAGAAGAACGCCGAGGCGACGGGCGAAGCGGTTCTTTCCGATGAAAATTCCCGCGTGAAAGTGTTGAAAATTCCGACTAACGAAGAACTCGTGATTGCTCTTGATACCGAGAAAATTGTACGCGAACAATTAAACGAAGCGAAATAAAAAATACTGAATTCACAAAAAGAGCGTTTAATTACGAACGTTTTTATTTATTCTCACATTAACGCAAATAATTGTTAGAACTCATATTACGAAAAACTAAAAATAAAAAGGCTGACAAATGTCAGCCTTTTTTTATCGAACAATCGGATTTTCTTCCTTGTTATTCGTCTTTCTTCAATTTGAACCCGTAATCCATCGACGCCATATTGCTGTAAATTTGCCATTGGCTTTCGACGTGCGCTTGCGCGTCTTTCAACAACGCTTCGGCGCGTTCGGGATTCGCTTTGACAAGCATTTGGAAACGATTTTCCTTGTAAATGTATTCTTTCAACGGAATCTTCGGACCTTTGTAATCGAGTTTGAGCGGGTTTTTGCCGAGTTTTTCGTTGTCTGGATTGTAACGGAAAATAGGCCAGTAACCGCTTTCCACCGCGAGTTTTTGATGGTCCATTCCGTATCCCATATCGTAACCGTGTTCGATACAGTGACTGTACGCGATAATAATCGAAGGACCGTCGAAACGTTCGGCTTCGACAAACGCGCGAACGGTTTGCGTATCGTTTGCGCCCATTGCCACTTGCGCCACGTAAACGTTGCCGTAACTTATCGCCATGCGCGCGAGGTCTTTCTTCGGAAGAGGACGACCCGCCGCGGCAAATTTGGCAACCGCGCCGAGCGGCGTGGCTTTCGATTGCTGTCCGCCTGTATTCGAATAAACTTCCGTATCGAGGACAAGAATATTAACGTTTTTACCCGAAGCGAGCACGTGGTCGAGACCGCCGTAACCGATATCGTACGCCCAACCGTCGCCGCCCATAATCCAGACGGAACGCGTGATAAGATAATCCGTTACCGAAAGCAATTCTTTCGCGATTTTGTTATCGCCCATCGCTTCGAGTTTTTCTTTAAGTTGCGCCACTCTTTCGCGTTGTTCTTTAATTTCGATTTCGGTTTTTTGCGGAGCGGTGATAATCGCTTCGACCAATTCTCCGCCGATTTCGTCTTTCAATTGCGAAAGCAGTTCGATTGCGTGTTCGCGGTTTTTATCGATTGCCAAACGCATACCGAGACCGAATTCCGCGTTGTCTTCGAAAAGCGAATTGCTCCACGAAGGACCGCGACCTTCTTTATTTACCGCCCAAGGCGTAGTGGGCAAGTTACCGCCGTAAATCGAGGAACAACCCGTTGCGTTTGCGATAATCGCTCTGTCGCCGAAAAGTTGCGAAACAAGTTTCACGTAAGGAGTTTCGCCGCAACCCGGGCAAGCGCCGGAAAATTCGAACAAAGGTTGCAACAACTGACTTCCGACTACCGAATCGACTTTGACTTTCGTTCTGTCGAATTCAGGCAAATCGAGGAAGAACTTGAAGTTTTCTCTTTCTTTTTCGCGCAAAGGAATTTGCGGAGCCATGTTGAGCGATTTTCTTTCGGGATTTTGTTTGTCAACCGCGGGACAAACTTCAACGCAGACACGGCAACCCGTACAATCCTCAACTGCTACTTGAATTGTGTAAGCCATGTTTTTGTCTTTGCCGCGAGCGTCGATATATTTGAATGTTTCGGGCGCGTTTTCGAGATATTTTTTGTCGTATTGTTTAACGCGAATAGCCGCATGCGGACAAGCGAGCACGCACTTGTTACATTGGATACACAAGTCTTCTTCCCACACGGGAACTTCAAGAGCGATGTTGCGTTTTTCCCATTGCGTTGTTGCGGAAGGATAAGTACCGTCAGCGGGGAATTTGCTCACGGGGACATCGTCGCCGCGTCCCGCAATTAATTCGCCCAATACGTCGCGAACGAATTCGGGAGCTTCTTCCGGCACGGGCGGCGGTAATTCGATATTGCTTGTAACGTTTTTCGGATAATCGATTTTATACATATTCGCGAGAGCGTTATCAACAGCCGCGAAGTTTTTATTTACGACTTCTTCGCCTTTCTTTCCGTACGTTTTCTGAATTGCGTTTTTAATTTTCGCAATCGCTTCGTCTTTCGGCAAAATACCGGAAATCGCAAAGAAGCATGTTTGCATAATCGTATTTATTCTTGCGCCCATTCCGGTTTCTTTTGCAACTTTGTAAGCGTCAACAACGTAGAACTCAAGTTCTTTGTTGATGATTTCTTCTTGAACAGGACGCGGTAGTTTATCCCAAACTTCATCTTTGGAATAAGGACTGTTCAAAAGGAACGTTCCGCCTTTCTTAATATTTTTCAACACTTCGAATTTGTCGAGCAAAGTGAATTGATGACAACCGACGAAATCCGCTTGTTGAATCAAGTAAGTGGAACGAATAGGTTTCGGTCCGAAACGCAAGTGCGAGACCGTTGTCGAACCCGCTTTTTTCGAATCGTAAACGAAATAGCCTTGGGTGTAGTTATCGGTTTCGCCGCCGATAATTTTAATCGAGTTTTTGTTTGCGCCGACCGTTCCGTCCGAACCCAAACCGTAAAACATACATTTGGTAAACTCTTCGCTTTCCGTAACGAAAGATTTGTCGAAATCCAAACTTGTATTCGTAACGTCGTCATAAATACCGACGGTGAAATGATTTTTCGGATTTTCATTATCAAGATTATCGAACACCGCTTTAACCATAGCGGGCGTAAACTCTTTGGACGAAAGTCCGTAACGTCCGCCTACGATTACGGGCGTTTCTCTTTCGGGAGTTTCCGCAAATGCGGTTACCGTGTCGAGATACAAAGGTTCGCCCGTCGAACCCGCTTCTTTGGTTCTGTCGAGAACAGCAATTTTCTTAACCGTTTCGGGAATTGCGTTTACGAAATCCTTAACGGAAAACGGTCTGTAAAGATGAACGGTAAGCACGCCGACTTTCGCGCCGAATTTTTCAATCATATAATCGACGGTTTCGCGAGCGGTTTCCGTTCCCGAACCCATTAAAATTACGATTTTCTCCGCATCGGGCGCGCCGTAATAATCGTAAATTCTGTATTGACGTCCCGTAACTTTCGCAAATTCGTCCATCGCTTTTTGAACGATTGCGGGCGCGGCGTTGTAATATTTGTTAACCGTTTCGCGACCTTGAAAATAAACGTCCGGATTTTGGGAAGTGCCGCGGATAAACGGCTTATCGGGGTTCATCGCTCTTTCTTTGTGAGCCTGTACGTATTTGTCGTCAATCAATTCGCGCAACTGTTCGTCCGAAAGCATTTCGATTTTCTGAATTTCATGCGAAGTTCTGAAACCGTCGAAGAAATGCACGAACGGAATGCGCGATTCGAGCGTCGCTTTATGCGCAATCGCCGCCATATCGTGCGCTTGCTGAACCGAACCCGAAGAAAGCAAGCCGAAACCGGTTTGGCGGACTTGCATAACGTCGGTGTGGTCCCCGAAAATCGAAAGCGCTTGCGCCGCGAGCGAACGAGCTGAAACGTGAAAAACGGCGGGCGTAAGTTCTCCCGCTATTTTGTACATGTTCGGAATCATCAAGAGTAAACCTTGCGATGCCGTGAAAGTTGTAGTTAACGCGCCGGCTTGCAAAGAACCGTGAACCGCGCCGGACGCGCCGCCTTCCGATTGCATTTCCGTAACGGAAGGGACTGTTCCCCATATGTTTTTCTTCCCGACGGCCGACCATGCGTCAGAGTGTTCTCCCATCGGAGAAGAAGGAGTAATAGGATAAATCGCTATTACTTCGCTTAGCCTAAACGCCACGCTGGAAACGGCTTCGTTACCGTCCATCGTAGCTTTTTTTACTTCGTTTGCCATAAAAATCTCCGTTTATGTTTGATATTTTTTAATTGTTCACTTAGAATAATTTAAGATTGAAATATACCAATAATTGCCGTTATAATAAAGATATTGAAGTCGAATTTTTAGATGAGACGAAGAAAACAAATCCCATTTTTTAATTCCGCCCTTGCGGTACGAAGCAATCTATTGAATTTTCAGCGAAACTTAAAATTAATCAGTCATTACGAGCGACCACGCCTTGCGTGAGAGCGCGGCAATCTGTAGGTTTTTCAGCAAAAGACTTCTCGGCGCACGGCGTGGCGGATTGCTTCGTCGACCCGCTAAGGCGGGTCTCCTCGCAAAGATCGGAAAATTCGCGTCATTGCGACACCGCCAACGGCGGGGTGAAGCAATCTGTCAAATTTTTAGCAAAACTTAAATTAATCGGTCATTGCGATCCCGCCGTAGGCGGGAGAAGCAATCTATCGAAGTGTCAGCAAAATAAAAATCCGCGCTCGGCGTGACAGATTCCTTCGTTCCGCCGAAGGTGAGAACTCGGAAAGACTGTATTTATTTGGGTTTGTGTGGTAATACTACAGATTGCTTCGTCGTCCTCCCGCCTTCTGCGGGAGGTCTCCTCGCAAGGACTTGAAATTTCTAAATCCATAAAAATCCGTTCAAATCAGTGTTCTATCACTTTTTTATATTCTAAATTCTAACTCCTTGCTCCTAACTCCTATAATTCAACCAATCGTTCATTCATCTTTTTTTGAGCATAATAAAATTCAAACTTAACTTCAAGAAAACTTTTTTTGATTGTTTTTAGTAAAAGAAGTAATTTTATTTTTTGAATTTAATTGCAAAACGTATAAATAAAAGATATCAGAGGCTCATATGAAAA